>SVLL01000022.1 GCA_015067935.1 Oscillospiraceae bacterium | reverse complement strand
GGTCTGACCCGGAACATTGTGCAATGTCTGGAGGATTTCTCCATTCCCCTTTATTTGAGCACCACCGTGGCACAAATCCACGGCACCAAGCATATCGAGGGCGTGACTATCGCCCAAGTGGACGAAAATCGGCAGATCAAGCCTGAAACCAGCCGCTACATTCCCTGCGACACCCTGCTGCTGTCCGTGGGTCTGATCCCGGAAAACGAGCTGACACGGGGTGCCGGTATTCTGATGGATCCCATCACCGGCGGCGCAATGGTGGATGACCGCTGCCAGACCTCTGTTCCCGGCATTTTTGCCTGCGGCAATGTGCTGCATGTGCACGATCTGGTGGACTATGTATCTGAGGAAGCGGAGCGTGCCGGCATTGCCGCAGCGCAGCTGGTGCTGGGCGAGGAAATCGCCGACGACTTTGCCGAAACAAAGCCCGGCACGGGCGTACGGTATGTGCTGCCCCAGCGTATTTGCAAAGAACGGGACGGTGCGCTGTTCCTCCGGGTCAGCGAGCCCAGAAGCAATGTGCGTCTGGTGGTATCCTCCGGAGATACCGTACTGGCAAGCTTTAAGCGGCGCAAGGTTGCCCCCGGTGAGATGGAAAAGCTGCCCCTGAGTGCTGATATGCTGAAAAAGGCCGGAGAAATCATCACTGTCAGTCTGGAGGATGTACAATGAATAAAAAACTGACCTGCATCCTCTGTCCCAGAGGATGTGCGCTGGAAGTCACCCCGGAGCTGACCGTTTCCGGCAATTTCTGCCCCCGGGGCGAAAAATACGCCATTGACGAATGCACCAATCCGGTACGCACCGTCACCGCCACCGTTCGCATAGGCAACCGCAGGGATACCATGCTCCCCGTCAAAACGGAAAACCCCATCCCCAAAGAGAAAATGCTGGAAGTGATGGCTCTGCTGCGGCAGCTTTCCGTAGCTGCGCCCGTGGCCATCGGCACAGTCATCGCTGCCGATGTGCTGGGCACAAACATCATCGCAACCGGAAAGGTAGATTAAAATGCAGGAACTTGTGCAAAAAACAAAGCTGTACCTTTTTGATATGGACGGCACGCTGTACTTAGGCGACCGGCTGTATGATTTCACCGTTGAGTTGCTCCACCGGATCACCGAAACCGGGGGGAAATATCTGTTTATGACCAACAACTCCTCCAAAAGCGTGGCGGATTATGTAAAAAAGCTGGAAAAAATGGGAATTTCCGCCACCCGTGAGGATTTTATGACCTCCTCTCAGGCAACCGCCTACTATCTGAAGCAGCATCACGCCGGAAAAAAACTCTATGTGTGCGGCACAAAATCCCTCATTGCGGAATTGGAGAGCGAGGGCTTTGAAACCACCACGAATATTGACGAAGTCCAGTGCGTGGTGATGGGCTTTGACACGGAGCTGACCTTTCAAAAGCTGTGGGATGTATCAAAAATCCTGCTGACAAAAAAGGACATTCCCTACATTGCCACCAACCCGGACTTGGTCTGCCCCACGGAATTCGGCAGCGTGCCGGATTGCGGCAGTGTGTGCATCGGCATCAAGAATGCCACCGGTCGGGAGCCCATCGTCATCGGCAAACCCAGCGCGCTGATGCCCCAGCTGGCTATGGCAAAATGGGGCTGCACGAAGGAGCAGACCACTGTCATCGGTGACCGGATCTATACGGATGTGAAATCCGGTCTGAATGCCGGAGCAAATACGATTCTGGTGCTCTCCGGTGAATCCACATTGCAGACCTTGGCAGAATCTCCCGACAAGCCCCATCTGGTGCTCAACAATGCGGGCGAACTGCTGCCCTACTTGCGTAAAATGTGACAAAGTTACAGAATAACCTCCCGTTTGGTGGTAAACTATGCTTACAAACCAAACAGGAGGTATTTTCTATGAGATTAAAGAATAAAGTTGCCATCGTTACCGGCGGAAGCCGGGGCATTGGCTTTGAGACCGTCCGCACCTTTTTGCGGGAGGGCGCAGCCGTCATTCTGACAGGCAGCCGTGAGGAGACCGTCCAAAAGGCGGTGAATGCTCTGCAGGCAGAATTTCCCCACAGCAAAATTGAGGGCATCTGGCCGAATCTGGGAAATTTTTCCGAAGTAAAGACTGCTTTCGACCGGGTGCTGGAAAATTACGGGCGCATTGACATTCTGGTGAACAACGCCGGCATTTCCGAAAGCACCCCCTTTGAAAACTACACCGAAGAATTGTTCGACAAGGTGATGGAGCTGAATGTGAAGGGGCTTTACAACTGCGCCCGGGCGGTGACGGATGCCATGACAGCCCAGGGAAGCGGTGTGATTCTTAACACATCCTCCATGGTCAGCATCTATGCTCAGAGCGCAGGTATGGCCTACCCCACCTCAAAATTTGCCGTCAACGGTATGACCCGGGCACTGGCACGGGAGCTGGGGCCCAAGGGTATTCGTGTTAACGCGGTTGCCCCGGGCATCACGGAAACCGATATGATGAAGGCAGTGCCCAAGGAGGTCATTGCGCCCCTGATTGCCCGGATTCCGCTGGGCAGATTGGGACAGCCGGAGGATATTGCCAACGCCTTTTTGTTCCTCGCATCCGACGAGGCAAGCTATATTTCCGGCGTAGTGCTGCAGGTAGACGGTCTGGCAACCACCTGACCTTCCCCCGGGGGGAAGGTGTCGCCGCCGAAAGGCGGTGACGGAAGAGGAACACGGGCAGTAATGTAGGATTGTGGCCGTTGTATAGGCCTATTCCTATGCTGTTCCTGCCGCCATTCCTCTCCTGACCTCACTTTGTTCGGCCACCCTCTCCCCGGGAGAGGGTTATAGGCGGATTGCCACAGCCCCTTTGGGTCTTCGCAATGACATTACTGATACATTCTACTTTTTAGCTTTCCGCTATCAACTAAAAACGGCACCTTTCGGTGCCGTTTTTGTTATTTTCCTTCCAGTTGCTGCTTACTGTACTGCAGGGTATAGAGGTTATAATACTTACCCTTCAGGTGCAGCAGCTCCTGATGGTTGCCCTGCTCGATGATCTTGCCGTGGGACAGCAGGATGATATTATCCGCGTGCTGGATGGTGGACAGCCGGTGGGCAACGATCAGCATGGTGCCGATGTTCTTCATTCGCTCCAGAGAGTCCTGAATCAGCAGCTCCGTTTCCGTATCAATGTTGGCAGTTGCCTCGTCCAGAATCATCACGCTGGGCTTGTGGACGATGGTCCGGGCAAAGGAAAGCAGCTGCCGCTGACCGGCGGAGAAGTTATTGCCCCGCTCCCGTACCGGCTCATCCAAGCCCTTTTCCAGACGGTTGATGAAGGAATCCGCATTCACATACCGGCAGGCCTCCATCACCTCTTCATCGCTGACGCCTTCCTTGCGCAGCAAAATGTTGCTGCGGATATCGCCGGAGAAGATGAACACATCCTGCAGCATCTGCCCGAAATGGCGGCGCAGAGAAGAAATTTTGATTTTCTTAATATCAATGCCGTCAATCAGGATCTGGCCCTTCTGAATGTCGTAATTGCGGCAAATCAGGCTCAGAATCGTGGTCTTGCCGGAACCGGTGGAGCCTACAAAGGCCACCGTCTGCCGGGGCGCAATGTGGAAGGAGACGCCCTGCAGTACCCATTCATCCGGCTTGTAGGCAAACCAGACATCCTTGAATTCAATTTCGCCCTTGATTTCCGGAAGCTCGATGGCATCCGGCTCATCCACCACCTGGGGCACCATATCCAAAATGGTGAAGATCTTTTCCGCGGAGGCGAAGGCCGATTGCATCACATCAAAATGCTCGGAAAGGGTCTGAATGGGATTGAAGAACTTGCTGGAAAACAGATAGAAGGTAACAATTGTACCGCTGGTGATGGTCTGCCCCAGAAATTCCGTATTTTCCAGATAGCCCCGGCTGCCGAAGTAGAACAGACACATCACGCAGCCGATGTGCAGCAGGTACACAGAGGGACGGAAGAAGCCGTACACCAGCATCCGCTGGCTCTTGGCCTTGCGCAGGGCAGTGCTCCGCTCCAAAAATTCTTCCATTTTCTTATCTTCCCGGTTGAAAATCTGGGTAATTTTGATGCCGGAGAGGTTTTCGGAAAGGAAGGTGTTCAGCTCTGTGCGGCAATCGGTCACATTCCGGTGGGCATTGCGGGAGAAGCTCTGGAAAATGGCCGTAAAGATGAACACTATGGGAATCACGCAGGCAACAATCAGGGTCATTGCAATGTTTTCAAACAGCATTGCCGCAAACACACCCACCAGCACCATACAGTTCTTCACAAAGGTAACCAGCACATTGGTAAACAGATTGCAGATGCCGTTGGTATCGTTGGTAACACGGGTCACCAGCTTACCCACGGGAATCTCGTTGAGCTGAGCGTGGGAGAGCTTTTCAATATGGGAAAAAACATCCTCACGCAGGTCGGACAGAATTTTCTGACCAACCTTTTGCAGCATCATGGTCTGCAGGTACATACTGACCATGGAAACGATCAGAATACCGGCATACAGACCTACCTTTATCAGCAGATCATTCAGCTCAAATTTTTCCTTGATCATTTCCTCCATATCACCTACAAGGATGGGAGAAAGAATGTCATAGGCGACGGAAACCAGCATAATCACCAGCACCAGCACAAAGGTGCCGGCATAGGGCTTGGCGTAACCCAGAAGACGCTTAATCAGCACCTTATCGGAAACATTGCGGGTGTGCTCAGTCTTCTTCAGCTTGTTGCGAAGCAGGAAATAAGCGGTGCCGAAAGAGGTCATCAAAACAGCAATGATGGCAAACAGCACCAACACAGGCGTAAACTCAGCCATTTGCATTCCCTCCTTCCTCCTCCAGCCGCTGCAGCTCCACCATTTTCCGGTAGGCTGCGCAGCTTTCGTACAGCTCCTTGTGAGGACCGAAGGCAGCTACCGTGCCGTCCTCAATAAACAGCACCTTGTCCATCTGCTCGATGGTGGAAATCCGGTGGGCGATCAAAATGGTGGTCCGACCGGCACGGGAATTGCGCAGATTGGTGAGAATGGTCCGTTCGGTCTTGGTATCCACCGCAGAAACGGAGTCATCCAGAATCAGGATGGGGGCATTTTTCACCAGTGCCCGGGCGATGGAAATTCTCTGCTTCTGACCGCCGGATACGGTCACACCACGCTCACCCAGCACCGTTTCATAGTCATTGGCAAATTCCCGGATATTGCTGTCCACATCCGCCAGAACCGCCGCACCGCAGACCTCTTCGATCAGAATATCGTCCATGGCAAAGCCGATGTTGTTGGTGATGGTGTCGGAAAACAGGAAATTGTCCTGAGGCACATAGGCACAGCCGGCACGCACATCCTTGATGGGAACGGTGTTCACATCGTGCCCGTCGATAAAAATCGTGCCGTCGGGCACATTGTAGGTACGCAGGATCAAATCCACCAGCGTGGTCTTGCCGGCACCTGTGCGACCCACCAAGCCGATGCTTTCGCCGGCTTTGACGGTAAAGCTCACATTTTTCAGGGCGTCAAACTCTCCGTCGGGATACCGGAAGGTAAGATTCTTAAACTCGATGTCACCCTTGATATCCTTCAGCGGCTTTACATCGGGTGCATCCACCATATCCTGCTTGGCATCCAGAAGCTCGCCGATGCGCTTGACGGAGGCACGACCCCGGGAGGTCATATCGATCAGATCCGCCACCGCCATCACCGGCCAGATAATCGCATTGAAATAGCCGATAAACTCCATCAGCTCGCCGGCATTGAAATCGCCCTTATATACCAGATAGCCGCCGTAGCCCAAAATGATGCAGATAACGCTCTCCACGAAGCTCATCACCAGAATACGGAACAGCACCGAGGACTTGGTAAAATCGATATTGGCATCCTCGTTTTCCTTGCTCAGCTTCTTAAAGGCCCAAAGCTCCTTGCCTTCTTTTACAAAGGCCTTGATGACCGCAATACCGGAAAAGCTTTCCTGGGAAAAATCCGACATTTTGGAGAAAGCCTCCTGCCGGGCATCCCATTTCTTGGTCATATAATTGCCCACCACAATACTGGAAGCCATCAAAAAGGCCATGGGGATCAGGGAAAGTCCGGTGAGCAGCGGATCCATATTCCACATCTTGATAATGGCCAGCGTACCCAGAAAAGTCGCATCAAAAAACTCCATAATGCCCCAAGAGTAGCACTCCTGAAAGGTATCCAGATCGTTGGTATAAAGGCTCATCAGGTTGCCCACATTGTTCTTGTGGTAAAATTCCTGACTCAGCTCCTTGCTGTGGTTGAACATCCGATTGCGCAGATCCTCCTCCGCCCGGATACCCGAGGAGAAGAAACAAATCCGCCACAAAAACCGTCCGGCAACCATACACATAATAACCGCCAGCATAGGGAAACAGATCTTCTCTACCAAAAAGGTCATATCAAAGCTGTATTCTACCCCATCCACCGTTACATAACCGTCGTTAATGCCGTTGATTACCATCTGATACAGATTGGGAATAATCAGCTGCAGATAGTCCACCGCGATCAACGCCAGCAAACCGCACAGCAGCACCGGTGCGAACCGGAGATAGTAACGGTTGATGTGCTTGCCGAATATCATACTTCTCACCTCAATTCATACATAACTTCGCACATTATAACACGCTTGTTCTCATTTATCAATGCCGCAGAAGTAGAAAAATCCACAACTTGTAGTTGAAAAAGCAGGGTCTTGCGACCCTGCTCTCTAAAAATCACTTTTGATTCAGCTTATCTGCCTTGCAGAACAGCACAAAGCCCACAACCATCAAAATCAGCAATGTGCTGACCGCCAGATTGGCGTTGGTCAGGGTAATGCCGAAGATGTTCAGCTCCACGCCGATGAGTGCCTCATTCACCACACCCACCAGAAGCATACCCAAGAACGATGCGCCCTTGCCGCAGATGTCCATCAGTCCGAAATAGGAACCGCTGCGCTCGGCAGGAATGATCTTTGCCAGATAGCTCCGGCTCAGTGCCTGCACACCGCCCTGGAACATACCCACCAGTACCGCCAGCAGCCAGAACTGCCACTGGGCAACCAGAAACACCGCAAACAGAATAATCAAAGCATAGGAAATGATGCAGATCTTGATCAGCTTGCCGGCAGAGAATTTGGCAGCCAGCCGTCCGAACAAAATGGCAAAGGGGAATGCCACCACCTGCGTCAGCAGCAGAGCCAGCAAAAGTCCGGTGGTATCCAGACCGAGGGCTGTGCCGTAGGCAGTTGCCATATCAATAATGGTGTAAACACCGTTGATAAAGAAGAAAAATGCCACCAGATACAGCAAAATATTGGGATGCTGGACGGCGTGCTTCAAAGTGCGGCCCAGATCGCCGAAGGCATCGACCAGCGGATTGCGCTTGCGATCCACATAGGCGGTCTGCTTGTAGCGGATCAGCAGGGGAACGGAGCATACGATCCACCATACGGAGGTCAGCGCGAAGGCGATCATCATTGCGGTCGTCTGAGAGATACCGATCGTCTCATAGCCCAGCACCAGCGCAAGACACAGCACAAAGGGAATCACAGAGCCGATGTAGCCGTAGGCATAGCCCATGGAGGAAACCTTGTCCACCCGCTCCTCGGGCGCGACCTCGGGCAGCATGGAGTCATAGAACACCAAGCTGGAGGAGAAGCCGACCTTGGCAATGATGAAAATAATCAAAAATGCCAACCAAGTCCCGGCAAGACCTAAGCTCAGGCAGCCCAGTGCGCCCAGCGCAAGGCAGATGACGAAAAAGGTCTTTTTAAAGCCCTTCTGGTCCGCCATAGAACCGCAGATGGGTCCGATAACGGCCACCAAAACCGTTGCGATGGAGCCAGCATAGCTCCAGTAGGACAGATACAGATCCTCGCTCAGTCCGCCGGCGGTTGCCAGCGCATTGAAGAAGATGGGGAGCAATGTGGAGCACAGCAGCACGAAGGCGGAGTTACCCACATCGTACAAAATCCAGCTTTTCTCCAAGGGGGAAAGTTTCTCTTTTTTCATTCTCTTCTCTCACTTTTATCCAAAAATTTTGTCGAATTTCTCATCGAAGCCGCCGTTGTAGGTCAGGTTGGCCTGCACCTGCCGGAGCAGCTCGGGAAATTCTTCCAGTGCCTGGGTATACAGCGCAAAAAGCGGTTCATCCAGTGCGCTGCAGCGCATATTTTCGCCGGTGGTCATCAGCAAATGCCGTGCCGGCAGCTTGACCGCCTGCATACCGGTGCGCAGCACCGTCCGACGGGCACCCTCGGGAACGGCAAAGAGCTTTACGGCAGCGGCCATATTGCGCAAGCTATCCTGCACCTGTCGGGCCGTGGCGGGAGGATAGAACTTGGCAACCGTGGCACACTCGCCGGGGGTCAGCTTGAGATGACCGCTGAGGTCTTGGGATTCCGGAGGGTTTTTTCCGTCCTTTTCCAGCAAAAAGCGGTCAAATTCCGCTTCGATTTCCCCGTGAGGGATTCCGAGCTCCTTTGCTTTTTCGTTGACAAAGGGGTGTAGCACCGAATCCAGCACATAGTGACACAGCACGCCGTAAAGGTAGGATTGGGCCGCTTCGGACCGTTCCATGCGGGTCAGCCGACAAATCCGGAGAAAAAAGGTTTTGCCATCCTGCGCGTGGAATTTTGAACCAAGCGCACCCACAGATGTGGGCAGAACGGGGTTGTAATAGAAGAACATATCCGGTCCGTGCAGGCCGACCTCAAACAGCCTGCGGAACCGGGAAATGGTCCGGGCGGTATCACCGGGCAGAGTGGGCAGCAGCTCCACGCCCATCCGATAGTGTGCATAAATTCCGGGCATACAACCCCTCCTCTCCGTAATTTTCTATTATTCTACACGATTTTCCCCTGAATGGCTAGTACTTTTTTAAGTTTTTCTTAATTATTGTATATTATTGCAGGTAATATCACCGCTGCACCCTACCGTATCATCGTCGCAATGACATCTTTTACAAATTTCCTCTTGACAAGATAAAATCCGTATGCTATTCTAACTGTACTAGAACAGTTAGTACAGTTAAAGGAGGAATTGTCTTGTTTGTACTTGACTACCGGGACGCCCGTCCCATCTACACCCAGCTGTGCGACTCCATCAAAGAGCAGATTCTCACGGGCGTGCTGCAGGAGGGCGACCGCCTGCCCTCGGTGCGGGAGCTGGCGGTGCAGCTGACCATCAATCCCAACACCATCCAGCGTTCCTATGCCATTCTGGAAGACGAGGGCTGGATCGCGTCCGTCCCCGGCAAGGGCAGCTTTGTCGCGCCCCTGCCTGCCGCCGCCCGGGTGCAGACCGCTGCAGCATGGGAGGAATTGGAGGCACTGCGGTTAAAATTCGCACGGCTGGGCATCGGAACCGAGGAAATCATCCGCTACCTGTCAGAAGGAGGGAACAAAAATGCTTGAAATCAAGAACCTGACCAAGACCTTCGGCAATTTCAAGGCCTTGGATGGCCTGACAATGACCGTCCCCAAAGGCTCTGTTTACGGTCTCGTCGGCCCCAACGGTGCCGGCAAAAGCACCGCAATCCGTCACCTTGTGGGCGTGTACCGCCCGGACGCCGGAGAAATCCTGATGGAAGGGCAGCCGATCTACGAAAACGAGGCCCAAAAAATGCGCATCGGCTACATCCCCGACGAAATTTTCTTCTTCCCCTCTGCATCCTTGGAGGAAATGCGCCGGTATTACCGCTCTGTTTACAAAACCTTCGACGACACCCTTTTCGACGCCCTGACCGAAATATTCAAGCTGCCGCTGAAGGGGCAGCTGCGGCGGTTCTCCAAGGGTATGCAAAAGCAGGCGGCCTTTCAGCTGACCCTGTGCATCCGCCCGGATGTGCTGATTCTGGACGAACCTGTGGACGGTCTGGACCCGGTAATGCGCCGGCAGGTGTGGAATCTGATTCTCTCCGATGTGAGCCAGCGGGGCACAACGGTGCTGATTTCCTCCCACAACCTCCGGGAGCTGGAGGATATCTGTGACCATGTTGGCATTATGGACCACGGCAAAATGCTCATTGAGCGATCCCTTGCGGATATGCAGGGCAATACCCTGAAGCTGCAGCTGGTGGGCGATACCCCGGAAAATCTGGAAATCCTCCACGAAAGCCAGTCCGGGCGGCTCAAAACCCTGATCGTCCGGGGAACAACGGAAGAAGTGGAGTCGCTTTTGCAGGCGGCAAATCCTGCTTACTACGATCTGCTGCCCCTGTCGCTGGAAGAGATTTTTATCTACGAACTGGGAGGTGTGAACTATGAAGTTAAGAACATCGTTCTTTGATAAGGCCACATTCCGCAAGGACATCACCCGATTCTGGCCCATCTGGGTGCTGTATACGGTGCTGATGCTGCTGATCATGCTGCCGCTGGTTTCCGCACCGTACCGTCTGGGCTATCAGCTGAATGACTCGCTGGCCGGCTGGGCCATCGGCAACCTGCTCTATGCCATACTGGTTGCCCAGCTGCTGTTCGGCGATCTGTTCAATGCCCGGCTGTGCTATGGCATCCACGCCATGCCTGCCACCCGAACCGCACGGTTTGTCAGCCATGTATGCGCAGGAATGCTCTTCTCCTTCGTGCCCAATCTGGTCACTGCTGTGCTGATGATGGGCTATCTGGGAAATCTGTGGTATCTCTGCCTCGTCTGGCTGGCAGTGATCACGCTGCAATACCTGTTCTTCTTCGGTGTGGGCGTGCTCAGTGCCGTTTGCACCGGCAGCCGTCTGGCGATGACAGCGGTGTACGGCATTCTGAATTTCTTCTCTTTGGTGATCTACTGGTTTTTGCAGACAGTGATCGTCCCGATGATGTACGGCGTGGAGCTTACGGTGGACAAATTTCTGCTGTTCTGCCCGGTGGCAACGCTGGCCAACGGATGGGAATATTTCAAAATTGAACGGGCAAACCCCGCTTCACCGTGGGTCTTCAAGGGCTTTGGCAGCGATGGCTGGGGCTATCTTTTCATCATCGGTGCCTTGGGCATCGCTCTGCTGGCCGCCGGGTGGCTGTTCTACCGCCGCCGGAAGCTGGAAAGTGCCGGCTCCTTCATTGCCGCCAAGTGGCTCTCTCCCATTTTCCTCGCACTTTATACCCTGTGTGCCGGTGCATTTCTGCCCATTTTCAGCGGTATTTTCATCTTTGGCACCAATGACTATGCCATCCCCCTGATCGTGGGTCTGATTGCCGGCTTCTTCACCGGCAAGATGCTGCTGGCGCGGACCATCCGGGTATTCCACAAAAAGGCCTTCATTCAGCTGGCTGCCATCACGCTGGTGACGGTGATCGGTCTGGTGGGCGTAAAGACGGATGTGCTGGGCATTGTCAGCTATGTGCCGGAGGCAGAGGATATTGAAACGGTGACCTATACCCTCAACTACAACCGCTACACCGGCGAGTGTGAGGAAGAAGATGTGCAGGCTCTGCTGGCGGTGCATCAGTGGGCGGTGGATCACCCCTGTAACGGAGATTGCGGCAAAACCTGTGTCCATCAGTGTATCACCATCGTTTATCAGTTGAAGGATGGGCGCACCGTCCGCCGCACATATTATATCTGCAGCGGCACAGAAGGAGAACGACTGCTGTCAAAACTGCCGAAATTGAACAAGATATATTAAAATCGCATGAGGTATGCGTATGAAATCTTTTCTTTTGATCGCTTTGGTGTTCCTGCTCCTTGCAAGCATCCTTACCGGATGTAAAGTGTTTTTCTCCTACGATGAAGAGGATTATATCGGCCGTACCGAAGATCAGATCATCGCCCGCTACGGGGAATTTGACCGCTCCACCAAATGGGAGACCACCGGGCATTACCGGTCAGGTATCTATATCATCAAGCCCAAGCGCGTGGGCTATCTGGGAACCTATAATGAGGAACACTTTTTGATTCGGTTTGACGAAAACGGTGTTGTCACCGGATGCGAATATGTGGTAACCGGTAAAGGCGGTTAATGCAGGCGGAACTCTTTCGATAAAAATTTATCAATAATTCAAAATTTCCTATTTACTTTTCTCCGCTTTTGGTGTATGATAGGCCCGAACAGAGTAGAGACCCTCGCGTGAAGTGCCGCCAAAATGGGGAGTTGTCTGGCGGACGAAGGCATTTTGCCGCGATGAGGATCTCGCACCCGCTGCCCATAATGGATCTTCTCCTTTATGAGAGCGATACTCGGTCGGGCAATCGGTCGGCTGAAACGCAACCGCTCGCTGAGTCTCCAAGGTGAATTTACTCCCCCACTTTTTGTGGGGGAGTTTTATTTGCCGGAGATTGGAGCGGACTGCCGCCGTTGCTCCCATTTGAGGAGGCTTTTTTTATGCAAAAACAAATCATTTCCACCAAAGCTTTGGCCTATTGCGCCATGTTCACCGCCCTGAGCGTGGTATTCGCCCGACTCATCGGTCTGATGCCCAACGAATCCATGCGCTTTTCCATTGAGGCTGTGCCCATCTTTCTGGCCGGTATGCTCTTCGGACCGGTGCTGGGCGGCTGCGTAGGCTTTGCCGCTGATTTTATCGGCTGTCTGTTTTCCCCCTTCGGCTACAACCCCATTTTCTGCATCCCGCCCATTCTCTACGGTGTGTTTGCCGGATTGCTCAGCCCGTGGCTGCGGCAGAAATGCTCCCTTGTGCGGCTGACGGTGGCCTTTTTGCTGCCGGTAGTGCTGGGCTCACTGCTGTATCAAAGTGCCACGCTGGCCTATATGTATTACAAAGACGGCCCGTTTTTCGCAGGCTTTGTCTATTATTTGTCCACCCGGGCAGTTCAGTTTGCCATCACACTGGTGGCAGATGTGGCAGTGGTATATCTGCTCCTGAAATCCCGGCTTTTGGAGCGCGTCGGGTTATGGAATACCGGAAAGGAAGAAAAGAAATGAACGCACAGCAGGCTATTGAATATATCCACTCCTTCTTCTGGAAGGGCAGCATCCCCGGTCTGAGCCGGACACAGGAGCTGCTTCGCCGGATGGGAAATCCCGAAAAAAAGCTGAAATTTGTCCACATTGCCGGCACCAACGGCAAGGGTTCAACCGCGGCAATGACCGCATCCATCCTGCAAAAAGCCGGCTATAAGACCGGTCTTTACACCTCCCCCTATATCTACCGCTTCAACGAGCGGATGCAGGTAAACGGTGAGCAGATCGCTGACGAGGATGTGGCTGCCATCACCGAGTATGTGAAGCAGTTTGCCGAGGCGATGGAAGAAAAGCCCACGGAATTTGAGCTGGTTACTGCCATCGGTTTTGAATATTTCCTCCGTCAGGGCTGCGATATCGTGGTTCTGGAAGTGGGTATGGGCGGTGCGCTGGACTCCACCAATGTGATCGAAGTCCCCGAGGTTGCCGTCATTACCAATATCGGTCTGGATCACACCGACTATCTGGGCGATACGGTGGAGAAAATTGCCGAAACCAAGGCCGGCATCTTCAAAGAGGGCGGTGCGGCGGTTGTCTACCGGGGCACTGCCGGTGTGGAAGAGGTATTTGAAAAGGTCTGCAAAGAGCGGAATATGACCCTGAAAAAGGCAGATTTCGACAGTTTGAAGCTCCGCTCCCACTCCCTTGAGGGTCAGGTTTTCGATTGCGGCAGCCGCAAGGAGCTGTTTTTGCCCCTGCTGGGCGACCATCAGCTGCACAACGCATCCGTTGTGCTGAGCATTGCCGATACCCTGATTGAAAAGGGCTGGCACATCACCGAGCAGAACATCCGGGATGGCATCCGGGATGTATCCTGGCCCGGACGGTTTGATATTGTGGGCAGAAATCCCCTGTTCATCATCGACGGCGGTCACAACCCCCAGTGCATCGACGCGCTGGTGAAAAATTGCCGGGATTATCTGGCGGACCGGAAGATCATCGCCCTGACGGGCGTGTTGGCAGACAAGGATTACGGAGAAATGTACCGGCCTATGCTGCCCTACATTCAGGAATTTGTGTGCATCACGCCTCCCAATCCCCGGAAGCTGGACGCCACCGAGCTGGCAGAGCATCTGCGCCGGGTGGGTGCAACGGCAACGCCCTGCGGGGCCATCGCGGAAGGCGTGCAGCTGGCGATTGAGAAGGCAGGCAGCGACGGCGTTGTTCTCTGCTTCGGCTCGCTGTACACCATCGGTGATATTAAGAACGCATTGCGTTAAAGCCTTCCCACACAAGCATAAAAGCCGATAAGCAGCTGCTTATCGGCTTTTGTTTGTTATTTTTTGTCGGTTCGGCCCAGTAGATAGTCTGTGGTCGTTCCATAAAAATCTGCCAACTTGATTAAAATGGCTGTGGGAATGTCATTTTCCCCGGTTTCATATTTGGAATAGCCGGTTTGGGACATACCCAGCATTTGTGCGATTTGGGTCTGGGTAAGATCCCGGTCTTCCCGAAGATCGCGAATGCGTCTGTACATAATACCACCTCGCACTTATTTTACATTAACCTGAAACAGATTATTGACTTTTAACCTGAAATAGGTTATAACATAATTGAGGTGACATTTTATGAACAATACTACCTGCAAAACTTGTGGGCATTTCCGGCAACATTACATTTTAAGTGAGGGGAAATTTTTACGCATCTTCTGCGGACATTGCACATTTTCAGGTTCGAAAACACGCAAACCTTTTGCAAAGGCTTGCGAACATTACGAATTTGCTCCGGCAGATGTGGATGCCTTTGCCACAAAGGAATATTTGACAAAGGAACTTTTGCAATATGTATTGCACTTGGAGTTGCTGCCGGAGATTGACGATGCACCTTAGACACAGTAGGGGCGATTTGCAATCGCCCGCGGACGAACACAGTTCACCTCTACGATAAAAAGCACCGTACCTCCGACATGTCATTGCGAAGCCCCGTAAGGGGCTGTGGCAATCTCCCGGTAGGGTGTTTCGTCTTACACGGTCTGCCGATGAACCTTCCCTGCCCAATTGGAAAATATTGCGTTCACCGCCCATTGTGAAATATCACAGCATTGTACCGGGAGATTCCCGCGGTCGCTTTGCTCCCTCGGAATGACATGCTTGTTACATTATGCGTTAACTGTCAACTTTCCACTTTCAACTGTCAACTAAAAAACGACCTGCGGCTGCAGGTCGTTTTTTCTTATTCTTCAATCAGCTTTTTAAAGACGGGCAGGCTCTTTTCGATCATCGACGGGCTGACGCAGTAGCAAATCCGGAAATAGCCGGGGCAGCCGAAGTCCGTACCCGGCACCACCAGCAGATCCTGCAGCTTTGCCTTTTGGGAAAATGCCTCGGAATCCCCACCGGGGGCCTTGATGAACAGATAGAACGCACCGTCCGGCTTGGCCATTTCATAGCCGTAAGAGGTCAGCTCATCATAGAGCATCCGACGGTTCCGATCATAGGCCTCCAGATCCGGACGCAAACCGGCACACCGGGCAATGACCTTCTGCAGCAGGCTGGGGGCGCACACATGGCCCGCAACCCGTGCGCTGCCGGCAATGGCGGCATAGAGAGCTGCGCTGTCAGCGGCAGCTTCGGGCACATAGATATAGCCGATGCGTTCACCGGGGAGCGACAGGGACTTGGAGTAGGAATAACACACGATGGTATTATCGTAAATGCCCGGCAGGAAGGGGACCTCCACGCCGCCGTAGGTCAATTCCCGGTACGGCTCGTCGGCAACCAGATAGATGGGGTGACCGTACTCGCCACTCTTGCGATTCAGCAAATCCGCCAGCTTGGTCAGTGTCTCCCGGGTGTAGACAACGCCGGAGGGGTTATTGGGGGAGTTGAGAATAATGGCGGCGGTGTTGGGCGTGAGCATATTTTCCAGCGCAGAGAGCTTGATCTGGAAATCCGGCTCATCCGCCGGAACGACCCGGAATTTCAGCCCGGCACCCTCAGCGAAGGGGCGGTACTCCGGGAAGAAGGGGGCAACTGCCAAAAGTTCTGCATTTTCCGTAGCCAATGCCCGGAAAACAGCGGTCAGACCGGGAGCCGCACCGCAGGTAATGAACAGATTTTCCGGCTTGACGGCACAGCCGTAACGCCCGTTCAGGTCATCGGCAATGGCCTTGCGTGTGGCCATATCGCCCACCGCGGAGGTATAGCCGTGGACCGTCACGGAATCGGTGTCCGCCAAAATGTCCCGGATCGCCTGATTTACGCCCTCGGGTGCAGGCACGGAGGGATTGCCAAGAGAATAGTCGTACACATTCTCCCGGCCCACCTCTGCCGCCCGGCGGCAGCCGTATTCAAAAAGCTCCCGGATGCAGGAGCGGTTAGAGCCTAACTGATAGCATTTTTCGTTGTACATTATTTGTTGCCTTCTTTCCGTAGAGTGGATTTCTTGCTCACGCCGTCAAATTGTTTTTAGTGAGGCAATGGGATACGCCGTGGGCATTATTGCTCCAAAAGTGCCTTGCACAGCTGCAATATTTCCTCATTTTCCGCACTGTTTTTCCATATAATTTCCCCGGGGCCGGCAAAAAGCAGCTCTGCTTCCGCCAAACGCCGCCTGGTTTCTCTTGCCGTACCTTCGCCGCCGTCCAGCAGAACAATACGAGGCCCCAGCACCCTGCGGATCGCCCCCAGTGCCAGCGGATAATGGGTGCAGCCCAGCACCAGTGCATCCAACTCCCCCTGATAGGGTACCAAAATACTTTGCAAGGCAGTGACCATTTCCTCGGAATCGGCCTTGCCCGTCTCCACCAGCTCCACCAAACCGGGAGCAGGGATTTTGACAATCTCGGCAGCTGCACCGCAGCGCGCCAGCAAGGTGTTGAATTTTGCCTCCCGCAGGGTCACATCTGTAGCCATTACGCCGATTTTTCCCGTGGGGAATTGGTCCACCGCCGGCTTCAGAGCCGGTTCGATGCCCACAATGATAAAACCGGGGTATTTTTCCCGGAGAGCGCGGATGGCAGCAGATGTCGCCGTATTGCAGGCAATCACCAAGGCTTTTAAGCCGTATTCCATCATTTTTTCCACGGAGGCAAGGGTCAAAGCCTGCACCTCGGCAGTGCTTCGGCAGCCATAGGGTGCATTGGCGGAATCTCCGTAATACAAAAACCGCTCGTTGGGCATCAATTTCTTCAGCTGGCGCAAAACGCTGATGCCGCCCACACCGGAATCAAACACTCCGATATAGTTCTCGTTTCTGTTCACGGAAATCCCTCCTTTTTTCCAAATTCAGCATCATTTTACCACGGATGCAAGCAAATTGCAATGCCTTTGCCCGGGGCAGAATCCATAAATTATCTCTTGATTTTTATATGGAGTAAGGGTATAATAAAATGCTAGGATTGTATAAAATGCAGGAGTGGGCGTTTGTCCTCTCCGTCCGAACATTTTGGAGATATTGTTATGAGAAAAGACCGCAAAAATTCCAATACTGTTACCGTTATCGCCCTCGTTTTGTTTGCAGTGGCGTTACTTGCTTTGGTGCCCGTTGTAGGCGATTGGGTGCTGGAAGAGTTTATCTACGCTGACCCCACTACCCCCGGCAGTTCTCAGGCCTCCGTGCCCTCTGCGCCGTCTGCTCCCTCTTCCGTCCCCTCCGTTCCCCCGGTGGTGGACACCGCCGCACCGTTGATTTCCGGTACCAAGGATCTGGAAGTCTATGCAGGCGATGCGGTTTCCTATAAAAGCGGCGTGACCGTCACCGACGATCTGGACCCCAAGCCGACTCTGAGTATCGACAATTCTCAGGTGGATTTGAGCAAGCCCGGTGTGTACTCCGTCACCTATACCGCCACCGATGCCTCCGGCAACAAGTCCTCCGTCACCGTCAAGCTGACGGTCAAGGTCAAGCCTGAGAATTATGTGGACCCGGAAGTGATCTACGCCAAGGCAGATGCCATCCTCGCCCAGTTTATCCGCCCCGATATGACCGACCGGGAAAAGGCTGAGGCCGTCTATGTATGGACCCGCCGCAGCGTCCACCTGACCTACGGCTCTGCCCCCAAGGGCTTTGACCACGAATCCGCCGATTGGCTTCAGTGCGCCTATCAGCTCATCAACAAGGATGTGATCAAGGGCGACTGCTTCTTCTTCTTTGCCGCCCAAAAGCTGCTGCTCCAGCGGCTGGGTCTGCCCACCATCGACTGCGAAAAGATCTATGACGGAAACACCCATCACTACTGGCTTCTGGTCAGCGTGGACGGTGGCAAGAGCTACTATCACTTTGACAATGTGTGGTCCAAATCTCTGTGTCTGGTAACTGACGCGGAATTGGATGCCTTCTCCGCTGCCATCGACAGCCATCCCTTCAACCGCAACCCCAATCTGTACCCCGCCACCCCCACCGAGCCGCTGCCTGCCGGCGAGCTGCCTTGGACAGACCCTGCCATTCTGGCTGCCAAGCCCTGAGGTAAAGCCCGATGGAAAACAGAAAAATTCTGGGCGTGATCGGCGGCCTCGGCCCCATCGCAACCGCCCATTTTATGGAACTGGTCATCAATATGACCGATGTAAACACCGATCAGCAGCATTTGCCTATGATCGTGTACAATATGCCCTTTATTCCTGACCGCACCGCCTATATTCTGGACAATGAAAAGGAAAATCCCCTGCCCCTGATGCTGTCCTTCGGGCAGCAGCTGCAAAAGCAGGGTGCGGATTGCATTGCCATCCCCTGTGTCACCGCCCATTATTTTATGGACGCGCTGGAAAAGGGCGTGGATGTGCCGATTATTAACGGTGTCCGGGAGACGGTTGCCCACCTGAAGGAAAACGGCATACAGCGGGTCGGCATTATGGCCACCGACGGCACGATTTCCTCCGGCATTTTTCACCGGGAGCTGGAAAAGCAGGGCCTTGTCCCCATTGCGCCCTCAAAGGAAGCCCAAAAGTGCGTGATGCATCTGATTTTTGAAAATGTAAAGGCCGGCATTCCTGCGGAAATGGACCGTTTTTTTGCCGCGGCGGAGGATTTGAAAGAGCAGGGCGCGGAAGCCATCATCCTAGGCTGCACCGAGCTGAGCCTGATTAAAAGGGATCACCAAATCGGCGCAGGTTTCGTGGATGCTATGGAGGTGCTGGCCCGGCAGAGTGTACTGTCCTGCGGCAAGCCCCTGAAAAAAGAATACGATTGCTTGATTACAAAATAAAGCCCGCAGCACCACCAACAATGTCATTGCGAGGAGCGAAGCGACGTGGCAATCTCCGCACAATTGACAGTTGGGACAGGAAAGCTCATCGGTAGGATGTACAAGACCAAACTCCCTACCGGGAGATTCCCACGGGCCTAAAGGCCCTCGGAATGACATACTTGTAGGATTTTCCGTATTGAAAGGAGAAACTGCTATGCAAACCAATATTTTGGAATATCTGGAGAAAACGGTGCTTGTCAAGCCGGACAAGGTTGCCTTTGCCAATGAAAATATGGGTTTGACCTTTCAGGAGGTCTACATGCAGGCCCGCGCTATCGGCTCCAAGCTGCACGCTGAGGGCTACTACGGCAAGCCCATTGTGGTGTTTATGCGTAAGCACCCCACTACGCTGGCCGCTTTCTTCGGTGCGATCTACGCCGGCTGCTACTATGTGCCGCTGGACGACGAGATGCCCCGTCACCGCATTGAGCTGATTTTTCAAACGCTGGGCGAGGGCGCGCTGATCTGCGACGAAAGCACCGAAAGCATCGCCAAGGAGCTGAATTATCAGGGTAAGATCTACCGCTATGACGATCTGGCTGCCGGGGAAATCGACGAAAACGCCCTTGCCGCCATTCGGGACAAGCAACTGGATATTGACCCCATTTACATCGTCTTCACCTCCGGCTCCACCGGCATCCCCAAGGGCGTGGTGGCCTGCCATCGGAGCGTCATTGACTATGTGGAGCATCTGTGCGATGTGCTGAAATTTGACGAAAATTCCGTTTTCGGCAACCAGACACCGCTGTATTTTGATGCCTACCTGAAGGAAGTCATCCCCACCTTGAAATACGGCGCAACTACGATTCTTATCCCCAAGCAGCTGTTTATGTTCCCCATCAAGCTGGTGGAATTTTTGAACGAGCACAAGATCAACACCCTCTGCTGGGTGGTATCCGCTCTGACGATGATCTCGTCCTTCCGCACCTTTGAGACCGTCAAGCCTCTGTATCTGCGCACCATCGCCTTTGCCAGCGAGGTGTTCCCCATCAAGCAGTTCAAGCTGTGGCGTGCCGCGCTGCCGCAGGCCCGGTTTATCAACCTCTACGGTCCGACGGAAACCACCGGCATCTGCTGCTATTACGAGGTGGATCGGGAATTTTCCGAGGACGAGACCCTGCCCGTGGGCCGTCCCTTCCAAAATACCCAAATTCTTCTGCTGGATGAAAACAACAAAATCCCACCCGTGGGACAGCAGGGTGAGATTTGCGTCCGGGGTACCCGTCTGACGCTGGGCTACTACTGCAATCCCGAAAAAACAAGCGAAGCCTTTGTGCAGAACCCCCTGAACAGTCTCTATCCGGAGCTCATCTACCGCACCGGCGACTTGGGCCGCTGGAACGAGCGGGGCGAATTGGAATTTGCCGGACGGAAGGACTATCAGATCAAGCACATGGGTCACCGCATCGAGCTGGGTGAGATCGAGGTCATCGTGAATATGCATCCGCAGGTGCGTTCTGCCTGCTGCATCTTCGACAACGAAAAGAAGAAGATCGTGCTGTTCTACACCGGCGACATTGCCGTGGCGGACCTGACCTCTTATATCAAGGGCAAGCTGCCCCGGTATATGGTCCCCAATGTGACCAAGCAGCTGCCCGAGCTGCCCTACACCCCCAACGGAAAAATCGACCGGAACGGACTGAAAAATCTGTACGCCGGTAAATAAAGGAGAAAAACTATGGAAGCATTGCTGAACATTCTGAATGAGCTGCACCCCGAGGTGGATTTTGAGACCGCCACCGGTCTGATCGACAACAAGGTGCTGGATTCCTTTGATATCGTGACCATCGTGGCGGAAGTGGATGCCGAGTACGATGTGCAGATCCCTGCTGTGGAGCTGACCCCCGAGAATTTCAACTCCGCCAAGGCACTGTACGCCCTGATCGAAAAGCTGCTGGACGAATAAGATGGGCATTACGACCGTAAGTTTTCTGCTGTTTGCAGCAGTTGTCCTTTTGGGCAATTACCTGCTGCCCCAAAGGGCGCGGTGGGTGTGGCTGCTGATTGCAAGTATGTTCTTCTATCTGACGGCAGGCTGGGAATATGTGATTTTCCTGCTGCTGACAGTGGCAACCACCTATCTGGCAGGTTTCCTGATGGACAGAAACCTGCAAAAGCAGGATGCCTACCTTGCTGAAAACAAGCAGACCCTCTCCCGGGAGGAGAAGAAAGCCGTCAAGGCAAAGACCAAGAGCCGCAACCGCATCTTCCTCATTGCCGCGCTGGTAATTAACTTTGGCGTGCTGGCATTGTTCAAGGTTTTGTCCGTTGCGCCGTTCCGGGGTATGGTCGACGGCACCGCACTGTCGTTTTTTGTTCGAATCGGTCTGCCCCTGGGCATTTCCTTTTATATGTTCCAGAGTATGGGCTATCTGGTGGATATTTTCCGCACCACTGACAAGGCGGAAAAGAATCCTTTCAAGCTTTTGCTCTTTGCCGCCTACTTCCCCCAGCTGATTCAGGGTCCCATCAGTAAACATTCTGAACTCGCCCCTCAGCTGACTGCCGGCAAAAAATTTGACGGCAAGGAATTTTCTTTCGGTCTGCAGAGAATGCTCTGGGGCTTTTTCAAAAAGCTGGTGATCGCTGACCGGATCGCCGTGGCCATTGCCGCCCTGAAAGCCCCGGAATTTACCGGTATGGGTTTTTTCCTGCTGATGCTCTTTTACGCAGTGCAGATTTACGGAGATTTCACCGGCGGCATTGATATGGTCATCGGTCTTTCTCAGGCTCTCGGCATCAAGCTGACGGAGAACTTTGTCCGTCCGTTCTTTTCCAAGAACATTGCCGAATACTGGCGCAGATGGCACATTTCTCTGGGCGAGTGGATGAAGAGCTATATCTTCTATCCTATTTCCGTCAGCCAGCCTATGCTGAAGCTGAGCAAGTCCGCCCGGGAAAAGTTCGGCAATTTTGGCAAACGGCTTCCTGTCTATGTGGCATCCGTCGCCACTTGGCTGGTCACCGGCATTTGGCACGGAATCACCCCCAATTTCATCCTTTGGGGTATGATGAACTGCTTTGTGATCGTGGTATCCGAGGAGCTGGTGCCGCTATACGACAAATTCCATAACCGCTTCGGTCTGAAGGAAAAGAAATGGTACGGCGGCTTTGAAATGCTGCGGATGTTCCTGCTGATGAACCTGATCCGCATCGTGGATCTTTTCCCCAATGTTGGGGAGTATTTCCGCCGGGTGGGTTCTCTGGTCACTACCTTTAATTACCACATTCTGTGGGACGGCACGATGCTTAATCTGGGTTTGTCCGTTGCCGATTACGCAGTTCTGGGCTTTGGTATCGTCCTGATGTTCGCGGTGAGCCTTTTCCAAGAGAAAAAGGGCAGCGTCCGGGAAGCTCTCTGGAACAAGCCCCTGCTTCGCTACATCCTTGTGTTCATTCTCGTTCTCATTGTGCTGCTGATGGGCAAGTACGGCGTTGGCTATGACGCAAGCGGCTTCATCTACGATAACTTCTAGGAGGGCGTTATGAAGAAGAAAATTGCTTTATTTCTCGCCTTTCTGGTGCTCTCCGGTATTGTTCTGTTCTGCCTGCAAGCGTTGCTGATACCCAAGAATATGTCCGGCAAACTGCTGGAAGGCGCGCTGATTTCCGAGTATTACGATAACGCCGGCCACAACGATGTGATCTTCATCGGCGACTGCGAGGTCTACGAGAATTTCTCCCCCATTACCATGTGGGAGGAATACGGCATCACCTCCATCATCCGGGGAAGTCCCCAGCAGCTGATCTGGCAGTCTTACTACCTGATGGAAGAAACCCTGCGCTATGAAAAACCCAAGGTGATGGTGTTCAATGTGCTTTCTATGAAGTACGACACCCCCGACAGCACCAAGGAACAGGAGAAGCGGGAAGAATACAACCGCCTGACGCTGGACGGTATGCGCTGGTCGGAATCCAAATGGAATTCCATGCTGGCATCCATGTCCAAAGAGGAGCGTGAGGACAAGGTCTTTACCGTGGCAAGCTATCTGCTGCCCATTTTGCGTTATCACGACCGCTGGAATCAGCTGACGGAAGAGGATTTCAAGTACTGGTTCACCCGGGATACGGTTTCCGACAACGGCTATCTGATGAAAACCGGCAAGGTGCCCATGACAAATCACGAAGAGCGGCCTCTTATCAGCTACGATTTCGGTGAAAACAGCTGGTATTATCTAGAGAAGATGACCAAGCTGTGCAAGGACAACGGCATTGAGCTGGTGCTCATCAAGGCCCCGGCGGTTTCCCCCAAGTGGTGGCCCCAGTGGGACGAGCAGATTGAAACTTATGCCGCAGAAAATGACCTTTTGTATATCAATATGCTGGAGCATCAGGAGGAAATCGGCATCGATTGGGACAACGACACCTACGATGCCGGTCTGCACCTGAATGTGTACGGCGCGGAAAAGGCCGCCCGTTGGTTCGGCAAGGTGCTGCAGGAGAAATTCCAGCTGGCCGACCACCGCGTAGAAAGTTATCTGAGCGGTATCTGGGCGGAAAAATGTGAAACCTACCATAACCGCAAAAAGGAAATGGAAGAAAAATAAGGAGTAATTATGAAGAAACTGATTGCAATTTTGCTGGCCTTGAGCCTGATGCTGTGCTTTGCCGCCTGCGGCGAAACCACCCCCGATACCCCTGACCAGCCCCAAAACAAGGAGCCCGTTCAGGATTCCTACAGCTTCACCTACAATGGCAAGAAGGTGGCTCTCCACGCCCCCATGACCGAGGTTATTGCCGCACTGGGCAAGGAAAAGTCCTACTCTGAATCCGCCAGCTGCGCCTTTGAGGGTCTGGACAAGACCTACGGCTACGGCAGCTTCTATATTCAGACCTACCCCATCGGCGACAAGGACTATGTGTACAGCTTCTGGTTTGTGGACGATATGGTGGAAACCGACGAAGGCATCTGCATCGGCTCTACTCTGGCGGATGTGCAGACAGCCTACGGCACCGAGGGCTACAACGGCAGCAATGCCTACCAGCTCACCAAGGGCAGCGGACAGCTGACCATCATTCTGGAGAATGACGCCGTCACCTCCATCCAGTATGTGATCATTGCAGAATAACAAAGAATCCCGCAGAGCATCAGCCCTGCGGGATTGCTTTTCCTAGGGAGCGGCCAATCCGCATCCGCCAAGGCTTCTCCTGGAGGAGAAGCTGTCGCCACCGCAAGGTGGTGACTGATGAGGTGTAGGCTGCGAAGCAGCCGTAAGGTTTAAATCGTCGCTTCGCGACACACCTCATCCACCGCTTGCGCGGTCCCCCTTCCCCTCAAGGGGAAGGCTTTTCGGTTACATCAACTGTCTAACAAAAAACGCACCCGTGTGGGTGCGTTTTTCCTTAGTTTTCTTTCACAATGACGAAGCCGTCCACCAGATTGGCGGACACCAGCGTGCCCTCAACGGCAACAGTGCGCTCCATCAGGTCGGTGAGGATCACGCAGCCGTCCTTGCACTCAATGCTCATCACATTGCGCATCACAACGGCTTCCTCGGTCTTTTCATTCTTATAAACAGTAGAAAGGCACATAATAACTCCTTACTTCAGGCTCTGCAGCACAACCGACAAACGCATATTGCCCTTTTCGAAGTCGGACACAGCGGCCATCACCTGCTCGTAGGCGGCCTTGTTGCCGATCTTTTCCAGCTGGGCAGCCAGATCGGCCAGTTCCTTGGCGTGGGCGGCATTATGACCTACCATATACTTCATCAGCGCGGTCAGCTCCTCCATGGGAGTGTGCTCGCACTTGGAGGCGCAATCGTGGCAGTGACCTGCGCACTCATGAGAATGGGTATGCTCGGTGCCGTGATCGTGAAGGTGGTCGTGGTCATGGGGATGACCGTGGTCGTGGGTGTGCTCATGGTCGTGGGCGTGGGTGTGGGCAACACCGTCGTGGGTGTGCTCGTGGGTATGGGTGTGGGAATGGGGATGGCCGTGGCCGCCCACATGGTCGTGATCAATGTGCATAATATCGCTCCTTTGGGATTTTTCTTTTATTATACCGAAAAACAAGCCGGTTGTCAATCAATCGCCAAGGCTTCCCTTTGAGGGGAAGGCCATAGGGGAACGGATTGCGCTACCCCTCGCAATGACATAATCGTTAGGTTATACTGTGGGGGCGGCCATTGGCCGTCCGTAACCGCAGTACGATATGCAACAAGCGGACGAGCAATGCTCGCCCCTACAATAACCGCCGCCCCCTCGCCTCCCTCTGAGGAGGGAGGTGGCATTTGCAAGGAACGAGCAAATGACGGAGGGAGAGATATTTCGCCATTTTCTTTCTCTCCCCCAGTCAGCCTATTTGGCTGACAGCCCCCTCCTCAGAGGGGGCCAAGGGGCCGGAGACCCGTCCCCTACAATAACCGCCGCACGCCGGCTGTGTCATCGCGAGGGAGCTTACAATGACATATTGTTTTACAACTTTAGCAATTTTTCCGCATTTTCCCGGAAGATTTTCCGATAGTTTTCCGGAGAAATCGTGCCCTCGTCCAACATATTATCGAAAAATGCGCAGAAATCCAAGGGGAATCGGCTGTCTTTGCTCACAAGGTCGATGCCATAAAGGATCCGGTCGGAAAATTCTTCGATAAACCGGGCGGCATACTCCGGGTCGCGCATAAAGGCATTGGCTCCGCTGCCGGCGGACAGATCGCAGTACAGATTGGGATACTCCCGCATCAGCCGGGCCACCCGCCCGTCCGTGACCTTGCCGGAAGGGTAGGTGTTGCGGATTTCTTCGTTATTATCCGCAGAAATTTCGCTCCAAAACACCTGAGAATGACCTAAAAGCTTCAAATTCGGAAACTTTTTCAGAATTTTTTCCAGCCGGGGCAGACCCAGCGCATCCGCAACACCGTAGCTGTCCGGTGCAACGGAAATGTGAATGGTCACCGGCATTTCCGCCTCCGCACAACAGGCAAAGAGATTTTCCAGTCGGGGATCATCCAGATACAGACCGGCGGTGATTTCGCCGATGCCCTTGGCTCCCAGTTCCTTGTAATGCCCAATCAGCCGGTCCAGCGGTGCGCCGGGATGATTCCCCGCCGCCCGGGGATCCACATTGGCGAACCACAAAAAGCGGTCCGGATATTTATCCGCCAGCAGCTTGGTCGCCTCGGCGGTCATAGGGGACACGATGCCGTCCGGAGATACCAGCGGCAGCAGCACGCCCTTTTCCACACCCAGCCGGTCATAGACGCCCAGTACCTCCTCGGCAGAGGAGAAATTGGCGCACCCGGGACAGCGGGGCGTCAGATCGGGAAAGGGCACTGCATGGGCATGGATGTCGATTTTTTGGATATTTTTCACATTTTCCATAACGGCAACTCCCTTCCTGCTCGTCCCGCGCAAATGCCAGCTCCCTTTACACAAGGGAGCCTTTATTTTTATCTGTTAAAAATTCGCTTCCATCTCATCTTTTGCCGGGTGGCGTCCATCTGACGGACCACCTGCTGCAGGTACTGCGCCCACTCCTTGGCGGTGGTGGCTGTGCCGCCGGCCACCTGTAAATAGGGGCAAACGGGCATTTTCTGCTCCTTGAACTGCTTGGCAAAATGCTTATCCACGCCCAGCGCAATGGCATCGGGCAGCAGATCGAAATAATAGTCTGGATTGTGCTCTGTAATCGGACGGACTTCCTCCGCGGTTACGGTCCGCAGGTATTTGCGCAGACCCAAAATCTCATTTCTCGCCTGAACGCCGCCCTCAGTCCGCCGTCCGCTGTGGGCAGCGGCAAAGCCGGAAAGCACCTGAATCAGCACCACGAAAATCGCCACGCCTGCTTCCCCGGCCCAAATGCCCAGCCCCAGCCATACCAAGCAGGAGAAAATACCCAAAAGCAGGTCCAGCCGATGGCGCAGCAGAGTTCCCCGCACACCGTCCTGAATGGTCCAGGAAAGGGCAGTGCCCAGCGGAATCAGGAAAACGGACAGCACCACCTGCCATACGGTATCGTAAGCAAAGGCAATGGCCAGACTGTAGCCGGCAACCGCGCCGATGGCAGTGGTCAGGCAGCGGAAAATCAGGGTGTTGCCGCTCTTTTTGTTGAAATAGTGGGCGGCAACCGGCACTGCCTTGCTTGCCTTGCGGCTCAGACGGGCAAAATGCTCACTGCCGGCGTCCACCGTCAGGCGGCGGCCGAAGAGGGATTTGAAGCAATGTACCTCGAAGCTGCTGCGCTCGTTGTCCATATCCATATTTTTGTGGAGCAGGATCCGATGATACCGGTCCAGCTCGATGCTCAGATATCCCAGCCGCGCCCAGGAGAGCACCATCAGGGGAAAATCCACGCCCAGACCGCTGAGACAGCAGCCCAATTCGCCGGCGGTGATACCGTCGGGAGCCTGTAAGCGGCGGAAACGACGGGGCAGGGGGCAGCGCAGGAAGAACACCCAGTACAAAATTGCCAGCAGCAAAAGACCGTACTGAAGCAGATCATCGTAGCTCAGCGACCACACCTTGACCAGATTCTGGGGGAACATTTCCTCCGTCACGGAAAGGGTCATCAAAAGGGTTTCGTGGTCCTTCAGACCCTGAGAAAACTGACCGGAAATCACCGAATCGGCAATGGAATACTGCAAAAAGCTTTCCGTGGATTCCGGGTGATAGGTACTGGTAAATACGGGACGGGTTTGGGGTTTCCCCGGCAATGTGACGGAAAAAGACATCCGGTCAATGGGGTAGGCGAAGCCGGAGAGCAGGGGCAGCTCCAGCTGCAGCCCGGATTTTCCCACCTTAGTGACCAAATCCGGCAGAGAATAATGGAGATTCAGAGAATAGGTGCCCGGCCCGTAGACCACCGGGGACAAATCCACCCACCGCAGACCGTCCCGACGGAAGGTCTTGGCACCGGTGCCGTTGAGGGAAATATCCTTCGCGCCGCCGGGGAGTGGGAAATACAGCTCCTCGCTGCCGTTCTCCACCGTCAAAGTAAAGGCGACGGACATTCGGCAGGTACCGTTTTCCGCCACCACGGCAGAGCTTTCCATATTGGTCACCGATTCGGCAGCTTGGACCGCCGTTGTCAGCAGAAGCAAGCACAAAAGAAGCAGAAAAATGCGCCGCACAGCGGTCCCTCCCTTCGCAGTGTCATAGTTGTTTTCATTTTATCACGGGCGCAAACAAATTGCAATCTTTTATTACAGCCGTACCGCTTATCATAGCGAGCTGCAGGCTGCTCTTTTTCTTGACTTTTTCGAAAAAATCCGCTATAATCACCTCAATTTCATAGGACAGTTCGCAACCATCCTGTCTTGAAACAAAACTAGGGATTCTGATGGGCGCATTGCGCTCATTTTTTGGGTGCGAATTGCGCCCATTTTTTGTTTTCAGGAGCATTTTATGAAGAAAAATACCCGAAATCTCGTTCACTGCGCCATCATCGCCGCCCTCTATGTGGTGCTGACCCATTTGCAAAATTTGTTGATCCCCGGCTCTGCCACTTGGGCGATTCAATTCCGGGCATCGGAGGCCCTTTGTGTGCTTTCCTTTTTTACCCCGGCGGCGATCACCGGACTGACCCTCGGCACGCTGCTTTTCAATATCACCTACGCCCAAGCTCTGCCGCTGGATTTTCTGGTGGGCTCGCTGGCCTCCTGTCTTGCTGCGATTGTGATGTATCTGACCCGGAAATGGACCGTCAAGGGTTATCCGCTGTTTGGTCTTTTGATGCCCGCCCTCTTCAACGCCATACTTGTGGGCTGGGAGCTGAGTGTCTACATCGGCGGAGGCTTCGGCATCAACGCGCTGACGGTCGCCATCGGCGAGCTGGGCGTTCTGCTGACGCTGGGCAGTGCCCTTTACTATGCTATGCGCATTCGTGGTCTGGATAAACGGCTGTTTGATAACTGACTTTTTTGGCTATAATATCCCGAAAGGGCGCGTTCCCGATACTGCCGGAAACGCGCCGCTTTTGCCCCTATTGAAAAATCTGGCAGAATGTGCTATAATGGCCGAAAGGAAGTGGAAAAATGATTGATTTTCACAAGCCGGACCTTTCCGATCCGGATGCCTATAACGCCTTTTTGCAGCACTGCCCGGAACGGGGCTGTGAGTATTCTCTGGCGAATCTCCATCTGTGGGGACGGCAGCAGGTTGCATTTCTCCACGGCTGTATGGCCTTCTTCTCCCAGTATGAGCGGCGCAGCATCTACCCCTTTCCCATCGGCGACGGGGACATTGCGGCGGTGCTGGAGGAGATCCTGCAAGATGCCCGGGAACGGGGCCTGCAATGCCGCCTGACGGGTATGACCGCCAACGATTGCGCCACGCTGGAAGACCTGTACCCCGGCCGCTTCCGCTACCATCCCGACCGCACCTACTGCGACTATGTCTACGCAATTGAAAATCTGGCCGAGCTGCCCGGACGGAAATATCAGCGCAAGCGCAACCATCTTAACCGCTTCCGGCAGAATCATCCGGATTGCCGGATGGTGTGCATTACGAAGGAGCTGTTCCCACAGGTCAAGGAAATGATCGACGCTTGGTACGCAAGCCGTCTGGACCCGGAAGCACCGGACGAATACCATCTGGAGCAGGTTGCCCTGCGCCGGGCCTTCGAAAAGTGGGAAGAATTGTCCCTTGAGGGCGTGGTACTCACGGAAAACGGCAAATTGATGGCGATGGCCATCGGCTCCCGGCTGAGAGAAGACACCTTTGATGTGCATTTTGAAAAGGCTCTGGACGAATTTGACGGAGCCTACGCTGCCATCAATCAGGCCTTTGCCGCACACCTTCACAGTAAATATCCCACCTTGCGCTGGCTGAATCGGGAAGACGATATGGGTCTGCCCGGTCTGCGAAAAGCCAAGCTATCCTACTGCCCGGATCGCCTTGTGGTGAAATTCTGGGCCGACCTTTGGGAGGAAGACGATGAACATTGATTATCCGCTGCAGACCCAATCAGAGGATCTGCGCAGCCTATGGCACGAAGCCTTCGGAGATGACGATGCCTTTCTGGACATCTTCTACAACCACGGCTTCAACCCGGACCGCTGCCGCTGCATCACGCAGGACGGCAAGGTGGTTGCCGCTCTGTACTGGTTTGATTGCAGCCTGAACGGGCAGCCGCTGGCCTATCTGTACGGCATTGCCACCGCAAAAGCCTACCGTGGCAAGGGGCTGTGCCGGGCATTGCTGGAAAATGCCCACAGCCATCTGAAATATCTGGGCTATGCCGGTATTGTGCTGGTGCCCGGTGACGAAAAGCTCTCTAAGCTGTATGAAAAGCTGGGTTACACCCCCTGCACCACCATCAGCGAGTTTTCCTGCGCCGCGGCGCAGGAGCCGGTTGCTCTGCGGAAAGTGGACAGTGCCGAATACTGTCAGCTGCGCCGCAGCCTGATGCCGGCAAACGGCGTGATCCAAGAGGGCGACGCTCTGCCGTTTTTGGAGCATTTGGCAGATTTCTATGCCGGTGAGGACTTCTTGGTAACCGTAACCCGGCAGGACCCCTTCTTTGCAACGGAGCTTTTGGGCAACACGCAAGCAGCACCCGGCATTCTGGCGGCACTGCACTGGAATAAGGGCACCTTCCGCTATCCCGGAAATCATCGGAGCTTTGCTATGTATCATCCCCTGTCCGATGCCCCCGCGCCGGAATATTTTGGCATTGCCTTTGATTAAAGTACATAAAAAACGACCATCGATTCGATGGTCGTTTTTTCATAGCAGGCACATACCTTCCCCCGAGGGGAAGGTGGCACCGCCGCAAGGCGGTGACGGAAGAGGAATACGGGCAGTAATCTTGGCCAAATGCTATTTGTGTAGACCTATTCCTGTACCGGTTCTGCTGCCGTTCCTCTCCTGTCAACTAAAAAAGCCACCCGAGTGGGTGGCTTTTTATCTTATCTTCTGCGGGATTTTGTGCGATGCTCGGCGCGGATGCCGGAAATTTTGCTGTCCGATTCGGTCATAAAGGCCTTCAGCTTTTCCTCAAACAGCTGGTCGGCACTCTTGGGAGCCGGGGGCGGCGTGGGAACCGCTGTGCGGACCGGACGGGCGGGAGCGGTATTGGCTCTGGGAGCCGAAGTGGGCTGAGGTCTGGCCTCCAGCCGCTTGATGGACAGATTCACCTTGCCGTTTTCCAGGCCGATGACCATCACCTTCACATCCTGACCTTCACTCAGGTGCTGATGAATGTCGCTGACATAGGCATTGGCCACCTCGGAAATATGTACCAAGCCTGTCTTGCCCTCCGGCAGCGTCACAAATGCTCCGAAATTCGTAATTGTTTTGACTTTACCCTCTAAAATTGCGCCGACGGTTAACTCCATAGTTTGCTTTGCTTCCTCCAAAAATCATTTATCCGGCGT
>SVLL01000021.1 GCA_015067935.1 Oscillospiraceae bacterium | reverse complement strand
TGGGCACTGCCGGCGATCCCGAGATGAGCGCAACCAACTCTTCCACCGGCACCGGTTCCGTTTCCATCCTGCAGACCTCCGTCAGTATGCAGTCCAAGGTTGAGATCCAGCTGGCATTCACCGGTGACATCTCCGCCTACACTGCCAAGGCTACCATCGGCAGCAAGGAGCTGACCTGCATCGTTGATGCTGACACCTATGCCGCCTACGGTATGACCGCAATTCGTATCGCCATCGGTGCTGCCAATATGCGTGACACCGTCACCTTCGCTCTGTACAATGATGCCGGTGAGGCTGTGACCGCTGTCCAGTCCATCAGTGTTGAGGCTCTGGTCAAGAACCTGACCACCTCCGCACAGGGCAATGTCATCCTGGCTATGATGCGTTACGGTGATGCAGTTGCTGCATTCGCTGCCGGCTAATATCTAATAACTGTTCATACTCAAGTTGCGTTACGGCAATGCCGTTTATGCATAGCAAATTCTTTAAGATTGGAGGAAAATGAAATGAAGGCTTTTGAGACTCCTGTTGTCGATGTCGTTAAGTTCTCCGTTGAGGACGTCATCACCGAGAGCGGCACCACTCTGCCCGCTCTGTTCCCCCCCTGCATCGCTAGCTAATTAAACTTTGCTGGCGTGGGCGGAAGGATTTACTCCTTCCGCCCACTTTTTGTTTTGTAAAGGAAGGCAATTCTGTTAAAGAAAATGCTTTCCTTTTTTGTCATATTGTGTTATGATGTTATAAGAGTAATGACACAAGGAGGATCCTTATGAAAACAATTCTTAAAAGAATAAGCTCCGGGTTACTGGTGCTTATAATGGTTTTGTCTTTGGTTTTGACCGTTCTTCCGGTGAAAACACAGGCTGTTTCCCTGACATATAATACCGGCACTCGCCACGATTACAACGCTGTACTGAGCGATCAGGCACTGGCGTACTACACCGGTAATAATACCTGGGATAAATTGTCTCAGCTTGAGGGCGGTACAGAGGACTGCCTCGATATGAGCAGTGATATGTTCTATGCGCTGAATATGTTGATGACAGACACAATGGAGAACAGTGTTTCATACAGTAGCTTACCGGATTATTGGAAGTACACGGATGCTTCCGACGGCTCTAGCGGAACAATCTGGTTCTATTTGGATTCTACCGATTCAGGCGCGATGAGCCGAGAACATGTTTGGCCAAAGAGCCACGCATCCTTCCACGAGAAGGACGGTGGCTGCGATCTGCATCATCTGCGTCCCTCTATCAGCAATATTAACTCGTCCCGTGGTAACCTGATTATGGGTAATGTTCAGGGGACAAGCGGCGCAAAGACATATACTTATAATGGCACGGATGTCCTGTACAGAACCTCAACCTTGTGCGAGGTGAATGACAATATTAAGGGCGATGTGGCGCGTATCTTCCTGTATGTGTGGTGCCGTTGGGAGGAACCTAATCTGTTCAAAGATACACCTAATCCTGTGATTGGTGCCAACGACTCTGCAAACGATGGCGGCAAAGTTATCGAAAGTTTGGATACACTGCTTCAGTGGTGCGAGATCGACCCCGTCGATAGCTGGGAAATGAGCCGCAACGACAAGGTTCAGGATGTACAGGGCAACCGGAATGTCTTCATCGACTATCCTGAGTTTGCTTGGCTGATCTTTGGCAGGGATGTTCCTTCCGGCTACAATACGCCTTCCGACAATGGCGGATCTGCCTCCGGTGGTTCCGGTTCTACTTCCTGCACGCACTCTTGGCGTGCTGCTACCTGCACTGCGCCTATGACCTGCTCCAAGTGCGGTGCGACCAGTGGCTCTGCTCTGGGTCACACTTGGGTCGCGGCAACCTGCCTTTCCCCCAAGACCTGCTCTGTGTGTAAGGCAACCGAGGGTACAACTGCGGCGCATACAGATAAAAACAGCGACGACACCTGCGATGTTTGCGGTGAGGATCTGGGCACCTCCACACCTCCTGTCGGGGAAGCAGGGAGCTATGTGCTGATCACTTCTGCAAACCAGTTTACAACCGGCCAGTATGTGATGATCGCTGACAAGGGCTACGGTCCCGGTGTTTACAGTAGTGGCTGGCTGACTGCTGTGCGGCCCACAGTATCCGGGAATACGGTTACAGACACGATGGATGCGGTTTGGACCTTGACGGTCAACGGTACTTCTGTGGTACTGACCGATTCCAACGGCATCACCGTTAAGCCCAAGAGCGGCAATACCAACGGCATCCAGAACGGTGCCTATAACTGGGCGTGGGAATTCAATACAAGCGAGGGCACCTTCATCTTCAAGGGTATCGGCTCGGATACCACTACACTGGCCTCTAATACCGGCAGCGGCAACCAGTTCCGTGCCTATAAGAATACCACCGTAGCCAGCGGCAATTATCCCTATAATTTTAAACTGTACAAGCTGGTGGAAGAGGTCCACGAGCACTCCTATAAGGAAGAAGTGACCACCAAACCTACCTGTACAACTCCCGGCGTGAAGACCTTCACCTGCGATTGCGGTGAAAGCTACACCGAGGAGATCGCTGCTCTGGGCCACAGCTACAAGGCAGTTGTGACCGCTCCTACTTGTGTGGACGGCGGTTACACCACCTACACCTGCACAGCTTGCGGTGACAAGTATGTTGCTGACCAGACCGAACCTACCGGCGAGCACACCTATGTTGACGGCGTTTGCTCCGTCTGCGGTGCTGAAGAGCCCGTTGTCGGTCCTGAGACCGCTGACGATCTGGTCTTCCTGCAGGCACCCAGCCTGTCCTTCCAGGACTACATCGGTATGCAGCTGCTGGCTAACGGCAGCCTGGCCAACACCTACGACGAGCTTTATGTTGAAGCCATTCAGATCGATCCCGTAAAGGGCGCAACCACCACCAAGCTGACCGGTATGCCTTACTACGGTGTGTACCTGCTGTTCGATCAGCAGATCCTGTCCTGGTCCATGGCTGAGGAAGTTACCCTGACTATGTACGGCGTGAAGGACGGTGTCGTCTATGTTGGCCAGTCCTACACTGCATCCGTCGAGTCTCTGGCTCTGTCCATGCTGCCCAAGAACGCAAGCAACGCAAAGGTTTGCCGTATTCTGGTTGATATGCTAAACTACGGTGCAGCTGTCCAGACTACCTTCAACCACAATGCTGACTACCTGCCCAACACCAATCTGGGCGAGTATGCCAATATGGGCACTGCTACCGATCCCGAGATGAGCGCAACCAACTCTTCCTCCGGTTCCGGTTCTGTTTCCATCCTGCAGACCTCCGTCAGTATGCAGTCCAAGGTTGAGATCCAGCTGGCCTTCACCGGTGACATCTCCGCCTACACTGCCAAGGCTACCATCGGCAGCAAGGAGCTGACCTGTGTTGTGGACGCTGACACCTATGCCGCCTACGGTATGACCGCAATTCGTATCGCCATCGGTGCTGCCAATATGCGTGACACTGTCACCTTCGCTCTGTACGATGGTGAGACCCCTGTGACTGCCGTGCAGTCCATCAGTGTTGAGGCTCTGGTCAAGAACCTGACCACCTCCGCACAGGGTAATGTCATCCTGGCTATGATGCGCTACGGTGATGCAGTTGCTGCATTTGCCAACGGCTGATTAACCCCAAAAATCGCGCCCGGCTCGCAAGAGTCGGGCGCGTTCTGCTATAAAAAATCGTCCTGTGTAAAAAAATAGTAGTCATTTGCACAATTTAGGTATTGCAATAATTCTCATTGTGGTGTATAATAATTTCAATAAACGCAAACAATATTTGTGTTTTCATCAATTTACTTATTCCTCTTCCAAACATAATACGTAAGAAAGGCTGCCATTCGCTTGATGGCAGCCGTTCTTATCACCACTTGCATTTTCCTTTGATATGAAGTACAATAGATACACTTAAAAATGTGGGGTTACGCTTGGCGCAGAATAGCAAAATCTTCCTGCACAAAGAGCCGAGAGAAGAAGTTTTTGTAACAAACGGTTTCTATGGGGATTGCGCAATGCACCTCAACCGGTCATGCCCTTACAAGGAGGAAACATAATGGAAAAATTTATAACCTATGAAAATCTGCGGTATTTTGCCTATTCCAATGACCACCTCTGCAAAAAGCCCATCAAGGGAATTGTGATGAATTTTTGGGGTATGGGTTCAACCGGAATGTATCACGAAGATATAGACGAGGGAATATTCTTTGCGGAACAAGGTATTCTCTATCTGATCCCCTACTATAACCCGTGGGCCTTCTGCAATCGGCAGACGGTCGCCTATATCGACGAAGTGCTGGATGTGGTCATCCGCCACTTTGCACTGCAGAACGCCCCCCTTGTGTTTACGGGTAACAGTATGGGCGGTTTGACAGCATTGTCCTGCACAGTGCTCTCTGCACACAAGGCAGTAGCCTGCCTTGCGAACTGTCCTGCCTGCAATATGAGTAACCACATTTTTGATCATCCGGATTTGCCCCATGCGCTGTACAGTGCCTTCGGTACCTACGAGGGAACTTTGGAGGAGGCAATGCTGACCGTATCTCCGCTGCATTTGATTGACAAAATGCCAGACATCCCCTACTATGTGTTCTGCGGAGAAGAGGACACCCGGGTGGACAAGAAGAAAAACAGCGATCGGTTTGTGGAGGAAATGAAAAAATCCCACCGGATCACCTATTATGAGATCCCCGGAATGGGGCACTGCAATCTGCCAGAGGATATGAAACAGCTTTATCTGCAAATTGCGGCGGATTCTATTTTGAACCTCTAAACCAAAAGTGGCTGCCCAAAGGCAGCCACTTTTTACATTTACATATTTTCCATATCTTCCATCGTGATCCGAGTGGTACGCAGAGTATATTTCTGACGCAGGTCAGCATACATCTTCTGAATCTGCTCCTCAGAACCGAAGAAGCTGCACTTGACGCAACGGTACACGCCATCATACTTGTTTATGACCACATCATTTTCCCGGGCGAAGCACACGGGGCAGCGGTAAATAATTACTTTTTTCTCAGCCATAGCACAGTCCTCATTTCTTCACCGTTCTTTACCTGCGCGCTCTGGCGCAGAGTGTAATAGGGATTGAAGATATATCCTTCCTCAGCCTCACAGCTGCTAAAATTGCCCTTGATTCCGGTGAGGCCCAGCACTGTATCCAGCGCAGGAACGGTTGCCGTAACGGCACCGGAAGTCTGAGAGGTCAGGATGCGGCCCTCATAGGCATACACGATCTTTTCCCCGGGAATGGCCAGCTTGATGCCACCCATTTCCTCGGGATACTCTGTCGTGCCCCAGCAGCCCTTACAGTATTCGGTCAATTCAAAACTTGCGTCGGGGGCAGAGCTTTCGGTGATTGCACGAACAAATTCTACAGACGCGTCCTTGCGGATAATCACGGTTGTCTTCAGTGTCGCTGTTGCGGCAGCGAACTTCAGCCGGATGTCGGTCAGCTCCAGATAAACGCCATCCTCTTCCCGGCTAACCTTGGAAAGACGGGTGGGATAGTTGGCAAGGTCCAGCATTTCCTCTCCCAGCTTGACCTGCAGGGTGGTACGGGCACCGTCCTCAAAGTGGTGAGCGTTACCGGTACGGTATTGAGAATGAATCAGGTAGGGGTTGGTGCCAATGGCCTTAAAGGGGGTATCCGCGCCGGTGCAGCGGGGCTGCTTCGCCACAAAGGGACGCAGGTCACCGATGCTGCCGCCCTGGAACAGGTCAAACAGCAGACGCATCTTGTCGTCACAGTACCAGAAATAATCTTTTCCGGAGCCGTAGAGGATCTCCTTGGCATCATACAGATGCGCCTTGCCGATGGGCACATTTGCCTTGTACCAATCCGCGAACTCGCTCATATACATACTCTGCAGCTTACCCTCGTCGCGAAGCTGGGCATAATACTCCAGATACTCCCGATACATGCCCTGCGTGACCTCGTCGCTGTCCTGCACATTGGGGCTGCCGGAGAGCCAGTTGGGACCGACGAACACATTGGTGTAAGAGAAGCCGTCATTGAAACGCTCCTGATAGCGGTAGATGTCCAGCAGATTCAGCGTGTAGGGTGCAATTGCGCCCTCATTGGCCATTGCACGCTGAACATTGGCAGGATGGCTGGCAAAGAAGTCGTTACGCCCCTCATAAGACAGTGCCATATCCCGGCACAGATGGGGCACTGCCACGATCCCGCACCACTCGCCCTCATCGGAAGCAGGACGCAGGGAATTCTCCTTTGCAGGATACCAGGGATGCCAAGGCATACCCTCGTTGAACAGATACCAAGAGTTGTTGCAGCCGTGAAAAACCTTCACGCCCTCTTCAAAGCAGCCGGCAATGGAGATCCGGATGCTGGGGCACATAGTATGGAGCAATTCCAGAGAAACCGCATCCATGTGGTAGCCACCAAAGCAAACAGGCTCTGTGCCGACGACCTCGCGGAACTTGTCCAAAACGGTTTTCAGAATTTTTTCCTTGCTCTCACGAGTGTGAAGCCACAGGAAGGGCTCTTTGCAGGGGACTGTCTCCTGCATCTTGCCGCCGGTCAGCTCACCCATCCAGATGCCCAGTTCATCGCCGTAGGTGTTGTGGTCGGCCATAATATCCGCCATCACATCGGGCTTAAAGAAAAAGTCATAGGGGATCAGCAATGTGACCTTCAGGCCCAGCTCGTGGGCGAATTTCTGCTGCAGACGGAACATCTCATAGAGCTTCCCGTTCGCAGGACGGTGAATCACATTAACAATCAAAGCCATACCCTCCTTATCAGATATGTGTCATCGTTGCCGCACGAGCCTTACCAACCTCATATTTGGCAGTACCGCCGTTCATAATGGCGATCACATCGTCAATGACAACACGGGTCGCAGCGGCACGGCGATCGGTGGTAGGACCGCCACGGTGCGGAATCAGGATGCAGTTTTCCAGACCGCGCAGACCGCTGGTCATAGGCAGAGGCTCTTCCTCGTAAACATCCAGAATGGCACGGAAGTGACCTGCCTGCAGGTGGCGGGCCATAGCCTCCTCGTCGATCAGGCTGCCCCGGGAAGTATTGACGATCAGACAATCGGGGCGCAGCAGGCCCATCAGCTCATCGCTGATCATGTGATAGTTTTTAGGCGTGCGGGCACTGTTAACGGAAATGATCTTGCAGGTCTTGAACATCTCCTCCAGGGAAACCTTCTCCACGCCCAGCGCAGCTGCTTCCTCATCCGTTGTGTGGTTGGAAAACAGCTTGATGTTACACTGAAAGGGCTTCAGATAGCTGATAAGATACCGGCTGATAGTACCCAGACCAACGATGCCCACATTCTGCTCCAGCAGGGATTCGGTGCGCTTGTAGGTCAGCTGCCAGCCGTCTGCCGCCATTTCATTCACCGTCTGGGGCAAGCGGCGCAGTGCGGCAATGATGTATCCCAGATTGCCCTCGGCCACAGAGCGTGCAAACTCCTCGTTGCCTGTCAGGACATGGATTCCTCTATTGTAAACCTCATCGGTGGCAAAGTGATTCACAGAGCCACCCACATAGGCAATAATTTTCAGGTTATTGGCCTTTTCCAGCACAAGGCTGTCAAAAGCGGGAACGCCCCAGCAGCAGAAACAGACATCCACATCCACAAGTGCATCCCGGAATTCCTCGGGGGTCATATGGCGGTCATAGGGGTTCCATTCAACAGTGCCCAGCGCGTTAATGCGCTCCACATTTTCAGGGGTAAAGAAGGTATCGCGAACAATACCGGTTGGAGTTTCAATCAAAATTTTCATAGCAGTACCTCTTTTGCATTGTCGTTGCTTTCAAAAAAACAGCGGGCCACGGGTGTGGCCCGCTGTTTCGCAAATCAGGGAAAAGCGTGATTATAATACTATTAGCTGTTCGTGCCGTTGTAAACTCTCTGATAAATCTCCAGAACCTCTTCCAGACCCATTCTGTTCAGTTCGTTCAGATAAGCATCCCAACCGGTTTCCAGATCTTCACGGCCGGTAATGAACTCAGCGTGCTTGGTGGAGATGAATTTCTCCAGGTCAGCCCACAGATCGTTGAAGGTGTCCTGATCATCTTCCTTCAAAACAGCATTGTTCAAGCCGGAAACAGGCTTAGCATAGGGCAGCAGATTCTCATTGGTACCTGTACCCTTAACAGTCAGGCTGGTCAGAGGAATGAGGATATTGTTGCCGGAGTACAGAGCATCAGAGTAGTTGCTGAATTCCTTACCGGTGCTCTCCCAAGTGCCTGCCTCGGTATCAAAGTTCCAGTGCTCACCCACAACACCCTTGGTGATGGAGTAGCCGTAGACCATAGTCTTATCGTCCTTGTACAGGGGGTTGTCCTCAGTAGCGTAGAAGGAGTCCAGCCATGCCAGCAAAACCTCCAGCTTCTCGGGATCCTCAGCAACTGCTGCACTGGCAACACAGCCACGGTAGTTGATCAGAGGAGTCTTCATCCACTGCTTGGTGCCCTGATACCTGGAGGTCAGAGGTGCCATAACAACAGCATGCTCCTTACCGTCAGGGAAGTAGGTCTTGGGTGCATGCGTACCGATGGAAACGACGCAGTGGCCGTTCTGAATGGTAGCTCTGCCGGCAGAGGAATCCATAGTGTACACTTCGGTCTCGAAAGCACCGGAGGTCCAGATATCATGCATAAACTCCAGATAGTAGCGGTACTGCTCGGTAGCAGCGCCCAGAACCACCTCATCGTCCGCATTGACGGTCAAGCCGGTCTCGATCAAAGGACCGAAGCTGGGGAAGAAGGTGGAAGCGATGGTATTGTTGCCGGTCCAGTTCATATAGGTAGACTGCTGGGGCATAAATGCGACGAACTCAGGATCTTCCTTGCTGAACTTTGCCTGAGCGTCCTTAATGAACTGCAGGAAAGCATCCGTTGTCTGAGGAGCCTCGGTCATACCCATCTTCTCCAGCAGGTCTTCACGGATGTACAGCAGGTTGGACTGGTAGGTGTTAGACCAGCCGACCTTGGGCAGGGAGTACATTGCGCCACCGGGGTAGCCGCAAACGTCCATAATCTCGGGGTACTCACGAATCAGTGCGCTCAGGTTGGGCATCTTTTCCAGGTACTTGCTGAAGTCCAGGAACTTGCCGCCAACGCCGAATTCATAAACCATGTTCTTTTCAAATTCCCAAGGCATAACGATAGCGTCGGGAATGTCACTGGCAGCCAGAGCATTCAGCATCTGCTGATTGTTCCACTTCAGGTTTTCTACCTTAACGCCGGTAACGCGCTCCCACAGATCGGAAGCATCGGTATCACCCTTGCCGTCCTCATTGAACAGGACACGCAGGGTGATGTCGGTATCCAGAGGGTAGAAGTCGACATTGACCCGATCAGGGGCATTGATAACACCGTCAGGAATACTGGGGGGAGTGTTGTCGTAATCATCATCGATGTCGGTCTCTGCGCAAGCGCACATACCGAAAACCATCAGAACAGCCAACAACAGAGCAAACAGTTTTTTCATTTTGGATTATCCTCCTTAAAATTTTATAGTACGATGCAAGGCATCAATTACTAACTCGGAAATCAGCCCTTCACAGAGCCCAGCATAACGCCTTTTTCAAAATACTTCTGAATAAAGGGATAAACGGTCAGAAGTGGGACGGATGCAATCACAATGACAGAGTATCTCAGCTGTGCGACCAGATTGGCCCAGTACAGCATTTCCTCTTCATCAACAACATTATTGACCAAATTGTTCGCGCGCTCCACATAGGTACGCAGCACCATCTGCAGGGAGTGCAGATCAGTAGCACTGGGCTGATAGTACAGAGAAGAGGTGTAGTCGTTCCAGCGAGCCACGGCGTAGTACAGCAAAATAACACTGAGCATTGCTTTGGACAGAGGCAAAACCACCTTCAGGAAAGTCTGCAGCGGAGTGCAGCCATCGATTTCAGCGGCTTCTTCCAGCTCGCGGGGCACGCCGCTCATAAAGAAGCTGCGGGCAATGATCAGGTTATACGCGCTGCAGCCGGTAACCAAAAGAACGGACCATATATTGTTCAGCATCCCCATACCTTTCATCAGCAGGAAGGTAGGAATCAGGCCGCCGCTGAAATACATGGTAAAAACAATGAGTTTCATCACAACACCCTTGCCCTTAACCTTGGGGTGTGCCAAAGAGTAAGCTGCCGGAATGGTCAGCACCATATTGATAGCCGTGCCGACAATCATATAGAACAGGCTGTTGCGGTAACCGATGAGAATATCATTGGTGCTGAAGGCTTCCTTGTATGCTTCCAGCGTAAAGCCTACGGGATACAGCACGACCTTACCCTGCGCCACATTCACAGGATCAGAGAAAGAACTGATGATAACCAGATACAAGGGATACAGACAAAGCAGAGTGAAAAAGATCAGGATCGCATAAACAATTCCCAGAAAGATGCGATCACCAACAGATTGACGAACCTTCATAGCGCACCCTCCTTAGAACAAACTGGTGTCTGTGACCTTTTCAGAAATCTTGTTGACAGTCAGCAACAAGAGCAGATTGATCACATTACTAAACAGGCCAACAGCGGTCGCGTAACCGTAGTCGCCCTTGCTAAGGCCGCGTTCATAAACGAAAGTACCGATAACCTCAGCGGTTTCTGAGTTCAGATCATTGATCATCAGCAGAACCTTATCGGTGTTGGAAGCCATAATATTACCCACACGCATAATCAAGGTAATGACCACAGTGGGCAGAATGGTGGGCAGGTTGATATGCCAGATCCGCTGCATACGGTTTGCGCCGTCCAGCGTCGCAGCCTCGTGGAGTGCGGGGTCAACACCGGAAAGTGCCGCCACATAAATAATGCAGTTCCAGCCCAGATTTTGCCAGACAAAGGACCACACATACATATGTGGGAAGGCATCCGGATTGGTCAAAAAGTTTACCTCTCCGATACCAATGGCCTTCAGCAGATCATTGACCAAGCCGCTGTCTGCAAAGAAGATGTTGATCATACTGACCAGAACCACAATAGAAATAAAGTGGGGTGCATACATAATGGTCTGGATCACCGTCTTAAACCTTGCATTACCGATCTCATTCAGCATCAGCGCAAAAATAACAGGCAGCGGGAAGGTTGCCAGGCCATAGAAAGAAAGCACCAAGGTATTGCGGATAACGGTTTTGGCATAGTAAGAATTAAAGAAACTTTCAAACCATTTAAATCCAACCCACTTTGCTGTCCATATACTGTCGGAACTGACCTTATAACGCTTAAAGGCGATAATGATGCCGCTCATGGGACCGTAGCAGAAAATGGCAAACCAAATCAGCGTAGGCACCATAAACACATACAGCCAAAAATATGCCTTAAAGTGATTCAGCAGTTTCTGGCTCTTGGTAACGGGAGGGGCCTGCAACTGCGGACCAACGCCCTGAACCGAAGATGTTTTCAAGATTATCAACTCCTAATATGTATTGCTTTGAGCTTATGATAGCATATGAATTTGGATTTTTCATCACTTGTTTCTTGCAAACCATCTTCATTTTTTTGCAGTGTTGTTATATATGCACAAATGGCGATGCTGCGTTTTGTGCAACATCGCCATTTACGGGTCTTTTATGGATTTTTACTTAATATCTTCCAAAATACTGTAGAGAATCGGACGCAGATGCTGTGCCATCCGGTAAAAGCCCAGATCATTGGGGTGGGTATGGTCCACAGTGCAGGCATCCTGATCGTCATCTCCGAACATTCCCGCGCCATCCAGATAGTACAAATTCTCATCACCTTCCTGCCATGCCCGAACACAGGTTTCCATAATGATCCGGTTGGTCATAACAAAGTCACGCTGCTTGGGTTCGTACTTTCTCAGGCGGGGGAATCCGGCGCGGCTCATAATTAGAATCGGCACATCCGGGTGATGCTTACGCAGTCGGGCATAGAAGGGATAATGCTTTGCCCGGAATTCTTCCAAATCATAATTGCGCAGCTCCAGATTGGTGACGATCACGCTCACATCCAGAGAGCCAATGAAATCCGCCACCTCCGGCTCGCCCATTGCATTGCCGGTGAAGCCCAGATTGATAAAGTCCGCATTCAGCCAGCGGCTGATATGGTTGGGATAGTTATTGCCGGGGCGGGAAGCGTTGCCGCCGTGGGTGATAGAATCGCCGTAGAACAAAATGGGCTTTTCATACTGATACGGTGCGGCAGGAAACAGTGAACAACCCTTCTTGATGCCCACCATAATTTTGTTCACGCCATTGAACTGAGGCAGATTGATCATCACCTCGTGCTGGTCATAATGGTCGAACAGATTGAAGTGAACGGAGCTGGTGAAGAAACGGTCCTTATCCTCCATAAACTGTGCCGGGACAACCGTCTTGATATATTGAAAACGGCTGCTGCCCCGCTTGGCGGTATACACATCCAGACCGGAGTGACCGGACACTGCCATCATAACGGAGGGTGTCAGCTCGCTGAGCTCCACCATCAGTGCCAAATAGGGAGAATCTGTGGCAAAACGCAATCTTCCGCCCACCGTATTGTGCAGCAGCTGGCGCATACCGGGGTTCAACGCCTCGTTGTCCTTGTATTCTTCCGGCATTCGCCACAGCTTCCCCGTTCCGTAGGGATCATACAAGCCGTGAATGGAAATGGGAGCTTCGTCATAATTAAAATACTGCACATCGGTCTCATTGGCCGCTTCAATCTTAAAATTAGGATCAATTTTGCTGATATCCATTACTGTTCCTCCTATCAGATCGTTCAATCTTCTTGTTTGCCCTTGCGCTCGGAGCGGTATTTACTGGGCGGCAAGCCGTATTTCGCCTTAAAAATCGTGGAGAAATAGTTGGCATTTTCAAAGCCTGCGGCGACCGCAATCTCCGCAATACTCTTATTGGTAGTACACAGCAGGATATGGCCGTATTCCAACCGCTTTTCCGACACATAATCCTTAAAGCCCTTACCGGTAATCTCCTTGAAAGACCGGCTGACCGCATAGATGGAAGTTCCCACATAGTCTGCTGCGGCACTGAGGCACAGTTCGCTTTCCATAAAGTGGTCATCCACATATTGGAGCAAACGCTGCTGCATTTGCGCATCCACGGTATGCTCCATATTAGCCACCTGACTGCAGACCTGATGAATGGATTCCGCCAAGAGCTTGAATAGGTGATCCATACTGGTGAAAGACAGCAGAAGCTCTACTTCCTGTCCGGAAAGCTGCGTTTGTGTGCTGTTGATGCTGCTCAGGTAAGCATGCAGCAGTTTAAAGCCATAGTAGCGCAGGTGCCCCTCGCCTACTGTATTGGCATACAGGAACTGACGGATGTCGTCCAGATAACGCAGTGCTTCCGTTTCCTCTCCCATATACACACATTGGCTGAGAGGCTGCAGCCGTTTTGCCAATTCCTCGGCATTGGAGCCCGGCTCTGCCTTCATGGGATCCACATTGACGATCACCGCACTGCGATAGGATTTGCGCAGCTCATGGATATCCTGCACCACATCACCTATGCAAACGGGACAATCCGTACCCACGACCTCGTAGACTGCGTGGACGCAATGGTACTGCAGTTCATTGGCATCAATTGTGTTCTTGCTCAGGCAGGCAATAACGGTATGGGGGCGGCTGGGGACGCTGGTGACATAAACATCACAATCCGTGACATCCTCCAAAATCTGCTCCAGCTCCTTGGCATCGCCGGATACCATAGTGGGGCAAATCGCCGTAAGCACCGCAAAGGAGCTATAGCGCTCTCTGGGGAAATATCTGGCGATCAGCTCGGGCTTGACTGCATTGCCAAACAGCAGATCTCCCAGAATAAAGTCTGTCAGCAGCTCCTGCTGTGTTTCGGTTTCCTTATCCAACTGGAAGAGGGTGGAATCCAATCGCTCAATCTCCGAGCCGGAGTGCTGCTCTTCCGTAGGCGCGTATTTCCGCAGCAGCCGGTCAATGGGGCGGTATGTAATATAAATCGTAGCCAGCAACGAGATAACGATCACTACAACCATCACATAGGTCGCGGTACGCACCGTTGTGGCGAAATCCATCAGCTGCTCCTGCGCGTCATCCCGGTCTGCAGCCAGCAGGAAGGTAAAGCTTGTTTTGGGATCTGTGTAGCGATAGAGCAGCAATTCGCTGTTGGGAGAACCGCTGTTGCTGTCGCTCTCCAGAAAACTGAAAAGGATTTCATTGCTGATATTTGCGGCAAAGTCCTTGCCTTTGAGCAGATAATTGTCCTGCGCATCCAGCACTGCAATGCTGCTCTGGCAGGAAATATTTGCCCGGTAGCTTTCTTCCAGAGATCTGGCATCCAGTGTAAAAAAGGCAATCGCATCGGTACGCCCCACAACGGACAGCGAAATCGGCAGAGCCGCAATCAGAATCTTTCCGTCAGAGGACGCATAATAGCCAAAGGACTCCCGATTCCGGAAAAAGTTCTCCAACTGCAGGGATTGTTCCACCGAGGTCTGATCTTGCTGTGTCTGCTCCGACAGCTGTACCGGTTCAATCTTGTCACAATACTCCTGCAGGGTATACTTGCAGCCGTTGGTCAGTACATATCCCTTGGAAATGTAGAAAACGCCGGCAGCCTGCACATGCAGGATTTCTGCGCTGTAGGAACTGATGGCATCCGCCGCTTCCTTATCCATCAGAGGATTTTCCTCGATGGAATGGCGCAGGGGCTGCTGGATGTCTTCGTTGCGGCTCATACGCCACGCGGTATCCGACAACAGCTTTTCTCTGGATACAAAGGTCTGGGCACTGCCCTGCAGCAGGGTCAGATAATGATCCTGATTGGTCTTACGGAACTCATCCGTGGACTCATTGACCACAAAAATCTGCACTGCCAGCAGCGGAATACAAATGAAGACCAAAATCGTCGCAATGAGGCGGAAAAGGAACGCCCGTGACTTTATTAACTTTTTCACTTTATCGGCAAGTGCCACTGAGGTTCCCTCCTTCTCTGTTGCGGTTCGTTTTAATAAAGATTCTGCAATGCGCCGTCTACACGACGAAACAGCATTTCATGGCCGGCATCGTTGGGATGCAGACCGTCTGCGGTATATGCTTCGCGGATATAGTCGATATTGGGTTGAAGACCGCTGGTGGCAAAGAGGTCGATCACCGGGAAGCCGAAATATTCTGCAGTTTCCTTCAGAATTTCCACATAATCCTTCAGCGGTGCCACCATGGGACGATCTTCGCAGATGGTTCCGTCCTCATCCAGACGGTGAATGGGAGTCATTACCGCAATGGTCTTGCCGTGATAAACACGCAGCAGCATATCAAAAAGCTTATAGCAGGCACCATAGAAGGTATCGTCGTTCTTATCGCCCCACTGACCGGGCGGGCAGCAGCAACAGTAATCGTTGGTACCGCCAAAAACCACCACCAGATCCGCATCCGGGTCCATTTCATCGGCGCGCTCGCAAAAGCTGCGGACACCCCAGAGGCATTTATCGGAAATGCAGGAGCCGCCCACACCGTAATTGCGGATCACAGCATTGGGATATTTCTTCTGCAGCAGTCCTACATAACCATTTTCGGGCACACTGGCGCAGCGACCTTCCGTAATGCTGTCGCCCAGAAAATTGATTTTTAAATTATCCAGTTTCATATCAAAAATAGCTGTATCCGAACTTTTCCTTAGCTTCCATATAAGCAAAGGCCTTGTTCAGTTCTTCCACCATCAGCTCGGCGGTCCGTTCAAACAGTTTTTCACCTTTTTCAGCAGAGGCATAGCTGGGCTCGCCCCACACGCCGGAAGGTGACGCCCGGAAAATGCTGCCATAGCTCAGATAGGGACGGGTAACCGTGGGCACAAAGTCCACTGCCCGGTCCATATGTACGCTCTCGGGATCGACGGCCAAAATCTTGGAGGTTTCGCCCTCGCCGGCGTGAAGCTCTGTCCGGGTTTCCAGAATACCTTCTGCATACAGCTGGGGGCTGAACTGACCGGAATAGGCCACCGCCACCATCAGATCAGGGTTGTTGCGGGCGTTCAGGTCGCGAACCAAAGGCGTCATAATGAAAATACCGCCGTGACACTGGAGAATACCCACCTTCTTAAAGCCCTGCAGCTTCAGGGACATAATGATGTCGGTCATCATCTGATAGAAGGTCACGGGCTCCATCCATACGCTGCCCTTCTTACCCATCTGCTCACGGCAGGTGGAAATGGGCAGTGCAGGCACCAGAAAGGCCCCCATTTTTTCTGCAACACGCTTGCCAAGCTCCGCAGCAATGGCCCAGTCGGTCATCACGGGAAGATGGGGACCGTGCTGTTCCAGAGAACCAACGGGAATGATGGCAATTTCCGGGTCCAGTTCCATAATTTCGTCTGCTGTTTTCCGATACATAATGGTACCTCCTGTTATTTTAAGAATGCAAGACTGTGTACACAGCCTCGTTCAGTTTTTTAAGGATTTTCTCGTCCGCAGGTACATCCTCCACAACGGGCACGAAGCTCACCTTCCGGGGATCGCCGCCGGTCAAAAACGCATACCACATCACGCCGGCTGCATAGCGGCCGTAATCAAGGGTCAGGTGGAAGCCATCCCGGTTGACAGACATGCCGCCGGCCGGATAGTCAAATTCCGGCAGGGTGCGCAGATGCCGCACCAAATCACCGCAGGGGATCAGCTCCAGACCGGTTTCTGCAGAGGCCAGCTTGTACGCCTCAATGGACTTTTGGTCCATAATACAGCGGCTGCGCATATAGTTATCAAAGGCAGCCAGCTTGCAGTCCACCTCATAGCTCCAAGTCTGGTGGATATAGTATCTGGCATCGGGACAGACCTTTTTGACTTCCCGGTACAGATAATTCAGATATGGCTGGAAGGTGCTGTAATCACCGCTGTCGGGGCTTGCCTGCTGGAAGGTGATCACATCCCAGTTTTCCAAGGTTACAGCCTCGTTGACGGAGATCATCCGTTCAAATACGCCGTTGATCCACATTTCATAGGCAGGCTCTTGGCTGACAAAGTTGTTCCAATGCCGCACCAGAGGACAACCGCCGATGTACAGATTCACCGCATGGATCTGTGCGCCCGCGCTTTGGGCAATCTGATGGAGCCACTTTTGGGCATCCTGAGAAAAGCTGTTGCCGATGCTGAGAATTTTCATATTTGACCCCCTTTTGATATTTTGCTGTAAGTTTCAATTTTTTGTACACTTTACCATTTTAGATTGTGATTATTATACACCCAACGCTATTTACTTTCAAGTGGGCAAGTTTGACATATTTCAACGATGATTTTGTATTTATCAGCAGGGAGGGTTGACAATGGGATATTTTCCCTTCATAATGAACACAGAGACCAAACTACGAAAAGGAGCGATCTCTATGCAATTCGGTTCCTGGCAATTCACAAAACCCTATCAAACCCGAAATGTGGACATTGAACAGGACGGGTACGGTCTGGACATCCGTTTCAAGGATGAAAAATACACTGTTTTGAAGTGCATTCTGGATGTAACCGGTCTGAAGCTGCGTCACTATTATCAGTTCCACGCCCCTGTGCAGACCGATTTGAAGTACCGTTTTTTCTATAACTGCTTCGACGAAAACGGCCAGGAGCAGCACAAAGGTCACCTGCGCCACGGTGACAAGATCCTTGTACCTGCTGATTGTGCCAAAATGGAGCTGGAGCTGCTGCTGTTCAGCCATACGCCCGGCACAGCAAAGCTGCCGGAGATTTCACTGACGGAAGCAGGTCCTTATGTGCCCCGGAAGGTGCGTCTTTGCGCCATTGCCTGGGATATGATCGACGGACCCGGCTTCAAGACCTACGAAGAGAATGTGGCAAATGTTATGAAGGAGCTGGACATTGTCGGTCCCCTGAAGCCGGATGTGGTGGTGCTGACCGAGGCTGTGTATCAGACCCGTCGGGATGATACCCGTCAGCCCAATACCCATTTTTCTCAGCTGGATGACGAAGATGTGGCAAAGCTCTGCGCCAAGGCAAAGCAGTATAACACTTACATCTGCTGCTCCCTTTATGAGAAAAACCCCAACGATGACGAGCCTAAGCGGCTGACCGCTATTCTCATCAACCGGGACGGCAAAATCCAAAATACTTATCACAAGACCCACCTGACTATGGATGAGCTGGAAAACGGTGCTATGCTGGAAAACGAACTGCCTGTCTTTGAAACCGACTTTGGTAAGGTGGGCATCCATATCTGTTGGGATCACTTCTTCCCGGAATGCTCCCGGACACTGGCTCTGCGGGGCGCGGAGGTACTGCTGGTGCCTACCCACGGCTTCCGTCGGGAACGCACATTAACCCGGGCATTGGAAAACGGCGTGTATTTTGTCAGTGCCTACACCCTCAGCGAGGGGACGATGGTGGTCTCCCCCAGCGGCAAGGTGGTGGACGAGGCCGGCAGCAAGGGTTACGCCCTCGCGGAAGTGGACCTGAACGAACCCATTTGGTGCCCGTGGATGGCCTGCGGTTCCAGCGCAGAGCCTCACCCCACCTATATGATGGAGCGGCGCCCGGAGCTGTACGGTGACCTGATCAAGCCCATAGAGTACTAATAGGATTGTCCCCCGTACTGAAGAAAACCGCAAAGCTTAGACGGAATTTAATATTACCTCTCTTGTGCATATATTCGCCATTATGCCGGATGCATACACAAGGAAGTCAAAGAACCCCTGTTTTCGCTTAATGAAAACAGGGGTTCTTTGTCGCGCTGATGCCTCAAAAGTGTCTGACTCTTGGAGGCATATCACAGCACAGTGCATTTTTTATTTTTTGCCTTCTTGCAAGGCCTTTTCGATGGCGGGGGTGATGGCACCGCTCAGGACCTCATAGCCCTTTTCCGTCAGGTGTATACCGTCATTGGTATACTCGGCCCGGATGGCATTGGTTTCCGTATCCAGCAGCAGGCTGAACACATCCACGAAATCAAAGCCGTATTTTTCTGCCAGCAAACGGATTTTTACATTGTTGTAGGCCGCCAGCGGATTCTTTTCTGCAAAAGTATCGCCCATTGCGGTCAGAGATACCAGAATAATCTTGGTATCGGGCACATTTTCCTGCAGACCCTTGAGGATGTTCTCGTAATTCTCGAACATCGTGTCCAAATTGTTTCCGCCGATGAGCATTACCGCCACCTTAGGCTTTAAATCATACACAGATACCTTCAGCCGCTTTTCCAGACCGTGGGTGGTCTCGCCGCCGATGCCCCGGTTTGCCGTTTTGAACTGAGGATAATATTTGGCAAGATCGCAGCCATCGGTCAGGCTGTCACCCAAAAATGCGACATCAATTTCATAATCAGCATAATCCAGATTTTCTGCATAGTACAGCAGCAGCTTGTTGTTATAATACTCCTGCACCGCGTTGTGCAGATCTTCTTCTGCCTCCCATTGGGGCATCAAAACACCGAACAGCACATAGGCACCGCAGAGCAGCAAAAACACAGCCGCCGCACAAATAGAAAGAATGATTTTCGTCTTCTTTTTCATAGCATTTACTGATTGATCTCAAGGAAATAATCCACGATACCCTGTGCGATGGCAATCGCCTTATTCTGCACAGCCGCTTCATCCATCATATTGGTCAGATCCGTCTCGTTGGACATAAAGCCGTTTTCCGTCAGCACCACAGGGCAGATGGGCTGCCGGGTCATAAAGTAGTTTGCACTCCATTGCAGCACACTCCGGGAGTAGACTTCCGAGGCGCGGGTGCGCAAGCGGATGTGCTTGGCAAGATTCTGGGACCAAGTGGTAAAGAACATACTGAAGAAGCCCTTGGTAGACTTGGAATCATTGGAATTCTGGTGAACGGCAATGCAGATATCCGGTGCGATTTCGTGCAGCTGTGCCTGCCGGTCATTGATGTTGATAATGGTATCCTCTGTCCGGTTCAGAATCACGGTTGCGCCTATGCTTTCCAGCTCTGCCTTCAAAGCCATCGCAAGGGCCATATTCAGCTCCGATTCTGTTGCCACCAATTCTGCCTTGGTATTGCAGGTACGGCATTTGCTGTAGTTCTTCAGGTCGCTTGCCATCAGGTCCTTGTCGCAGGTTGCGCAGTAGTAAGCCGCTGCACCGCCATCGATGCCGCCGTGACCCACATCGATCATAATCTTTGCACCGGTCAGGTCTGCTCCGTATTTGTTGTCAGCCGCGGTAACCTTGGTGGGATTCAGGAAAATAAAGCACAGCTGATCCTGATCGTTATAATAGGCGTGCCAGCCGTAGAAGCCGCCGGTCTTGCGCAGATGCAGACGCAAAGTGTAATCATAATCATTTTTGATGATCTGAGCGGATTCAAACAGGGGATGATTGGAAGGAATTGTGATGCTGCCGGTGAAAACAGTGGTGTAGCAGAAGGTGATATCGACATAAGTCGCATTGGGGGCAACTACCTCATAGTCCCGGTCCTTGGCACTGACCGGGTTGGCATAACCGGACTGGTTGGTCTCAAAATAGAAGGGTGCCTTCCACATTGCATCCAGCGTCAGCACCGTGTGGTGTCCCACGATTTCAAAGGAAGAAATGCCGATTTCGTTGTGATCGGGCAGCCAGCCTTCGGTCATCTTAACCTCGTCCACCATCCGATACACATCACCGGTGGGGAAAGGATATACCTTTTTGTCGAAATACACCCGGTGACCGCTGCGCAGCTGAACATATTTCATACCGCTGGCGTAGATGATATCCTTGGCGCAGTAATCCACAGTGCCTGCCGGCAGGTAGTTATTGGTGGGGTGGGAGTAATCGTCGTACTTGCCGCCGTCAAAGGTCTCCACATTGGACTGAATGACTTCTGCCAGATAACCGCCACCCACATCGATGTAATTTCCGCCCTCGGGAGGTACAGCCGGTGTGGTAGGGACCGTGATGGGCGGAGTACTGGGGATCGTAGGCGGTGGAGTGACGCCCGGCACCGAGCTGGTGGGAGGTGCCACAGACGATGAAGAGCTGGCAGAAGGCTCGCTTCCCAGCTGAGGGTTGGTAGGATTAGGGTCGGCATCGGGATTCAGCAGCGTTCCGCTGACGATCAGCAGAGCCACCAGAACAATGGACAAAACGCCCACCAAAATCATCAGAAACTGATTATTCAGAATTGGTTTTTTATCATTGGGCTGCCGGGGGTTCTCTGTGGTCATATGCAGTCCTCCTGTACAAAAATTCGCATTGATTATAGCATTTTTCTTTCCGTCTGTCAATGAAAAACACAGCAGACCGGCGTACTGTTGGGTTTACTTTGCCGGGTCTTATCACTGCTATCGGCACACAATATGACAAAGATGTCATTGCAATGCCACGCAGGGACAAAAAAACAGGACGGGAGTAAACTCCCGCCCTTTATTATTTAACCTGTTTGAATCTCGTGATAGCCCATCAGAATGGCCCAATACTTGACCTCAATGCTATGCTCCTTGGTGTAGTCGTCCATCAGGTTCATAGAGGTCTCGTTCATCAAACCCTGCTCGCTCCAGACCTTCCATTCAATGTCATTACTCACATAGAAGACGATCTGATAGCCCTCTTCGGTTTTAATCAGCTCGTAATCGCCACCCTTGCGGCCCTCGGCAAACAGCCACTCATCCACGGGGCCTTCCCGATCCACAAAGTACATCACATGGTAGCCGTACTGGGTTTTTACCAGGCCGGTTTCCCCGGGTGTACGGGATTCATCAAAGATCCACGCGTCAAATTCCTTGACCATTCTGCCCTGGGTTACGCCCTCATACAGGCCGCCGTTGGTAACTTTGCCGTCCTGATCGTCGCTGTGCTCGTTGGCCAGCTCACCGAACTTCTCTGCAGTCTGCTCCCCTGCCAGATACTGATCCAGCAGTGCCTGTGCAGCCGCACGGCAGGCCTCCCACTCTGCATCGGAGTAGGTCACATTGCCCTGCGCATCCTTGGTGCCGCCCTCGGGCATAATCAGGATGTGCCGCACATCCACGGTTGCCCATGCATTCTTGCCCACATACTGGTTCAGGCCACCGTTGGACGCAGAATTCTTATCTTCAGACTTGACCTTGGCAAGAGAGGCAAAGGTCGTTTCATCTGCTTCTCCGCCCTTCCAGTTTTCCAGAATGTCCTCAGCCTTCTTTAAGGCATCCGCCCAAGCCTCCTCAGTGATGACGGTGTTTCCCTTATCGTCCTTGGAGGTAACGGGCTTGACCAGGATATTGCGGAAATCTACCAAAAGGCTGCCATCCTGCTCCACGCCGTATTCGCTCAGCTCTTCCTTGTTTCTCTGGAAATAGTCATCCAGCTCCGCATCGGTAAACTTCAGGTTTTCGATCACATCGCTGAAATACAGCTCTGCGGTGTAGCGCACCCACAGATAGTGATAGTAATCCTCATAGGTAGCACCTTTGCCGAACTGACTTTCCATCAGCTCTTTAACCGTGGGATAGCCCTGCTCCTTGGCAGTGGTCTCCATCTTGGATTTCATACCGGCGAAGTCCTCTTGGTAATCCGCAGGCATCTTGTAGCCGGCCTTGTCCGCCATTGCGGCAGTGGCTTGATAGCGATGCCAGGAAGCCAGTGCCTCCTCCAGAATATACTGCTCCCAAGTCTTACCTGTCTTGTTGTACTCCTGATCCTTCAGAGGCTTGCTCAGATCAATTCCCAGATAATACTCGGCATAGTTGCCATAGTAATCCAGAATTTCATACAGCTGCATCCAGTAGAAAATCTGCAGCTGACCGTTGGTAAGCGTGTAATCGCCCATTGTGGCAATCACCTCATCGTGCTTCCAATCACTGAAGAAGGATTCGGACAGATAAGAATCTCTGTACTTGATATCATTATCCTTCCAGAAGACCCGGAACAAGCCATACTCCACCATGCCGATCAGCAGCACTGCCACCAGAATCAGGCTCACTGCGCTCACGCACAAAGCGACGATCTTCTTTTTCGTCCAGACAAAGGGCTTCTTTTCTTTCTTTTCAGACACGCTTTCCTCAACGATCACTTCGTTTTCGGGCTGCTGTGTCGCTTTCCTGTCTTTTTTCATAGATTCCTCTTTCTCCCGCAAACGGGCATAGAATAGGGTGATTCTACCACGATTTTCCGGTAATTGCAAGCCAAAACACAGTTTGTTTACAAATCTCCTAAAAAACCCACAGCAACACTTGAAAATCGGCCGGAAAAATGTTATTATTTTATGTTGAGAAAGCATTACCCGGAGGAAAGCTTATGAACACCAAAACCACCGTTATTTCCGAAGCCCAGCTGCAAACCCAGTTCGGCTTTTGCGATCAGATAAGTGCATATTGGGTAAATCAGGGGCGCACCCCTAAGGCCTATGTGGAAACCTACGGCTGTCAGCAAAATGAGGCCGATTCCGAAAAGCTCCGGGGCTATCTGTCCCAAAGCGGCTACACAATCGTGCAGGAGGCTGAAGGGGCAGATGTGGTGGTGATGAATACCTGTGCCATCCGGGAACACGCAGAGCAGCGTGTATTCGGCAATTTGGGCGCACTGACCCATACCAAACGCCGCCATCCGGAGCAAAAGATCTTCCTCTGCGGCTGTATGGCAGGCGAAACCAAGGTCTCTGACCGGATCAAAAAAAGCTATCCCCATGTGGACGGCTGCTTTTCCACCCATCATCTGTGGCAATTTCCGGAAATTCTGTGGAATGTGCTGAGTAAGAAAAAACGGCAGTTTTATATTGAGGACGAACCCGGCTCCATTGCTGAGGGGATTCCGCAAGTCCGGGACAACGTCCTGAAAGCTTGGGTGTCCATTATGTACGGCTGCAATAATTTCTGCACCTACTGCATCGTGCCTTATGTGCGCGGTCGGGAGCGCAGCCGCAAAAAAGAGGACATTCTGGCGGAGTGCCGCTGCCTGATCGAAGGTGGCTGCAAGGAAATCACCCTGCTGGGACAAAATGTCAATTCCTACGGCAAGGACCTGCCCGACGGCGTGGATTTCTCCGACCTGCTTTCTGAAATTGCCGCACTTCCCGGTGATTTTCTCATCCGCTTTATGACAAGCCATCCCCGGGATGCCGGCAAAAAGCTGTTCGACACGATGGCTTCTTCTCCCAAAATCGCAAAGCAGCTGCATCTGCCCTTCCAGTCCGGCTCTTCCCGGGTGCTGAAGGCGATGAACCGGCACTATGACCGAGAAAAATATCTGGATTTGGTCAACTATGCCAAGTCCGTAATGCCGGAGCTGGTGCTGACCAGCGATGTGATCGTGGGCTTCCCCGGGGAAACGGAAGAAGAATTTGAAGAAACCATTTCTCTGATTCAGCAGGTACGCTACGATTCTCTGTTTACCTTTATCTTCTCCCCCCGTACCGGCACCCCTGCCGCAAAAATGGAGGACCCCACCCCCAAGGAAGAGAAAAACCGCCGTTTTGACCGGCTGTGTGCCGTACAAAACAGTATTTCCGAGGAAATCCACGAAAGCTATGTGGGCAAAAAAATGCGCTGTCTGGTAGACGGCACGGACAAGGAGTATCTCACCGCCCGGACAGAGGGCGGACGGCTGGTGCGCTTTGTGGGCGACAGCGCGTGCATCGGCACCTACCAATACATTACCATCACCGGCTCCACCACTTGGAGTTTAACCGGTGCATTAGACAAGGAGGCATAATATGGCCACCGCAAACAATGAACTGACCCCTATGAAGCGGCAGTATCTGGACATTAAAGAGCGCAACAAGGATGCCATTTTGTTCTTCCGTCTGGGTGATTTCTATGAAATGTTCGACGAGGATGCCAAGGTGGCAGCCCGGGAGCTGGATCTGACCCTGACCACCCGTGACCGGGGCAAGCCCAAGGAAGAGCAAACACCTATGTGCGGCGTTCCCTTCCACAGTGTGGACGCCTATATTGCCCGTCTTGTCGCCAAGGGCTACAAGGTTGCCATCTGCGAGCAGATGCAGGACCCCGCCACCACCAAAGGACTTGTGGAACGGGACATCACCCGGATCGTCACCCCCGGCACCGTCACCGAAAGCTGTATGCTGGAAGAGAGCCGGAACAACTATTTTGCCTGCCTTTACGGCGCAGGCGGCAAATTCGGTATGGCCTTCTGCGACATTTCTACCGGTGCGTTTTTCGTCACCACCTGCGCTGATGCCGCCGCAGCCGCATCCGAGCTGGGCCGTTTCTCCCCTGCTGAGATTCTCCGCTGGGGCGAAGGTGTGCAGGACAGCGTCATTGACGACGCGCTGTTTCATCGGCTCAACTGCTGTGTCAACGAAGGACGGGAAGACCAGTTTGATGCTGAGAAAGCAGAAGCGTTGCTGGCGCAGCATTTCGGCACCGGCGCAGAGGATTTGGGTATCGCCGGCTTTCCTGCCGCCATCGTGGCAGCCGGCAGCCTGCTGCGCACCTTGATTTCCTTGCAGAAAAATGAGCTGGCGCATATCCGGCATCTGCAATATTACACCACCGGCCGGTTTATGGAGCTGGATCTGGATGCCCGGCGCAATCTGGAGCTGACGGAAACCATGCGCTCCCAGGAAAAGAAGGGCTCCCTTCTTTGGGTGCTGGACAAGACCCGTACCGCTATGGGCGGCAGATTGCTCCGCTCCTGGTTGGAAAAGCCCCTGCTGGATGCGGCTGAAATTCAGCGACGCCAAACAGCCGTGGAAGAATTGGTGGAGAGCACCATCGTCCGCAGCGAGCTGTCGGAGGCTTTGCGTGATGTGTCCGATCTGGAGCGTGTGATGACCCGTATCGTCACCGGCAATGTGAACTGTCGGGATCTTTTGGGTCTTGCCGCCGGTATGCGGGCTCTGCCCGGTGTGAAGGACCAGCTGGGGGTATTGGAATCGCCCTTGCTTGTCCGGCTCAATGCCGCCATTGAGGATCTGACCGATTGTGCCAAGCTGATCGAGAATACCATTGTGGACGATCCTCCCCTGACCATCCGGGAGGGTGGCATTATCCGTCCCGGTGCCCATCCCGAAGCGGACCGGCTGCGGGACATTATGAACGGCGGCACCGGTATTCTGGCCAACATCGAGGCATCAGAACGGGAAAAGACCGGCATCCGCACCCTGAAGGTGGGCTACAACCGGGTATTCGGTTATTACATTGAGGTTTCCAAGTCCTTCGCGGAGCAGGTGCCTGATGATTACATCCGCAAGCAGACCCTTGCAAACTGCGAACGCTACATCACCCAAGAGCTGAAGGAGCTGGAAAACCAGATCCTGAACGCCAAGGAGCGGCTGACCGCTCTGGAATATCAGATTTTCAACCAGCTCCGGGAGACCCTTGCCCGGCTGGCAGGACGGGTGCAGAGCACCGCTGCGGCAGTTGCCGAGGCAGATGCCCTCTGCTCTCTGGCAACGGTTGCCGTTGCCCGGGGGTATTGCCGTCCCCAGATCACTTTGGGCAACGAGATTTCCATCACCGACGGCCGCCACCCCGTGGTGGAGGTGATGCTCAAGGACTCTCTGTTTGTGCCCAACGATACGGATCTGGGTCGGGCAGACCATCAGGTGAGCATCATCACCGGTCCCAATATGGCCGGTAAATCCACTTATATGCGTCAGGTGGCTCTCATTACTTTGATGGCCCAGATCGGTTCTTTTGTTCCTGCCCGCAGTGCCACCATCGGCATCGTAGACCGGATCTTCACACGAATCGGTGCCAGCGATGATCTGGCTTCCGGACAATCCACCTTTATGGTGGAGATGGCAGAGGTGGCCTCCATTCTGAAATACGCCACCGCCAAGAGTCTGCTGATTCTGGACGAAATTGGCCGCGGCACTTCCACTTACGACGGTATGGCCATTGCCCGGGCGGTGCTGGAATATGCCGCTGACACCCGCAAGCTGGGCGCAAAGACCCTCTTCGCCACCCACTATCACGAGCTGTCTACAATGGAAGACAGGCTTCCCAATGTGAAGAATTTTAATATCGCCGTAAAAAAGCGCGGAGACAAGATGATCTTCCTGCGAAAAATCGTTCCCGGGGCAACCGATGACAGCTACGGTGTGGAGGTTGCCAAGCTGGCAGGGCTTCCCAACGCGGTCATCAGCCGGGCACGGGAGATTCTGGAAGAGCTGGAAAGTGAAGCCGGCGTAGTGCATATCCAAAAGGAAATGCCGGAAGCTGACGATCAGATCAGTATGATGGATCTGACCCAGCAGCAGGTATGTACCGCTCTGCAGAGCCTTTCTGTGGAAACCCTGACGCCCATTGAAGCGATGAACGAGCTTTACAAGCTGAAGAAAATGCTGAACGGATGAAATACTCAGAATTTCTCTCCCATAGCCTGACATCTCAGGAAAAAATATACGGCACCGTATGGCTGGCCTTTGAAGCCCTGCTTTTCCCCCGGTTGCTGCAGCTATTGAACACCCTTTTGCCCGTTCCGCTGACACAGGCCAGCATCAACGCGCTGTTTTTCGGGATCAATTTCCTTGTGGTAGCAATTTTGTTCCGGCGGTATCTTGTCGGTCAGGCAAAGCTGATCCCCGATACCGTCGGCAAGAGTATTGCCGTTGCTCTAGTGGGCTTTGCCGCCTACAGCCTTGCCAGCTTTTTTATGCTGCAATTCCTTTTGGCAATCGACCCCCATTTTGCCAGCGTCAATGATCTAACCATTCGGGATTTGGTAAAAGAGGACTTTCTTTTGATGTTCGTCGGCACCGTGATTCTGGTGCCCATTACGGAAGAATGTCTGCTCCGGGGGCTTGTCTTCCGGGGTCTGTATGATCGCAGCCCCCTGCTCGCTTGGGCAGCCTCGGTGGTCATTTTCAGCGCAGTACATCTTATCAGCTATATTGGTCTGTATCCCCTGCCCACAATGCTCCTTTGCTTTGTGCAGTACATCCCCGCAGGGCTTTGCCTTGCCGGAGCGTACCGGCTGTCCGGCTCGCTCCTTTCCCCCATTTTGATCCATGCCCTTGTGAATTTGATGGGCATGCTGGCTTTGAGGTGAATTCTATGCCCAAAATCATACAGCTTTCGCAACATGTTGCCAACTTAATCGCTGCCGGTGAGGTAGTGGAACGGCCTGCTTCCGTGGTCAAAGAGCTGCTGGAGAACGCGGTGGATGCCGGAGCTTCCAAGGTTACTGTGGAAATCAAGGACGGCGGTATGACCTTCATCCGGGTCACCGATAACGGCTGCGGTATGCAGCCCGAGGATGCCCGTACCGCCTTTTTGCGCCACGCAACCTCCAAGCTGCGCAGCGCAGAGGATCTGGCCGCCATCGGCACCATGGGTTTCCGGGGCGAAGCACTTGCCGCCATTGCCTCCGTCAGCCGCATTGATCTGATGACAAAAACGGCAGGCAGCACTGCAGGCACAGACCTGCATCTGGAAGCCGGAACGATCACCGAGGAATCGGAGGTCGGCTGCCCGGAGGGCACAACGATCATCATCAGAGATCTGTTTTTCAATACCCCGGCAAGAATGAAATTTATGAAAGCCGATACTGTCGAAGGCGGTCGTGTCACCGCCGCTGTTCAGCTGCAGGCACTGGCCCATCCCGAGGTGGCGTTCGTCTATCTTCGGGACGGCAAGCAGATTCTCTCCACCCCCGGCACGGGGAAGCTGGAGGATGCCGCCTACTGCGTCTACGGCAGAGATTGTGCCAAGCTTCTGAAAGTAGAAAGCCGTTGGGAGAACTACACCCTCACCGGCTTTGTCAGCAAACCCACCGATGCCCGACCCAGCCGCAATATGCAGACCTTTTTCGTCAATGACCGCCCGGTGCGCTCCAAGCTGCTGATTTCCGCGTTGGAAGAGGCCTACCGCAATCAGCTGATGGTGGGAAAATTCCCTGCTTGTGTGCTGCACCTGCGGCTGCCTGCCAATGCGGTGGATGTGAATGTGCATCCGGCCAAAACGGAAGTGAAATTCCTGTCGGAAAAGGCGGTTTTTGACTGTGTCCACTACGGCGTGCTGGCAGCTCTGAATAAGCAGGTTGACCGTCCGCAGGTGCAGTTTAAACCCAATACGACTACAATCACCCCTCCCCCGGCAAAGCCTCAGGCAACTCCGGCGGCACAACCGAAAAAAGACCCCTTCTTCCGCACAATGACACCGGAAGAGTTTAAGAATTTCTCCGCTGCCGTACAATCGGCACCCCAGCCGAAAAAGGAAACCGCCGCAGCGACACTTCATGCGGTGGAGCGTCAGCAAAGTGCCGTCGTCCGGGATACGCCCGTTTTACCCAACTGGGAGAAGGCATCCCAAAACAATTCCGCAGCATCGGAAACCGGTCCGCATGCAGGTGCAGCAATTCCCCAAACAGCGCAAAAAGCCCAAGAGATTGCCACATCGATCCCCTTAGAATCTCCCCACAATGACATAGAAGAACCGGAGCAGACCGCTTTGGAAATGCCTGCGGAGATTCCTTGGCGTATGGTGGGCGAATTGTACAATTCCTATATCCTTGTGGAGCAGGGCGACGAAGCCTTTTTGATCGACAAGCACGCCGCCCACGAGCGGATCCTCTTTGAAAAATTAAAAGCAAATCAAGAGCGCATTTCTTCCCAGATGCTGCTGTCCCCCATTCCGGTACGGCTCAGTCCCGAGGCAGCTGCCGAGCTGCTGAGCAATACGGATATGCTCTCCGAGCTGGGCTTTGAAATTGAGGAATTTGGCGACAACACCGTTCTTCTGCGGCAGATCCCCATGGATTTGGACTCTGCAGATGCGCCGGAGGCATTGGAAACGATGGCTTCTGATTTGCTCCGTGGCCGTCGGGAGAAGGCAAGCACCGTCCGGGATGAGATTCTCCACACCGTTGCCTGCAAGGCGGCCATCAAGGCCGGCTGGGTCAACGATGAAAAGGAGCTTTTGGTACTGGTGCAGCAGGTGATGAGCCGCGACGATCTGAAGTATTGCCCCCACGGCCGCCCCATCTGCATTACCCTGAGTAAAAAACAACTGGAAAAGCAGTTTAAGAGAAGTTGATCCGGTGCATTTAAAGCCTTCCCCTTGAGGGGAAGGTGCCCCGCAGGGGCGGATGAGGTGTAGCCGCCTGGCGGCGTAAAAATGCAACAGTTGCTGCACAGCCACACCTCATCAGTCAGCTTCGCTGACAGCTTCTCCTCAAGGAGAAGCCTTGTGGACCGTTGGAGACGACAGTCCCTACCATTCCTTTTATGGAGGTGCAATATGACCTGCCTTCAACATCTGCGAGTCTTTTTGGTCATTCTGGCCGTGGCTGCGGTTTTGATCCCCACTATGATTGCAGGCATTACCGGTTACGGTTTTGAAGAGACCGTCAGTCATTTGTTTCTCTCTGTGAGCATCGCATCGCTGATCGGTGCAACTCTGCTGGGACTTGACCGCAAACAGAAAAATAAATTCTATCACAAAATCGGCATCAGCATCGGCCTGCTGATGGTTCTGATCGGTATATGGCTGTAAAGGAGGCTTCTATGTCCAAAATTATATGTATTGCAGGACCCACTGCCTCCGGAAAGACCGCGCTGGCGGTGGAGCTGGCCAAAGCATTGGACGGTGAGGTCATCTCCTGCGACTCTATGCAGATTTACCGCCGTATGGACATCGGCACCGCCAAGCCCACGGAAGCGGAAATGCAGGGAATCCCCCACTATATGCTGTCTGTTGCCGAGCCGGATGAGGATTTTTCCGTCAGCCGTTACTGCGAGATGGCTACCCCCATTCTGGATGATATTCTGAACCGGGGCAAGACCGCCATCATCGCCGGCGGCACCGGACTTTATATGGACAGCCTTATCAAAGGCAATGACTTTGCCCCCTACCCTGCCACCGGTGCAAGAGAGCGATTGGAGCAGGAATCAGACGAAAAAGGTATGGCGTATATGCTGGAAAAGCTCCGCGCCGTTGACCCGGAATCCGCTGAAAAACTACATCTTGCAGACCGGAAACGGATCATCCGGGCCTTGGAGGTCTATGAGGAAACCGGGCAGTCTATCACCGCCCACAACAAGCGCACCCAAGCCCTTCCGCCCCGGTACAATCCCCTTTGGCTGGGCCTGGATTTTGACCCCCGGCAAAAACTGTATGACCGCATCAATCTGCGAGTCAGCCTGATGCTGGAGCAGGGCCTGATTACAGAAATCCAACAGCTGCTGAAATCCGGCATCCCCGCCAAATGCACCGCAATGCAGGCCATCGGCTACAAGGAATTTGTGGACGCGCTGGAGGGAAAATGCTCCGTTGAGGAGGCTGCCGAGGAGGTCCGTAAGGCGTCCCGGCACTACGCCAAGCGGCAGCTGACATGGTTCCGCCGCAACAGCAATATGCACTGGCTGATACGCAAAGAAGGCGAAGAATTTTCTAAAATTCTTGAAAAAGCCAGACAGCTTGCGTGTCCATTCGACAAGTAATATCTGTTACCATATGTATATCCCAAAGAAAGAAGGTATACATAATGACAGAACAAATCAATTTACAGGAAGCCATTTTGAAGGAGGTCCGCCGGGATAAGGTTCCGGTGACACTGTTTCTGATGAACGGCTTTCAACTCCGTGGGATCATCACCGGCTATGATAGCTTTGTGGTGG
>SVLL01000020.1 GCA_015067935.1 Oscillospiraceae bacterium | reverse complement strand
TCCACATTATATGCACCCAGCTCTTTTACGGTACTGGAACTCATATACATAAATTCGTGTTCCGCGGTAAGGAACATAGTATCAAGATCCGGGTTGATCTTATGGTTGATCATCGCCATAGTAAACTCGTTTTCAAAGTCAGAGCCAGCACGCAAGCCCTTAACAATGACGCAGCTCCCCTTCCGCTTGGCGTACTCAGCCAAAAGCTCGTTGGAGCCGTCCACCTCCACATTGGGCAAATCCTTGGTAACCTTTCGGATCAGCTCTACTCTTTCCTCCAGAGTGAACATGGGATTTTTGCCGGCATTGACCATCACACAGACGATCAGCTTGTCAAAAATATGGGATGCCCGGCGGATGATGTTCAGATGTCCGCTGGTTACCGGGTCGAAGCTGCCCGGATAGATGGCGATTTTCACAATTCTCACTCCCGGTCTTTATGGTAAAGTGTGAGAACGGTTTTGCCGTATTTGTAATCTTTTGTTCGGGAATAGCCCTCAATTTGCACATTCAGGGCTTTTTCGGCAGGTCGTTCAGCTACTATTATACCACCAGATTGCAAAATGTCAATTTCTGATATCTTTTTTATTGCATTTTCCAGAAAAACTTCTGCATAAGGGGGATCTAAAAAGATAATATCGAACTTTTCCCTGCATTGAGAAAGGAACTGCATATAATCGGAACGCACCACGCGGCCTTCTTTTTCCATCTTTGCTCTGCGCAGATTCTCCATTATCAACCGGCAGGCCGGTTCGCCTGCATCTACAAACACCGCGCTTTGTGCACCGCGGCTGATGGCCTCTATGCCCAATTGACCGGTGCCGCCGAACAAATCCAGAATTCTCGCGCCCGGCAGGTCAAATTGAATAATGCTGAACAAAGCTTCCTTTACCCGATCAGCGGTGGGGCGTGTTGCCATTCCGTCGGGTGTCTTCAGCACTGTTCCCCGGGCTTTACCGGAAATGACTCTCATGCTTCATCCTCCTCATCTGCGGAGTGAAAATGGTTATAGACTGCAAAGGCCGCATCCTTTGGCAGGAGCCGCTCCAATTCGAGCAGTGTCGCCTGACGGATACCGGAAATGGATTTGAATTGCTTCAAAAGCTCCTGTTTGCGTTTGGGACCGATGCCTGCAATAGCATCCAGCGCGGAATACTTCAATCGCTTACTCCGAAGCTGGCGATGATATGTGATGGCAAACCGGTGCGTTTCCTCTTGGATGGTGCCAATAAAGGCGAAAACGGATTGATTGGTATCAATTCCGATTTCCAGCCCCTCAGGGGTCACCAGAGCCCGTGTGCGGTGGCGATCATCCTTGACCATGCCGAACACCGGCATCGTCAGATTCAGTTCCTCCAGAGCCTTCACGGCGATATTGGCGTGGTTGATGCCGCCGTCAATGAGCAACAGATCCGGTTTTTCTTCAAAACCCTTATCCTGCTCAATATAGTGAGCAAAACGGCGTTTGATGACCTGATGCATGGACGCATAGTCATCCTGATTGGCAAGACCCTCCAGCTTGAAGCGTTTGTAATCGCTTTTATGCGGCTTGCCGTCTGCAAAGACCACCATACTTGCCACGATATCAGTGCCGGAAATATTGGAAATATCGAATGACTCGATGCGCTTTGGCGGCTCCATTCCAAGCATTTTGCCCAGCAGAACCAGCGTGCCGCTGATGCGCTCGTCTTTATCCGTAACCCTCTGCGCTTCTTCATAAGCGTTCTTATTGGCAAGCTCCACAAGCTGGAGATTATCGCCCCGTTGGGGAACATGCAATTTCGGTTTGCGCCCGTAGTTTTGCTCCATCAGCTGTGCAAACAGCTCGCTATCCTCCATTTGGAAGGGCAAAAGCACCCGTTTTGGTGCCAAGCCACGGCTCATATAGAACTGCTTCAGCAGGCTGGACACCGCATCCTTCGGATCATCCGGCAAGGGAAATACCTGAAATTCTTTGTCAAGCAAATTGCCCCCGGAGAAATGCAAAACCGCAAAACAGGCTTTGGCTTCGGTCTGCCCGTAGCCAACCACATCTGTGTCGGCCATTGTGCCGGCAGTAACAAGCTGCTTTTGGCTCAAGGCCTCCACTGCATTCAACCGATCCCGAAGGCTTGCCGCCAATTCAAAGTTCAAAGCTTCCGCGGCTTCCAGCATCTTTTTGCGGATATCGGAGGCTACGGATTTGTAATTGCCCTGGAGCAGCTGCTTTGCCTGCTCCATCCGGCTTCGGTATTCCAATTCTGTCATACTGCTCTGACACCAGCCGGCACATTGTCCCATATGGTAATTCAGGCAGGGTCTCCCTTTCCCTACATCCCGGGGAAATTCCTTTGAGCAGTTCGGCAGCTTTAAAGTGACACGAATCGCGTCCAGCACATCCTGCGTTACACCACGGCTGCCATAAGGCCCGTAATAGCTCGCACCGTCGTCACACAGCTTGCTGACTAAGGTAATCTTCGGATATCGAGCCTTCATATCCAGCCGCAGGTAGGGATACCCCTTATCATCCTTCAGCAGGATATTGTATTTTGGCATATACCGCTTGATCAGAGAACATTCCAGTACAAGAGCCTCAAATTCCGATGCGGCAACGATGACCTCAAAGCTGTGAATCTTGCTGACCATCTGCCGGGTTTTGGGGCTGTGAGATGCGGAATCCAGAAAATACTGGCTGACCCGATTTTTCAGTTTCTTCGCTTTGCCCACATAGATGACCTTGTCATCCTTGCCCCGCATAATGTAAACACCGGGCGCAAGCGGCAGGCTGTGGGCTTTCTCCTTCAACTGATCGTAGGTCATAGTTCCTCCAAAAAGACCGCCTCAATGCTCATTTCGCATTGAGGCGTATCTGACACGAAATGTATCAATAAACATCCCGCTCCAGCAGGACTTCCAGCGCGTTCACTGCAGCTTCTTCATCGGCACCCACAGCGGACAGGGTCACTGCCATACCGGAAACAATGCCCAAAGACATAATGCCCAGCAGACTCTTTGCATTCATCTTACGATTCTCGGACTCCAGATAAATGCTGCTTTCAAATTCATTCGCCTTCTGTACGAAGTATGTAGCCTGCTTGTTGTGCAGACCGGATTGACAGCGGACGATGATTTGCTTACTAAACATAAGTGAACAACTCCTATCTCATAGAGATTTATAACTAGTATATCATAACAAATTTATATAAAATGTCAACCTTTTTCCGCATTTTTTCTGAAAATCGCAAAAAATGTCGGCATTTCCCGGGAAATAATCACTTGAATTCTGCAATAGTTACCCCATCTTCACCCTCTCCGTAAACGCCAAGGCGGTAGGTTTTAATGAACTTATTCTTCTTCAGCTCCTGATGCACTGCGCTGCGCAGAACACCGGTGCCCTTGCCGTGAATAATCCGTACATTCTTCATTCCGGAACGCATTGCGTTGTCAAGATACAGACTCAAGGTACAGATTGCCTCCACTGCGTCCATACCCCGAAGATCAACTTCCATAGGTGTGGCATCCATTTTCATTTCCCGGCCGGAATGAGCAGGACGGGTCTTCTCCTTGTAGGGGTTGTCCTGTTCCAGCAGGTAGATCTCATCAGCCTTTGCGGTCATCTTCAGAATACCAGCCTGGAGCTGATAGGTACCGTCCTTATTGATAGCTATGACGCTTGCTTTTGTGCCAAGCTTAAGCAGCTCCACAGTGTCGCCAACCAAAATGCCACGGGTCGGCATGGGGCGTTCCTTCTTAGGCTGTGCTGCACGCAGAGTATCTTCCATTTCATTCAGGCTACGGCGCACATCCGCCTGCCGCTGATTCAGATTGGTCACATCGGCATGATCCTGCAGCTGCTTGCGCAGTGCTTTAAGCTCCTCAGCCGCAATATTGGCAGCGGTGCGGGCATCCTCGATGATCTTCTGGGCTTCACGCCTTGCCGCCTCAAGGGCCTTGTCCTTCTCCTTTTGCAGCTCAGAGCGCATCTTTTCCGACTGCTCCTTGATGGCTGCAGTGTCCTTTTTGAGCTGCTCCGCTTCCCGACGGGCGGCTTCCATCTGCTGCCGCTGCTGCTCCAACTGGGAAAGCACATCCTCAAAATCCTTGTCGCTCTTCCCTACCAGATCATCTGCCTCCTTCAGGATGTCCTCAGAAAGCCCCAGTTTACGGGAAATGGCAAAGGCATTGGATTTGCCGGGGATGCCGATCAGCAGCTTGTAGGTGGGCTGCAGGGTCTCTACATCAAATTCACAGGAAGCATTGATAACGCCCTTGGTGCGCATTGCGTAGAGTTTCAGTTCTGCATAGTGGGTAGTTGCAACGACCCGGCTGCCCATTTTTCGCGCAAATTCGATGAGCGCAATTGCAAGGGCTGCGCCCTCAGCAGGATCCGTGCCGGCTCCCAATTCGTCAAACAGAACAAGCGTCCGATCGTCGCACTGATCCACCACATCCACGATTGTCCTCATGTGGCTGGAGAAGGTGGACAGGCTCTGGGCAATGGATTGCTCATCACCGATGTCGGCCAGAACAGCGTCGAAGGTGGAAAGAACACTCCCATCCCCTGCCGGTATGTGCAATCCGCACTCCGCCATCAGGGTCAAAAGACCGATGGTTTTCAGAGTAACCGTCTTGCCGCCGGTGTTGGGGCCGGTGATGATCATCGTGTCAAAATCGGAGCCCAAGCGCAGAGAAATGGGCACAACCTTTTTGCTGTCGATCAGCGGATGCCGGGCCTTTCGCAGCTCTACCCTGCCCTGATCGTTCATAATGGGTGGCCACGCCTGCATACGGTATGCCAGCTTCGCCTTGGCAAAGATCACATCCAGCTGAATGAGCATCGTATAGTTAAGATTGATGTCCTCCCGATGCGCCGCTGCTTCAGCAGACAGTTCCGAAAGAATCCGCTCGATCTCCTTTTTTTCTTTCAGTTCCAGCTCGCGTAGAGCGTTGTTTGCGTTGACCGCGCTCATCGGCTCGATGAAATAGGTTGATCCGGTGGCAGAAACATCGTGCACCAAGCCGGGAATGTCGTTTTTGTGCTCAGCCTTGACCGGCACCACATAACGACCCTGACGAATGGTGATAATGGGCTCTCGAAGGTATTTGGCATTGGCAGAGGACGCAATGATTTTCTGCAGGCTGTCCCGGATCTTGCCGGCTTGGATGCGCATGTGGCGGCGGATATCCGCCAAAGCCGGTGATGCGTTGTCGGCAATTTCTTCCTCGGAAAGAATTGCACCGAAGATACGGTCTTCAAGATATTTGTTGGGCGTCAAGGCATTGAAAAGGCTGTCGAGCACTGTCGCTTTTTCATCCTCTGCCACATAGCCCTTAATATTCCGGGCGCAGCGAAGCACGCCGCCGATGCGCAGCAGCTCAACCGGCTGCAAACTGCCGCCCCGGTCAGCCCGTTCAAGGGATGCGGATACATCCGTCACATCCCCAAATACGGGATTTCCTTTTCTGGTGCAAAGCTCGCTGGCTGCTGTTGTCTGCTCCAGAAGCAGCTTCACATCCTCCAGATCAGAGGTGGGCCGCACACGCAGACAGGCTTCCTTACCGCCCTGGGATCCGGCACAAGCGGCCAACTGCTCCAATACAAGGGGCAGTTCTAGCTTTACCAGTGATTTTTCGTATAGTTCAGACATAGGTTAACTCCTGTAATTAGTCGTCTTTATCCTTCTTTTTGTATAGAGAACAGTATCCGTCAAGACGCATACAATCCCAGTGACCTTCCAGATTATCAGGATCTCCTTCAAAATGCACGCAATCCAGACATTTTTCCTGTACAAGCTCACGGAGCTTGCGCTCATATTCCACCCGTAACAACACCTTGCCGTCAAACTCGGAGATGCGGTTTATGTTGGCAAAATTAAGGTATATGGTTTGGGTTTCTTCTCTGATGAAATAAGGATAACAGCAGTTTTTCTCCTCAAACTCCGTCATCTTAATAAACTTGTTGGGATTCTCATTTACAAATGCAATAAATTCCTCAACGGACTTAATGCCTTCAGGGAATTCATAGTAATTCCAGTCAATATTAAGTAATTTCATTGCTTACCTCGATGTATAATTATTTTCTTCGTTTTCTTCTCAGTAAAAATGCGATGACAATGACTACCGTCCATAGCATCAGCCAAACAGCGAGAATGACAGACAATCCCCAGATCTGTTCAATGCAAATGGCCCGGGTTTCCTGTAAATTTACAAATTCCGTCGAACCGTCCGCAGATGAAAGGGCGATAACGCGGTAATGTCCACTCAGCAATCTCGGAAAGGAAGAGTATTGAAAGCGTAGAGTGTCAAGACGCTCCATCCCCTCCTTGTCCGTTACTCTGGCATAATCAACCACAAGCTTATCACCGTTATCGAGGGAAAATCTATAAGTCGTACTTCTGTATTTTCCGTATTTTGTAACCAATTGGCAGGTATGCTCACCTGAATAGCTGCGGCAGGTATCATTATCAATATTGGAAACCGTAACGGCGGCCTCGGTAATACCCCAAACAAATATCAGGGTAACCAACACCGCTAAAAAACCGGCAAAAATATCCCTGAGCTTATTACTCCGCTCTTTTGCTTTTTGATATGCACCGCGTTTTTTCATCCAAACACCTCAAATGTACAAGGATTTGTAAAAATCCAGCGTTGAAAAGCCACGCTCCAGCTGGGTTGCCAGATAGCCTTCGGTCACAGCGGACAAAAACTGCAGGTTTTCCTCACCGAGACTAAAAGCAAACAGCTTTTTCGGCTCACAGAAGCAGATGTAGCGCATCGCCTGCAGCATAGAATCACTGATGGGCATCCGGATACCGCCCTCTCCCCTGCTACACCGGCTGCATTGCAGCTGACCCGCGGAAAGATCAAACCGGTCCGGGGTCTCGTTACCGCAAATATGGCAACCGAAAAGGTCCGGAGTATAACCGGCTAAGCAGGCCGCCCGAAGTTCAAAGGCTGCTTTTACCTGATCTTCCGGCAAGTTCAGTGCAGATAAGGCATACAGACTGTTAAGAAGCAACGCCTGCAGCTCCGGATTGGGCAAATCTTCTTGTGAAATAACCTCGGCAACCTGCGCGAAATAGGTTCCCAAGGAAAGCTTTGTCAGATCCCGCCGCAGATTTTGAAAAAGCTCCAGCGAATGTGCTTCGTTGACGGTATACATTCCGCGATACTCAAACAATGTAAACTCCCCGTACGCCAAAAGCTGGCAGGGAGCGATCAAGGGGCTGTTCTTGCGCCGCAGACCCCTTGCCTTGACAGTCAGTTTTCCGTGCTCACGGGTGAGCACCGTGAGCAGGGCATCATGATCCTTGTAGTCCGTTACCCGGAGCACAATGGCCTGTATGGTCAGATACATTCTTTTCCTCCGCTTTCAATGCCTTGTGATAGAGCAGGTACATCTCCGGTGCGCCGGTCTCCATAAATAACTGCCAATAGTTTGCTGCATTCATCTGTTTCTCTCCCATCACACTTATTGCTGTAAATAGGATTTGCAGATGATGCAAAATTAACCTTGGAATTAGTCGGTATAACCGAAATTACGGATCAAAAAGTCACTGTCACGCCAGCTCTCCTTGACCTTGACCCAAGTGGTCAAAAACACCTTAGTGCCCATAAACCTCTCGCAGTCGGTACGGGCCATAGTGGAAATCTTTTTCAGCATTTCTCCACGCTTGCCGATGATAATACCCTTGTGGCTTGCCTTTTCGCAGTAGATGGTTGCATCCAGATCGATGATGCCGCTGTCCCGCTCGGAGAATTTGGTGATTTCAACAGCGGTGCCGTGGGGGATCTCCCGATCAAGGCACCACAGAAGCTTTTCACGGATGATCTCCGCCATTACCTGCCTTTCCGGCTGGTCAGTGGTCAGATCCTCGGGGAACAAGAAGGGACTTTCCTGTGCATACTTGCCGCACTCGGTAAGCAACACTTCCACACCGTCGCCGGTTTTGGCGGAAATGGGAATAATGGCAGCGAATTTGAAAGCAGCGGAATAGACGGCAATGACCTCCAAAAGAGCTTCCTTCTCAACTGTATCGATCTTATTGATAGCAAGCAAAACGGGACAATTCTTGCTCTTGAGCTGTTCAAGAAGCAACTGCTCCTGGGTTCCCACCGATGCAATGGGCTCTACCACCAATATGGTAGCATCCACATCGGAAATGGACTCACGAACAGTGTTGACCATAAAATCGCCCAGCTTAGTCTTTGCCTTATGGAATCCGGGGGTGTCCACAAACACAAACTGGGTGTCGCCACGGGTGACGATGCCGCAAATGCGATTACGGGTTGTCTGAGGCTTATTGGACACAATTGCGATCTTCTCGCCCACAAGATAGTTAGTCAGCGTGGACTTGCCCACATTGGGCCGTCCTGCAATGGTAATCATAGCGGTTTTTGTATTCATACTTCTATTCTCCTAAGTAAATCACTGAAAATCGATGATCCTATCGCCCTTATATTTCAATGTGCCGGTTTCCCCTTTGTGATAGCCACCGTAGGAAAACTCGGAAACCCGAAAACTGCGGCGTTTTTTACCTATCAAAAAGGTCACATAGTATTGATTGGACTTTCCGGTACCGGAATGCTTGGAAAAGGATTCCGTCACCTGCTTATTGACCACGGTTGCCCGAACAGTTGTGGTTGGACCGTATTGCCTGCGAAAGAACCAAACCAGCATCCCAACGAACCAAATAATGACTACGGCAACTGCAATGTAACCTGAAAGATTCTCCGGCATAATCTTCTCCTTCTTTTATTCTCGGCTCATACCCGGAATCGTCGCGGCAACGGCCTCTTCCCTTGCACGCATTTGCTTTTTCTGCTCCCCTTCATCCAAATGATCGTAGCCCAGCAGATGGAGCATAGAATGAATGGTGAGATAGCCGATTTCTCGCTTAACAGTGTGCCCAAATTCAGCTGCCTGTGCGGTTGCACGCTCAAGGCTGATACACATATCTCCCAAGGGGCACAAATCGGTTTCAAAGTCCAGATACTCGGACCAATCAGACGGCGGATTTCCGGCCTCAAGCTGAAACATCGGAAAACTCAAAACATCCGTTGCCTTGTCAATATTCCGGCTGGCAGCATTGATTGCCTGAATTCCCCGGTCATTGGTGACTAAAACATTGATTTCGCAATCCGCATCAATTCCCTCTGCATGAAGTGTTGCATTGATACACCGACGGATGATTGCACTGACAATAGGCTTTTTCAGGGTAAAAACATTGAAGGTAATATTGATCTTGTTCATGATCTCTTCCTCTGATTCTGATTTGTTTTCTTAACTTCCTGCTTTTTTGCCGCCTTTTCATAGGCGTTGATGATCTGCTGGACCAGCGCGTGGCGTACTACATCTGCACTGGTCAGCTGGCAGATGGCAATGTCCTTCACATCCTCCAGTACACGAACAGCATCCTTAAGGCCCGATACCTTGTCATCGGGCAGGTCAATTTGGGTAACATCGCCCGTAATGACGATCCTTGAGCCAAAACCCAGACGGGTCAGGAACATCTTCATTTGCTCACGGGTGGTATTTTGCGCCTCATCCAGAATGATAAAGCTGTCATCCAGCGTGCGGCCTCTCATATATGCAAGAGGAGCAACTTCTATAGAGCCGCGTTCCTGATACTTCTGAAAGGTTTCGGCACCCAGCATGTCATACAGAGCGTCATACAGCGGTCTGAGATAGGGATCCACCTTGTTTTGCAGGTCACCGGGCAAAAAGCCAAGCCGCTCACCTGCTTCCACCGCAGGACGGGTGAGAATGATGCGGTTCACAGTCCGTTCCCGGAAAGCGGCAACTGCGGCTGCAACAGCAAGATAGGTCTTACCCGTACCGGCAGGACCTACGCCGATGGTAATTGTGTTATTCTGAATTGCCTTCATATATTGCTGCTGACCGACGGTCTTTGCCTTGATGGGCTTTCCCTTAGCGGTAATACAGACAACATCCTTGGCCATTTGGGTAACCAGTGAATCATTGCCCTCCTGCACCAAGGTAATAAGATAGCGCACACGCTGCTCATCGATGGCTTCTCCACGGGCAGCAAGGGACAGCAGTCCCTCAAGGGTACGGGCAGCCTTGTCAACAGCCTCTGTGTTGCCGGTGATCTTCAGCTCGTTACCCCGGTTAATAATATCCACGCTCAGTGCTTCCTCGATCCGCTTGATGTTCTCATCAAAGGAACCAAAGACGGCAATCAGGTCCTCGACCCGCTCCACACTGACAATGCGTTCTGCAATCTGACTCATGGTGTGATGATCTCCTCGCTTTGCTCTTTTCCAATCATTTCCAGACATTCATAGCTCCCCTCCAGACACCAAACTCCGTTTTCCCGGAAGATTTCCTCTTCCCTGCTGAGGATTCTGCCGGCCACCATCTGTGTCAGCAGGTATCGCTCAGAACCTTGCAGCAGCTGCTGCTCCTGAGATATGTCGGTTTCCGTCGGGTTATAATAGATACAATGCTCTGTGGCAATGCCGATGGGCAATACAAAACCGCCCGGCAAGGTCACATAGTTTTCCTCATACATTTTAACACATCCGGTATCCAAATTTCCACCACTTTCAAAGAAATTTATGCGTTTTTTTCCGAAAATCAAGCTGAAATTTTTGGTTTCAGAGGAAATACCACCTAATTCACTGCTATAGTCAGGCACAAGTACGGTCAGCTGATGGGATGTGATGGCATAAATCTCTCCCTGCGCCCGCTCCGCGCGGATCATCAGCCCGCAATCCGTGTACCCGGAGATCAGCACCTGACCTGCCGTTACCTCCTGCCCCGGCTTAACCAAAGCACTACCTGCTGTAACGATCAGCTCCTGCACAGTGCCGTTGCGCGCAGCAATGATGTTGCTGACACCGGACGTCATTGGCGGCTCGGCCTGATTTTGCCGTTCCCGGACGGAAATGGTTGCCACACAACCGGCTGTATTGATCCCCACCCATTCCAGCTCCGGAATGGCCTTCAGAAGCGCGTTTTTGATTTTTTCGCTGCGGATTTCCCTTCGAATTGCACCAAATTCCAATCCATTCTCAGCAGCGAAGGCAATGATCTGGCGGGCCGGAACTGTATGGTTGCCCTCCACGCGGTAAAACAGCAGACGGGTAGGCAGAAAGAATGTCAGTGCAAGAATGATTCCCATCCCGATCAACAGCATTGGGCGTTTTGTGATACCGACTAAGTCCCAGAAAAGACCGTATTTCCCTGCGGTTTTGCATTCACCGCCCCTTTTTTCGGCAAATGCTATTACAGCCCTATAATCCTGACGCCTGATGCATACCTGTAAGGTCAGTTCATCCGGCACCAGCACCTGCTCCATGGGAATTCTCATTTGATGTAATTCCGATAAGAGCATCGATGGGTCAGCAACGGTAATTTTCAGTTTTACCATTCCGTTCATGGATCGCCAAAACTCCATATACTCACCCCCTGAACAGCTGTACGCTTTCTACAGTTCCGCTGACGATCAACGAACCGCGCTCCATCCGCGCAAGCACCAGATCTTCTCCGCACACACAGACATATCCCCATTTGACCTTAATACGAATCCGATTGCGGCCGTATTCGCTGACCCCCTTATGATTCTCAATCAATACCCTTGAGTTATCAACGATTTCAATCAGCGGAAGCCCCGGAATCGGCTCGTCCGGGAGATCTGCCGCCAAAGACAGTTTGCTCCATAAGCTGCTTATTTTCATACCATCCACCCTTTCAAAAAAGTATATGCGCTTTTGGGATGATTTTTCGCCCCGGTGCATAGATTCTTGTGAGGTGAGGATGATGAAAAAGGTTTGGCTGCGTTGCGTCGGTGCATTTATAGGGATTTTGCTGCTTATTTTGGATGCAAAAACATCCTTAGCCGGTGCGCAGGAGGCAATAACGCTTTGCTTGCAAAATGTGATCCCCTCTCTCTTTCCATTTCTTGTTCTGGCATGTTATTTGACACCGGCTCTGTCAGGATTGAATCTGCCCTTTTCGCGTAACCTATGTAAAAAGCTTGGAATACCTTTGGGCTGTGAGGGCATCTTTTTAACGGGACTGATTGGCGGATACCCCGTAGGTGCGCAGATGATCGCCGGGGCATTTGATCGCGGTCAGCTGAATCGGCAGGACGCTTGGCGGATGCTGGCATTTTGCAGCAATTGCGGTCCGGCATTTCTGTTTGGAATACTGGGTATGAAGTTTCATAGGATGTGGATGCTTTGGGCTTTATGGGGGATTCACATTGTTTCTGCGATCCTTGTTGCCCTTCTTCTGCCCGGGAAAAGCAATCAGCAAAGCAAACCTACTCCTGCAAAAGCCATCTCTCTGACAGAGGCCCTGAAATCCGGTGTGAAAACCATCGGCTATATATGCGGATGGGTAGTGTTGTTCAGGATAGCAATCGCATTTCTTGACCGCTGGGTCTTATGGCTGCTGCCGGCACAATTCCGTGTGGCGGTCTACGGAATTCTGGAGCTGACAAACGGCTGCTGCTCTCTGGAAACGGTCAGCAATACGGGACTTCGGTTCATACTTGCTGCCGGAATGCTTGCTTTTGGCGGTATTTGTGTTGTAATGCAGACCATTTCTGTAACCGGAAAACTGGGACTTGGTCGGTATTTGCCGGGAAAGCTTCTTCAGGCATTTATCAGTATAGTGCTCAGCTATTTTATACAGTGTATACTGCTCAGCAACGATGAGAGGGTTATTCTTTCCCCTCCCATTTATCTTCTGTTGATTTGCGCTTTCGTCCTTTTTTTGATACCGGCACATAGCAAGGGTAAAATTAGGGGTGGAAATCCGCTGAAAATTGATGTATAATCAAGCCATCAAGTTCGGAAGGCGGCAGGATTATGTTTCGTAAAATGGAGAAAAATTGCGCATATTGCTATTATGGCACAATGCTCCGCGACGGTACGGTTGCATGCGCAAAAAAGGGCGTGGTAGAAGCGGATTGCAAATGCCGGAGCTTCAACTATGACCCCCTGAAGCGGATTCCCAGCAAACCGAAAGCACTTGATTTCGGCAAATACGATGATGAGGATTTCAGTTTATAAGTAAAAGCAGCGGAATTTCTTCCGCTGCTTTTGCTATTACATTCAGGGAGCGACAACCGTCTGCACTGCATTGACTGCTTTGGGGAATGTGGCCTTAACGGTCAGTTCGTCACCGGCATTTGCCCGGATAAACCACTCAACATCGGTTGTGGCAAGGGGGTCAAGGGACTTGACGGAGAAGGTCTTCTTTTCGTTCAAAATTTCTGCTGCACCCTCAAGCTTGAATTTGATGCTGTCACGCACTGCATGGTAGCCGGTTGCACCATACAGAAGATTGGTATTCAGCTGACCATTGTTGATAATACCGGCACGAACACGGTAAACATCTCCGCCCATGTGCTCGCAGGTGACATTGGTAAACTCCAGAACGGGAACAAGCTTAGAGGCTTCGAGGAAGTAATCCGCGACCTTAGGAAGCAGCTCCAGCATATCGTCGGGGTCCATAAAATATGCGTTGTGGAAGTCGCGGCCGCCGATTTCGACCTCACCCAGCTGGGGATGCTTTACCTTTCTCCAAGGCTGCGCAAGAGTTCTGCCCTTTGCTGCGTGCATAGCAACGATCTGGCTCATCAGTTCACGCTCGTAAAGATCTGCATTAAAGACCTCACGGGAAGGCATACCCAGAGAGTTATAGCCGTTGCCCAACTCCACCGTTACGGCCGGAATGCCCAAAGCTTCATATGTATAATCATCAATGTGGCCCCTCAGATTTGACGGAGGATAGCCCTCAGGGCGCGCATAATCATCGTCAGTGATGGCCTCGATACCGGTCATATCCTGACACATCAATGCCAGCTTGCGGAACAGACGGGCATCCTGAATATTGGAAGGAGTCGCGTAGATCAGTGCGCGGGTGCCGCAGTGCACATCCATAATCATATAGATATTGGGATGGCTGGACATAAACTTCATAATCGTTCGGGGTTCAATATGATTGCCGGGGAAATCGCCGCCGTTAGGGTTGTTCTTCCAGCCAACGCCGTACTGACGGTTAAAGTCCAGATCCCGATAACCCCACTGCAGCTGACCGCCATCATAGTTCTCAACGATACCTTCCGTAATCATACTGTAGAAAGGACCCTTGTCCCCTGCTCTGCGATGCACCAGCATATTGCCGCACTCAGGAAGGTCAACATAGTAGCCGTTGGGATCTTCCCAGCGCATAAAGAGGATCTTACCGTCACCGTCCAGATCCTGCGGAATAACGGCATTGGAAAGCCCGGGAACGCGCTCCAGCTTGGAACGGACCTGAACACCGGTGGTAACGCACAGATCAGAGCCGTCGGGGTTGACACAGGGCAGGATATAAACTGTCAGCTGATCCAGCATCTCACGATGCTCTTCCAGAACCGTATACAGGAAGTTGAGGCTGCAGGTGATGCCCATACCCTCCTGGGCATGGATGCCGCCCTGTACATAGAATGCAGGCTTATCCTCGGGTTTACCACCGTTGCAAAGAGTAACGCACCAAATGTCGCGGCCACCCTCGGTCTTGGCGAGGGATTCAAGACGCATCACATCGGAGTGGTCAGCTAGCGCAGACTTCAGGAAATCGCAAATCTCTGCGTAGTTATAAAAATGATTCAAAATCGGTTTTTTCATAATATATTCTCTCCTTTATGATTCAGGGCACAATGATTTCTGCAACGGCATTTACTGCCTTGGGGAAGGTTGCCTTTACTGTGAGCTTATCGCCGGACTTGGCGCGTATAAACCATTCCGCACCGGCAGTATCCAGCGATTCCAGAGCCTTAATGGATTCAGCACCGCTGCGGCTCAGGATCTCCTGCGCACCCTCAAGCTTGAAATCGATATTATCCCGGGTGGCGTGGTAACCGGTTGCACCGTGCAGAATCCGTGTATAGAGCTGTCCGTTATTAACGATGCCGGCACGGATGCGGTAAATATCCTCGCCAACTGCATCGCAGGTGAGATGGGTAAAATTCAGTACAGGAACCATATCCACCACCTGCAGGAAGAAATCCGCAACCTTGGGCAGAAGTTCCAGCATATCATCGGCATCCATAAAGTAGGCATCGTGATAGTCACGGCCGCCCACTTCAACCTCACCCAGCTGCGGATGCTTGACCTTTTTCCAAGGATAGGCCACGGTCTTTCCCTTTGCCGCGTGCATAGCAACGATTTTGGAAATCAGCTCACGCTCATAAAGGGGAGCGTTGAAAATTTCGGTGGCAGCCATGCCCAAGGAATTATAGCCGTTGCCCAGCTCCACCGTCAGCGTGGGAATGCCGAGTGCATCGTTACAGTAGTCGCGGTTCGTGCCCATACTGTTGGAGGGCGGAACATCGGAAGGCTTACCGTAGCGGTTACCGGCAACCGCTTCAATGCCGGTGATCTTGTTACCAAGCATAGCCAGGTTGCGGAAGAACCGATTATCCTGAATATTGCCGGGAACGCTGTAAATCAGTGCTCTCGTACCACAGTGTACATCCATCATCATAAAGATGTTAGAGTGAGTGGAAAGAAAACGCATAATGGTGCTGGGCTCCGTATGGTTACCGGGGAAATCGCCGGCATTCGGGTTATTGACCCAACCGGCAGCATACTGGCGGTTAAAGTCCAGATCCCGATAGCCACGCTTCAGCTCACCACCGTTATAATTCTCCACGATACCCTCAATGAACATATCGTAGAAAGGTCCTTTGTCACCTGCTCTGCGCGGCACCAGAACATCACCGCATTCAGGTAACTGGACATAATAGCCGTTGGGGTTTTCCCGGCGCATAAAGAGGATCTTACCGTCGCCGTCAAGATCCTGAGGCACGATGCCATTGTCAACACCGTCGATCCGCTGCAGCTTGGAACGAAGGGACAGACCGGAACGCACACAAAGGTCAGAGCCGTCAGGGTTCACACACGGCAGTATGTATACTGTGACATTTTCAAGAATCTGCGCATTCTGCTCCAAAACCGTCCAAAGAAAGTTCAGACTGCAGGTAATACCCATACCCTCTTGGGCGTGAATGCCGCCCTGCACATAAAAAGCAGGCTTGGAATCCGGGTCACCGCCCTTTGACAAGGTAACACACCAGATGTCCCGACCCTCGCCGGTTTTTGCAAGAGATTTCAGCTTCATCAGGTCCGGATATGCCTTCTGAGCAGCGAAGAGATAGTCGCAAATCTCCTGATAATTATGAAAATGATTCAGCATTGGTCTTTCCATAAATATCCCTCCTGAATTGAGAAAATTCGGTATTTGCCAACGCCGTTAGTATATCGCAGAGGGGTGGTAAAGTCAATAGAATTTGATAAAATAATAGGTGTACCGTGCAAACGGTACACCTATCGCTTTTACTGGATCATGGCAAGAAAATCGTCCTCAGAAAGAATCGGAATTCCCAGCTCTCTTGCCTTGCGTTCCTTGGAGCCGGCGTTTTCACCTACAACCACATAGGTGGTCTTTTTAGACACAGAGCCGGATGCCTTGCCGCCAAACAGCTCGATCTTTTCTGTTGCCTCTTCCCGGGTGAATTTGCTCAGCGCGCCGGTCAGCACAAAGGTCATTCCGGCAAAGCGGGCATCCGTTATTGTGCGCTTGCTTTCAAAATTAAGGCCGGCCTGCCGCAGCTTTTCGATCATATGCCGGGCTTGGGGCTGTGAAAACCACTGTGCAATATTCTTTGCCGTCACCGCGCCCACATCCGGCACCTCAGTCAGCTCCTCTTCGCTCGCCTGCATCAGCGCATCCAAAGAACCGAATTGAGATGCAAGCACCTTGCCGGTTTTGCTGCCTACCTGGCGGATACCAAGGGCAAAGATCAGCCGGGACAAATCCTGTTCCTTGCTGGCTTCAATGGCTGCAATCAGCTTGGCAGCGGCCAGCTCACCCTTCTGCCATAGGCTCTTCATGTCCTCAAGACTCAAATAATAAATGTCAGCGGCTGATTTTAAAAGTCCTTTTTCAATCAGTCCGTCCACAATGGCACTGCCAAATCCCTCGATATCCATAGCATCCCGGCTGACAAAATGGGTAATATTGCGACTAAGCTGTGCGGGACATCCCGCACCTGTACAGCGCAAAAATGCACCGTCTTCATCCTTTGCCGTAGGTGCTCCGCACACAGGACAGCTGCAGGGCAAATGGTAGGGTGCGCTATCCGCATTGCGCTTGGAGAAATCCACCTCCAGAATTTCAGGGATGATCTCGCCGGCCTTGCGGATCAGGACGGTGTCACCGATGCGAATATCCCGCTGGGAGATAAAATCCTGATTATGGAGCGTGGCGTTGGTGACCGTTGTGCCGGCCAGACGAACCGCCTTCACTACTGCCTTGGGTGTGAGCACACCGGTTCTTCCAACCTGCACCACAATGTCCTCTACAACGGTAGGCTTGATCTCCGGGGGGTACTTGTATGCAACTGCCCATTTGGGGCATTTGGCGGTGCTTCCCATCCGGGTACGCTGTGCCAGATCATTCACCTTCACCACCGCACCGTCTATATCACATGTAAGCCTTTCTCGGTTCTCATTGATGGACATCACATAATCGATAATCTCGTCAGCATCAGAAAGCAGTGCATTTTCAATGACCTTAAAACGCAGTGCACGCAGCAGGTCCAGAGATTGCTGATGATTTTCAAATTCTATGCCCTCGGCCAGTTGCACATTGAAGATTAAAATATCCAATTTCCGCTGGGCGGCGATCTTGGGATCCAGTTGACGCAGGCTGCCTGCAGCTGCATTCCGGGGATTGGCAAACAGAGGCTTATCCTCAGCCTCCTGGCGGGCGTTCAGTGCCTCAAAGCTCTTTTTGGGCATAAACACTTCACCCCGAACGATCAGCCGCGCAGGTGCGTTTTCCAAACGCATTGGAATCGAAGGAATGGTCTTCAGGTTCTCCGTGACATCCTCGCCTACCACACCGTCGCCACGGGTCGCGCCACGGACAAATTGTCCGTTTTCATATTCCAATGCAACGGATAGACCGTCAATCTTCGGCTCTACGGAGAAAGCAGAATCCGGATAGCTCTCCAGTGTCTTTTCTACAAATTCACGCAGTTCCGCCGGAGAAAACACATCCTGCAGACTCATCAGCGGCACAGGATGGGTCACCTTTTCAAACTTTGATACTGCTTCGCCGCCCACCCGTTGGGTTGGAGAATCTGCCCGCAAAAGTGCGGGATTTGCCGCTTCCAGATTCTCTAATTCCCGCAGCAGCCGGTCATATTCAAAGTCCGGCATTGTGGGGTTATCCTGCACATAGTAAAGATAATTTGCCTCGTTCAGGATCTTCACCAATTCATCAATTCTCTGTTTTGCCTCCAATGAAGCCACCGCCTTGTAGTAAAGTATCCGGTACCTGCCCGACAATGATGGTTTCAGCCACCACTACCTGACTGGATACGGTAAAGTTCTCTGCTTTTCCAAGCACTAATATGGCCACATCCACGCTGATGACCATAGTAAGCTTTTGCAATGTCTGGTTGATACCGGCTTGGGTAAAATAGCTTTCAAAGCCGGCATCGGAATTACTGATGGACAGGATCTGCACGGGAATCTGCGGACCTTTCCCGGACATCATTTCCGGCAGGATCAGGCTGCCGATGGGGATACCTAAATCCGTTGTGTCCATAGCAAGTATTTCATCGTTGATAATGTTCAGAATGCTGGTTTTCAGTCGGTTGACCTCGCTCATATTGGTCTTAAGAGCCGTAATTTTGCCGTTCAGATCCTTTTCGAAATAGACGATGCGGTCATACTGTATATTGCCCACATCAATTTGTCGGTCAATGGCATCGTTGATAAGGTCAGAGGTAGTGTTTTTCACCTGCGTTTCCGCCAGAGAGCGGATCGTGCCGTGGAACTTTATGCGGAAAAGGATCAGCAGCAGTGTGGCGACCACCACCGTGAAGATCAGCAAACCCAGTAGTTTTCTTAAAAATCGCGGCATAGCATCACCTCTTGTTAGGCTATGCCGCGGATATATAAATTATTACAGTTTTTTCATATGTGCTGAAGCGGTTCTTGCCATAAGCTTCTTTGTGCCGATCTGGTCGAAAGCGATCTCAAGCAGGGCATCACCGCCCATTTTCATAACGGACAGGACCATACCCCTGCCAAAAGCCGCGTGGCTGACCATATCTCCCTTGTTGAACTCGGGAATCGGCTTGGATGGCGCAGCCGGCTTGGTCACATAGGCAGATTTCGGAGCCTTCCACTCCCCTGCCGGTCGTGGGTAGTAGCCCTCTGTGTCGTGATAGTCATAACGGGGTGTGGGCGCGACAAATCCGCCCTTTTTCAGAATCTCGTCCTGCGGCAGCTCCCGCAGGAATCTGGAGCCCATTGCGGGCGTGGTACGCCCGTAGAGCATTCTCTGCCGGGCGTGAGTGATGGTCAGGCTGTGTTTTGCTCTGGTGATTGCCACATAGCAAAGCCGACGCTCCTCCTCCATCTCCTCCATATCTCCTATGGTCTTCATTCCGGGAAACAGACCGTCTTCAAAGCCCACAAGAAACACATGCGGAAATTCCAGACCCTTGGAGGCATGCATCGTCATCATCACAACCGCGTCATCGCCGTCGTTATACTCTTCGATGTCAGTATAAAGGGCAATTTCCTCCAAGAAACCTGCCAAGGTCGGCATTTCTGCGTTCTCAACATAGGCAAGTATACTGGACTTTAATTCCCGGACATTCTCCAGCCGGGTTTTGTTCTCCTCGGTTTCCTTCTTTTGCAGCATCTCCACATAACCGGTGCGGAGCATCAGCTCTTCATAGAACTCAGGCAGGGACATTCCCTCATCCAAAAGTGTCTCCAAGCCGTCGATGAGGGTTGTGAAGGCCTTCAGTTTACCGACAATCTTTTCAAGAGGTGCATAGCTGCCCGGATGGGCAAGCACTTCGTACAAGGGCAGGCCCTCGGCATCTGCAAGCCGTTGGGCGGTTTCGATGGACTTCGCGCCCAGACCCCGGGGAGGGTTGTTGATGATCCGGTTCAGCCGCAGATCATCTGTGCGGTTATTGATGACGCACAAATATGCCAGCATATCTTTAATTTCCGCCCGATCGAAGAATCGCGTGCCGCCGATAACACGGTATGGGATACCGCGCGGAAGTTTGTCAGTTCGTACAATTTTAAATGCTTGTTCGATTGCATTGGATTGTGCATTAGTGCGATATAGAATTGCAAAATCCGATAGATTGCGACCATTATAGTTCTTTAAAATTTGGTTAGCAATATATTTTGCTTCCGAGCGTTCGTCGGAGGCTTCGTACACCGTAACCGGCTGACCGGCACCGTTGGCGGTCCAAAGGCGTTTGCCCTTTCTGCCGCGGTTATGAACGATTACTGAGTTTGCCGCATTCAAAATTGCCTGCGTGGAGCGGTAATTTTGCTCCAGACGAATAACACGGGCAGAGTGATATTGCTTTTCAAAGTCCAGAATGTTCTCAATTGTCGCGCCGCGGAAGCGGTAAATACTCTGGTCATCATCACCCACCACGCAGATATTCTCATAGCCGCCGGCCAGTAAGGATGTAAGCAGGTACTGCAGATGGTTGGTATCCTGATACTCATCCACCAGCACATATCGGAATTTACGCTGATAATAGGTGCGGATATCCTCATTTTCCTGCAAAAGCTTAACGGTCAGCAGAATAATGTCATCGAAATCAACCGCATTGTTCTCTTTGAGTTTCTTCTGGTACTTTTTGTAAGCTTTGGCAATGGGTAGAATGCGCAGGTCGCCCACTTCCTCCGCTCGTTCAAGCATCATATCCGGTGTGATCATCCGGTCCTTTTCTTTACTGATGATACCAAGCACATATTTCGCCGGGAAGGTCTTGTCATCCAAGCCCATATCCTTCAGAATTTCCTTCATAATACGGGCAGAATCGTCCGTATCATAGATGGTAAAGCTCCGGCTATACCCAAGCCGCTCGATATCCTTGCGCAGTATCCGGCAGCAGGCGGAATGGAAGGTCATTGCCCAAACATCCTGTGCAGCATCCCCCAGCCGAGCCGCAAGCCGTTCCTTCAGCTCCCCTGCCGCCTTGTTGGTAAAGGTAATCGCAATGATGCTCCACGGCACGGCAGGACGCACAGCACACAGATAATCTGCCCGATGGCGTTCAAACTCTGTTGCCTCCTCCCCCAGCTGCTCCAAAAACAGCACATCTTCTTCCGTTACGGTGTCCGGAATATCCTTAACGGAAGGGTCGCTGCCGCAGCCGTACAGCATCAGATTGGCAATCCGGTTGATCAGCACCGTTGTTTTGCCGCTGCCGGCACCGGCAAGCAGCAAAAGCGGCCCCTCTGTGGTCAGAGCGGCTTGCTGCTGCATGGGATTTAAATCGGAAAACTGCCCGGCAATGTACTTGCGTCGGGCAGTTAGAAAGCGGTTCATCATCTGCTGTGTCATAACTGCACCCTATCTCTGTGTGATAGGTTAATTATACCGCATTTAGGCAAAAAGGTAAAGAGCTAATTCATCAAGTTTCTCAAATTGCCAAGTGCCTTCTTTTCAATCCGGGAAACCTGCACCTGGCTGACCTCCATCACGCGGGCTACACGCTCCTGGGTCAGGCCGTGGAAATAACGCAGCTGAATTACTGTGCGTTCCCGTTCCGGCAGCATCGCAATGGCCTGCCGTAAAGAAATCTTTTCCACCAAGGAATCCTCTGTCTGCGTATCTGTCAGCACATCTTCCAGCGAAAAGCCGTCTTCACCTGTCTCACGCTGAATAGACTCTGTGGCGGCGGTTGCCGTTTCTGCAAGAGCAATTTCTTCAGGCGTGAAGCCTGTCTGCTGGGATATCTCCGACACAGTCGGTTCTCTGCCCAGAGAATTTGTCAGCTGACTTCTGGCAATTTTGATGGCAGTTGCCTGCTCTTTGATGGTTCGGGAAACCTTTACCGCCCCATCATCCCGAAGAAAGCGACGGATTTCACCGGAAATCTTCGGCACAGCGTATGTGGAAAACTGAGTGCCGTATTCCGTATCAAAGCCCTCAACCGCTTTCAGAAAGCCCAGACATCCCAGCTGGTACAGATCGTCCCCTTCCACGCCGCGACCCAGATACCTCCGCGCCACCGACCAGATCAGGCCGGAATTTTCCGTTATGAGGGCCTCAGAGGCTTCCCTATCTCCTTTTTGCGCAAGGGCAATCAATTCCTCAAGTCGGCTCATTTGCGTTTCTGGAGCCTGCGGCGCATATGTACGGTAGTTCCCTTCCCTGGTGCCGATTTGATCTCAAAGGAGGTCATAAAGCTCTCCATTATGGTAAAGCCCATACCGCTGCGGTCTGTGCCACCGGTTGTGAACATCGGACGCATTGCCTGCTCAATATCCGGGATCCCGATTCCCTGATCCTTGACCACAATGTCCAGAATATTATCCTTTAATATCCTGCAGCGAAGGGTGATCAAGCCAAGGTCTTGGGGATAGGCGTGTACAATACAGTTTGTCACCGCCTCGGAGACTGCGGTGCGGATATCCCCCAATTCCTCCAAGGTGGGGTCCATCTGAGATGCAAAGCAGGCCACTGCCGAACGGGCAAAAGCCTCATTGGTGGATCGGCTGGGAAACTCCAGCACCATATAGTTTTCAAATTTCATCATACTGCCTCCTTAATTTCCACTAATTTATCAATCCCGGATGCCCGGAATACGCGCATTGGCTGTTCGCAGATACCGGTAAGGACCAATTTCCCTTCAATTTGGCTCATTCCCCGCAGGGCGTTAATTACAACTGCAATTCCGGAGGAATCCACAAAGGTAACCTCCCGGAAATCCAGCACGCACACTTCCGGGGTATAGGCTTCGATTTTTCCGGAAATGGCTTGAATATAATTCTTCGCACAATGGTGATCGATTTCCCCGGTTAGCGCGACTGTAAGACGACCGCTATCCAGAAAACTTGTAAATTGCATGGTTACTCCTCCTTGTGTATTTTGCAGCTATAGTATAAAAAAGTTCCGATGGCTTTTGCCGTCGGAATCAGAAGAATAAAAAATCTCCCACACATTTTTGTGTGGGAGATTCAAAAGCAATCAGATTTTCTTCATTGCAGCTTCGCTCTGCTCAAGGCTGGCAATCAGATCGCGGGTCTTCTGTGCCTTTTCACGCTCAGCGGCAACAACAACCTCAGGGGCTCTGGAAACGAACTTTTCATTGCTGAGCTTTGCTTCCAGACTTGCAAGGAATTTGCGCTGATTCTCCAGCTCCTTACCGATGCGCTCCAGCTCCTTGGCCACATCCACCAGCTGACCCATAGGGATATACAGCTTGGCATCGGAGGTGGCGCAGGTGATCATGCCGTCCAGATTCTCGGGCTCTTTGTCCAGCAAGGTTACAGTATCGGCATAAGCCAGACGCTGCATAAAGCCCTCGCCTTCCACAAAGACCTTGGGATCATTAGCCAGAATGAACAGAGCTGCCTTCTTGGAGGGCGGCACATTCATTTCGGTGCGGCGATTACGGATGGCGCGGATGGCATCCATCACGGATTCCATACTGTTTTCTTCTGCCTTGAATGCCAAGTCCTCACGGTACACAGGCCAATCGGCAACGATCAGGGCGTCACCTTCGTGAGGCAGGCTCTGCCAGATTTCCTCAGTGATAAAGGGCATAAAGGGGTGCAGCAGACGCAGAATCTGATCCAGTACATACACCAATACCTGAATAGCAGTCTGCTTGCGGTCTGCGTCCTCGGAGTACAGACGGGCCTTGGTCAGCTCGATATACCAGTCGCAGTAGGTATCCCAAATGAAGTCATAGATTTTTTGAACGGCAACGCCCAGCTCATACTTATCCATATTCTCAGTGACTTCTGCAATCAGGTTGTTCAGCTTGGAAAGCACCCACTTGTCGGCAATTTCCAGCTTGTCCAAAGCAGGCAGACAATTAACGGCATCATCGGCCAGATTCATCATGACATAGCGGCTGGCGTTCCAGAGCTTGTTGGCAAAGTTACGCATTGCCTCACAACGCTCCACATAGAAGCGCATATCGTTACCGGGAGAGTTGCCGGTGACCATATTCATACGCAGAGCATCGCAGCCGTACTTTTCGATCATCTCCAGAGGATCAATGCCGTTGCCCAGAGACTTGGACATTTTTCTGCCCTTATCGTCGCGAACCAAGCCGTGGATGAGAACGGTGTGGAAGGGGGTCTTGCCCACATGCTCACAGCCGGAGAAGATCATTCTGGCAACCCAGAAGAAGATGATATCATAACCGGTGACCAGCACATCGGTGGGATAGAAACGGGACAGATCAGCGGTGTTTTCAGGCCAACCCAGTGTCTCAAAGGGCCACAGAGCGGAGCTGAACCAAGTATCCAGCACATCAGGATCACGCTCGATATTTGTGCTGCCGCACTTGGCGCAAGTGCAGGCATCCTCACGGGAAACGGTGATATGACCGCAGTCGGCGCATGTCCATGCGGGAATCTGATGGCCCCACCACAACTGACGGGAGATACACCAATCCCGGACATTTTCCATCCAGTTCAGGTAGGTCTTGCTGAAACGGTCGGGTACAAACTTGGTCTCCCCTTCCTTTACCACACGGATGGCTTCCTCAGCCAGAGGCTTCATCTTTACAAACCACTGTGCAGAAATGATGGGTTCCACATCATTGTGGCAGCGATAGCAGGTGCCAACATTATGCGCGTGCTCATCGATCTTCACCAGATAACCGCCGGCCTCCAGATCGGCAACGATCTGCTTTCTTGCTTCATAACGGTCCAAGCCTTCATACTTACCGCCCAGCTCGTTGACCTTACCGTTATCATCCAACACACGGATGACTTCCAGATTATGCCGCAGACCGACTTCAAAGTCATTGGGATCGTGAGCAGGGGTCATTTTCACGCAGCCGGTACCGAATTCCATTTCGGCATAGTCATCGGCGACGATGGGGATTTCCTTATTGACCAAGGGCAGAATGACGGTCTTGCCGACGATTGCAGTGTACCGCTCGTCGTTGGGGTTGACACAAACGCCGGAGTCACCCAGCATTGTTTCGGGACGGGTGGTAGCGACGATCACCTCACCGCTGCCGTCGGTCAGGGGATAACGGATATGCCACAGATGACCGGGCTTATCCACATATTCCACCTCAGCATCGGAAAGGGCGGTAACGCAGTGAGGGCACCAGTTGATGATCCGGCTGCCCTTGTAGATCAGGCCCTTTTCGTACATAGAAACAAAGACCTCACGCACTGCCTTGGAGCAGCCCTCGTCCATAGTGAAACGGGCACGCTCCCAATCGCAGGACGCACCAAGCTTCTTCTGCTGCTCAACAATGCGGTTGCCGTACTTGTGCTTCCAGTCCCAGACCTTTTCAAGGAACTTTTCGCGGCCCAGATCGTAACGGGTCAGACCGTCCTTGCGCAGCTCTTCCTCAACCTTGATCTGTGTAGCAATGCCTGCGTGGTCAACACCGGGCAGCCACAGTGCATCAAAGCCCTGCATACGCTTAAAGCGGATCAGGGTATCCTGCAATGTTGCGTCCATTGCGTGACCCATGTGAAGCTGACCGGTGACATTGGGGGGCGGCATTACAATGGTAAAGGGCTTGCTGCCCTCTTTGCCCTGCGGGCGGAAATAGCCCTTTTCCTCCCACATTGCGTAAAGCTTGCTTTCTACCTGCTGCGGTTCGTAGACCTTTGGTAATTCTCTTGCCATATTGTTCTCCTTTCAAAAAGAAACGCCCTGAGGAATCATCCTCAGGGCGAAAATACACATTTTCCGCGGTACCACCTGAATTTCCGATAAATCGGACACTTAAACTGCTGTAACGGGCAGACCCGCACTTCCCTACTCGGTTTCAGGAAGCAAGCTCCGAAGCGACCATTTCAGGCTATCCTATGGACTCACACCAACCGTCCACTCTCTGCCAGGATCGGGCTGAAAACCTCTTCATCTGTGCTTTTATCTACGATAAATTACCACATTTATGGCAATCTGTCAACAATATTTTCAAATTTATCCTGTGTATTAGCCTTGACGGCTTAGGGAAATCTGTTATAATAAGAAAAGATTACCTTTGGGAGTTGAATTTATGAAGCTATCGCTTATTGTCCCCTGCTATAACGAGGCAGAAAATATTGTTGCCTTTCACGATGCAGTTGTGTCGGCTTTTGAAGGCTGCGGCTATGATTACGAACTGGTCTTCGTGGATGACGGCAGCCGGGACGCTACTCTGCATAATCTCAAAAAGCTCTACAGAGAAACCGTTACCCCTATGAAGGTCATTTCCTTCTCCCGCAATTTCGGCAAGGAAGCAGGCATCTATGCCGGACTTCAGCACGCAAGCGGAGAGTACCTCGCGCTGATCGATGCCGATCTGCAGCAGCGTCCGGAGATCGTTCGGGATATGGTTGCCTTTCTGGAAGAACACAATGATTTCGATATGGTTGCCGCCTATCAGGACCGTCGTGGCGAGAGCAAGGTTTTGTCTTTCTTCAAGAAGTGCTTTTATAACCTCATCAACAAGCTCTCCGATGTAAACCTGCACCGGGACGCCAGCGACTTCCGCACCTTCCGCCGCAGTGTTGCTGAGAGCATCCTGCAGCTGACGGAGTATCACCGGTTCAGCAAGGGCATCTTTGCTTGGGTTGGTTACAAGACCCACTATATCCCCTATCAGGCCTGTGAGCGTGCTGCCGGAACCTCCAAATGGAATTTTGCCAAACTTACCAATTACGCCATTGACGGCATCATCGGCTTTTCCACGCGTCCCCTCCGGCTGGCGACCTATCTGGGCTGTCTGACAGCTGCAGCCTCTATGATTTATTTGCTTGTTGTGATTCTCCAAAAGCTGATCGTAGGCATTGATGTGCCCGGCTACGCTACTATAATCGTGCTGATACTGCTTCTGGGCGGTATGCAGCTGCTGTGCATTGGCATCATCGGCGAATATGTAGGCCGGTCCTTCGAACAGAGTAAGCAAAGACCTGTGTATCTGGCAAAAGAAAAGCTCGGCTGTGATGAATAAAGTCGCACCCCGTAGAATTGAAATTCTACGGGGTGTTATTTTATTTCTTTTTCAGACCTTTGAGCTTCTCGATAAGCTTGCTTGCCCGTTCGTTCCACCGCTGTCGGTCATTCAGATACACGAGCCCAAGGAACAGCACCACACTGAAGGTGGTAATGATCAGGCCATAGGTAAACGAAGGATTCTCATAAACGAACCAAACCCGATGCAGGCCGGCCTCCATTTCGATGCTGCACATAGCCCCGCCAACGGGGATAATATCCACCTTTTCTCCGTCCACATAGGCGGACCAGCCCTTGTCAAAGGGAATGGAGGTATACAGTAATCCCTTCCGGTCACACATAATCGTGCCTTCCACCCGGGTGTTGGAGAACTCTGTCAGATGCAGGGTCGAGTTATTGAGGATTTCATAACCGGAACGGAAAATCTCCTCGTTCAGCACAGCTGCCTGCAGCTGCATATCGCTGGTTTCTCCCGGTGGGCAATAGACCCGGATCTCCACAAGATCCCCGGGCTTCACCTGACAAATGGCATAAGTCTGCGGCAATGTCAATTCGTCGCTGAACAGATATTCTCCGTTTTTATAGGCATAGAAGGTATTGGACTTGGTGGCTGTATCAATACACAGCAAACCCTCTGCGCCAATCGTGTAGCTGTAGATCAAATAACCGCCGTTGGTCGTGTTGTAATACCGGAGACCGTTAGCACCGTTGTAGGTGATTTCTACATTTTCGCCTCGGGTCTGCAGCCAGCTGTCCGGTACACGCTGCCACACATCATCCACAATTCCGGTTGCCGCACTGAACAGCAGGTTCTGATTGTAAATGGCATTTTTTGACGACATTTCCAGCTCAACTTTACCCAAGTTGGATTGTGCAAGGAAACCAAGGGGAAGATAAGCGTTATTTTCGTACAGATAGGTGTCGCCGTAGTGATGCACATAATCAAAGTAGGCATTGCCGACGGGCTTACCTTCCCGTTCGATCATATACTTCAGGTTAAGGAACAGATTTGCAACCGGCGAGCCGTTCTCGTGATAGAAGCGGTTCCAGTTATCCTGTCCGGAAAAACCCAAAGCGGTCATAAAGCGTGTAGTTGTCACATTGGTGGCACTTGAGAAAATGGAAATACCGTTGTAATCATTCAGCGCACCGTCATTAAGGGTCTGGGTGTACGCAGTTTCCGCCCGATAGAACAGGGAATCCTCCCGTTCCTTCATATATCGGATCATGGATGCGGTATACTCCGTACCCTTGGGATAATTGGTGGCACTGGTGTAGGAATAGAAGTGATCAAAGCTGACCAGATTGGCTGCAAGCTCGAAAAGCATCACCGCAAGCAGAACGGTGGATGCAATGCTGCGCTTCTTCCGCACAGACAGAGCCAGCTTCTTCTTTTCCTCCCAAGTGGGCTTTTTGTTGGGGCTTTTGTGGCAACGGGGCACCAGGAGCAAAAGGAAATAGACGATGAAGAAGAAGGCATTATAAAACAGGAAAATATACGCGTCAATATGGGTTTGGTACAACCCTTTAAGAATTTGAAGGGCATTGTTCGTCGCCTCGCCGTTACCCGATGCAACACCCGCAATCGCCCGGAAAATATTCGTGATCACATCCCCTGCAGAAGCGATGGCAGGGGGAATTGTTTCGATATTCCGATACAGCAGGAACATTTCAACGGTCAGCACACCGGCCAAAATGAAATGCAGCAGCTTAAAACGGTGCCGGACCAGATAGGCCCGGTATGCCATATACAGCATCACAAAGGAGAAAATGAAGCTGAACCGGAAGGGGATCATATTGGGGAAATGGAAGCCGTGCCACGCATAGTCAAGACCGCGCATAACAAAGCTGACAGACAAAAACATCAGCATAGCAATGCAGCAGATGCGGTCACGAAGCTTCACATTTCCGGCCATCAGGAACAAAACTGCCAAAAACAGCGTAAAAACGCCGCAGTATACATTGGGCAGACCGTCCAGAAAGGTAGGCTTCAAGCCGCCGGCTGTATTGCCGGCAACCTGCCCCATACCGTCCAGCAGCGGCAAAATCGTCTTTCCAACCGCTTCGAACCACAGCCAGATCGTTGTTTCGCCGGTTTCTTTGGCAATATCAAAGGCCAGCCATGCTTCTCGTGCAACCTCATAATTTTCGTATTGCACGATGTTCATATAAAAGCTGGAATCAAAGGAATTGGAGCTGGAAAAGGTTTTTCCGAGGGCGGAAACTGTCGGCAGCGACAGCACTGCTGTCATACAGATTGCCAGCACGGAAAAGGCTGCGATCCGTACAAGATCAAGGAAAAATCCCTTGAAACTCTTGCATCTGCAGATCTGATAGCAGATAAAGAGCAGCAGAACGAAAATGCAGACAAAATAGCCGATATAGTAGTTGAACAAAATGGACATGGCCAGCGTGACAGTATATAGAATGAACTTCTTGTCACGCAGCAGGTAGACTGTGCCCAATGCCACCAAAGGCAGCAAGGCAAAGCTATCTAGCCACATAATATTCCACTGGTAGCCCATAGCCCAAGCGCAAAGACCGTAAAAACTGCCGAAAATGGCAATAGAAATATCATTTTTTCCGAAGAGCTTCTTCAGGAAATAGGCAAAAAACAAAGAGGCAAGGCTCAATTTCAGCGGCTGCAGCAGCGTGAAATATGTCAAAATCCAGCTATCGGGCAACAGCAGGCTCAAAAGATTCAGCGGGGATGCCAGATAGTAGGAAATCTGCCCCAGATAGTCCATACCCAAACCCACATTCCAGCTGTACAGCAGGTTGTCACCACGCAAAATTGCCAGCCGGAAGGCCTTGAAAAACGGAAAATATTGGTGCCATTCATCGGAATACAGAAACAACCTGTCACCAAAGGGCGTGACATGCCGCAGGATCATCAGTACCAGCAGCAGACCAAAGGGGATGCAAAATGCCATCACCAAGGGGTCAATTTTAAACTTCTGCATTTTCGGCAGTTTTGGTAATTTCATCGGTTAATCCCCCAGAATTATTTCTTATCACGCTTACGGGTCAGGTAAATATCCAGCTTTTCCTTCATATTGTCCGGAATCGTCCGGGCAACGGGACACATTGCCGCATTGGCCATCCGCTCCGTGAAGTGGATAACAAAAGCACAGTCATCCACCATTTGCCGGCGTTTCATCAAGGCGACGGTGTCATAGCTGTTGTGAATGGTTGCAGTGGCAGGCGGTGCGATCCGGGCAAACGATACTGCCGGGATTCCCTTATCTGCAAAGGGCGTGGAGTCGCTGGAATACACATCCTGCTTTACAGAAATGCCGAAGCCCATCTCTGCGCACAGATAACGAAGATAATGGGTCAACGCCTCTTCCGTGGTACAGCAGGCGATGAATTTGCCCATAATGCATCCGATCATATCCAGGTTGATATTCAGAACAATGTCCTTCAATTCATCCTCATGGGCGGAACAGTATGCCTTTGCGCCCAAAAGCCCCCGTTCCTCACTGCCGCACCAGATAAAGCGCAGACCGTAGCTATGGGAATGCTCAACAAAATACTTTGCTGCCACCCAAATGCCCACAGAGCCGGACATATTGTCATACGCACCCTGAGAAAGTGATGTGGAATCGTAATGAGCGGTCAGAACAATGTACTCAGGGCGTTCTCCGGGCAGATCCAGAACAACATTCTGGGAAGTTCCGGTGTATTCATCCTGCTGCAGGATAATTTTAGCCACGGAAGCATCGCTTTTAATCAGCGCAATGGCAGATTTTGCATTGATATTTACGCCGAGGATCTTATTGCCCTTGCTCACATAGCTGCGCAGCTCTCGCTGGTCGATGTCATTGTCGGTATAATTGGCGTTACCGTCATAGGTTATGAATCCGACAGCACCGTTTTCCAGCAGGTCCTGATACATCCAGTAGCCAAGATAACCGTCAATCAGCACAATCTTGCCCTTGCAAAGGGAGAGGCTGTAGGGATCTGCGTAACGCAGGTAGTACAGAGGTGCCTCCACTTCCCCACTGCCCGCGCACAAATAACCCTTACAGGGAATCTCTTCGCCGTCTACCAGAAGCTTCGCTTCCTGAATGGTCGCCATAGGGACCTCAAAGGTCTCGATGGTTGCTTCGCAACCGATTTCGGCACACTTTGCCACCAGATATTCAGCTGCACGCCGTTCTTCAGGAGAACCGCCCATGCGAACATAGGCGGTTTCCTCGAATATTTTCATCATTTCATCGGGTTTCATAGTTTTCTCCATCAGTCCTTCAATTTGAAAGCCACCTTCAAATCCTGAACCTCTTCTTCAGTGATATGCACAATCTGTCCAATGTCCTTGGACAAAATGATGGAATGTGCGGTGGACTCCATCACTTCCAGACGGTCAAAGGCCTGCAGCAGGCTCTCACCGGTGACCACAACACAGCTGTTTTCCACGATCATCGCAGGATGCACCGGGCTGATGGCCTCAGCAGTCTTGTCAGGCTCCAGATAGATCTGCTGAGGCCATCAAAAAC
>SVLL01000019.1 GCA_015067935.1 Oscillospiraceae bacterium | reverse complement strand
GAAGCCCCCATTGATTTTGAGCCGAAGGATGCCATTATTCAGCCCTATAATAAGCCGGAGCTCTATGCGCTGTTCCAGAAGCTGGAATTTGTCAAGCTGATCGACAAATACGGTCTGCGTGGCGTTGCGGCAGAAGCACCGAAAAATGTCACCGTTGCGGTAACGAAGCTGCAGAGGTGCGATGCACTCCCCGAGGGAACACAGCCCTGTGCTGTATATCTGGCGGAGGACGGCAGCTTGGGCATTGCGTGGGAAACGGGCGTGTATGTGATGACCCCTATGGAGGCAGCTATGGCCTGCGATTGTCTGCAGAGCCGCACAGACTGCATCTGCCACGATATGAAGAGCACAATGCACCGGCTGGATGAAATGGGGCTGTGCTACGGAGAATTTTCTTTCGATACCGCCCTTGCGGCCTATAATCTGAACCCTTCCGCGGCGGACTATCCCATTTCCAAGCTAGCCACCAATTTCCTCGGAACCTCCGTAGACGACGGGGATGCCGCCGCCTGCGCAGAGGCACTTTGGCAACTGAAACCGGTGCTGTCTGCGGAATTGGAAAAGCAGGGTATGACTGCCCTTTATCAAGATATTGAGCTGCCCTTGTGTCCGGTGCTTTACCGGATGGAAAAGGCCGGTGTTGCCATTGACCGGCAGCAGCTGGCACAATTCGGTGTGATGCTTTCCCAGCGGATCGAGGAATGTGAAAAGCTGATCTTTGGCTATAGCGAAGGCACTTTTAACATCAATTCCACCAAGCAGCTGGGCGAGCTGCTCTTCGATAAGCTGGGTCTGCCCCCGGTGAAAAAGACCAAAACCGGCTACTCCACCAACGCGGAGGTGCTGGAAAAGCTGAAGGATAAGCACCCCATCATTCCTGCGATTATGGATTACCGGGTACTGACCAAGCTGAAATCCACCTATGCGGACGGTCTGATGAAGGTCATCGGTAACGATGGCCGCATTCACACTACCTTCCAAAATCTGGTAACAGCAACGGGCCGACTGTCCTCCACCGATCCAAATCTGCAGAACATCCCTGTGCGTACCGATCTGGGTGCGGAGATTCGCAAGATGTTCGTCCCCAAGGAAGGCTGCGTGCTGGTGGACGCGGACTACAGCCAGATCGAACTGCGGGTACTGGCCCACATCTCCGATGATGCTGTGATGCAAAAGGCCTTCATCGATGGTCAGGACATCCACACCGTCACGGCTGCGCAGGTGTTTGGCGTTGCCCCGGAGAATGTGACGGCATTGCAGCGGCGTGCCGCCAAGGCGGTCAACTTCGGCATTGTCTACGGCATTTCCGAGTATTCCCTTTCCGAGGACATCGGCGTTTCCTTCTGGGAGGCCAAGGAATATATCGAAAGCTATCTTTCCCACTACAGCGGTGTGCGCAAGTATATGAAGCAGGTAGTGGAGCAGACCAAGCAAACCGGCTTCACCCAGACCATTTTCGGTCGAAAGAGATATATTCCGGAGATTTCCGCCAGTAATTATATGATTCGACAGGGCGCGGAACGCATTGCGCTGAACAGTCCCATTCAGGGTACGGCTGCCGACCTGATCAAGATTGCAATGATCCGTGTGGATGCGGCTCTGGGGAAGGAATTTCCCGAAGCCAAGCTGCTGCTGCAGGTCCATGACGAACTGATTGTAGAGTGTCCCGAGACTATCGCACCGCAGGTAGCCAGTTTGGTAAGCAGGGAGATGGAAAGCATTGCCCATCTGGCAGTACCCCTGACTGCTGAGGCAAAAACCGGAAAGAGCTGGTACGACGCAAAATGATGGAAATCAAAAATATGACAAGTGCCCACATCGCCCAAATTGCGGAGATGGAAAAGCTCTGCTTTTCTGACCCGTGGAGTGAAAAGAGCATCGCATCGGAGCTTGATAACCGCCTTTCTCTTTGGCTGGTGGCTCTGGACGGAGAAACCGTTGCCGGCTATATCGGCTCCCAGAGTGTGCTGGATGCGGCGGATGTAATGAATGTGGCGGTGCATCCCGACTATCGCCGACAGGGCATCGGAGAAAAACTGATGCTGGCATTGACAGATACCCTGAGAGAAAAAGGTATCAAGTATTTGATGCTGGAGGTACGGCAATCCAACGCCCCTGCCATTGCCCTCTATGAAAAGCTGGGCTTTACGCAGGTGGGTCTGCGCCCCAATTACTACCGCAGCCCCAAGGAAAACGCCCTGATTATGCGAAAGGAGTTGGCAATTTGAACATTCTCGCAGTAGAATCCTCCTGCGATGAGACCGCTGTGGCCATCGTCCGGGACGGACGGGAAGTCCTCTGTGATTGCATCGCATCTCAAGTGGAGCTGCACCGCATCTACGGCGGCGTGGTGCCGGAAATTGCCTCCCGGAAGCATATTGAGGCCATTTACGCCCTTGCCGATCAGGCATTGCAGCAAACCGGTCTGGCACGCAAGGATATCGATGCCATCGCGGTGACATACGCACCGGGCCTGATCGGTGCGGTGCTTGTGGGTGTGAATTTCGCCAAGGCCGCGGCTTTGGCACTGGACAAGCCCCTGATCCCGGTGCATCATATCCGGGGACATATTGCGGCAAATTACATTGCATATCCCGACCTGAAGCCGCCATTTTTGTGCCTTGTGGTCTCCGGCGGTCATACGATGATTGCGGAAATCACAGATTATACTCAGATGCGGATTCTGGGCACTACGCTGGATGATGCGGCCGGTGAATGCTTTGATAAGGTCGCCCGGGTGCTGGGGATGCCCTACCCCGGCGGTGCCGCGCTGGATAAAACCGCAAAAAACGGGGATGATACCCGTTACCCCCTTCCCCGGAGCAAGCCCGGTGCAAACCCCTATGATATGAGCTTTTCCGGCTTGAAGACTGCCGCACTGAATCTGATACATCATGCTGAGCAGGTGGGTGAAATGCTGGATATTCCCGGTCTTTGCGCCTCTTTTTCTGCCGCTGTTTCCGATACACTTGTACCCCGGGTAGTGCGTGCGGTGGAGGAAACCGGTCTGAAAAATGTGGCAATTGCAGGCGGTGTGGCGGCAAATTCCCGTATTCGGGCGGATTTACTGGCGGCAATGGAGAAATTGGGAGCAACGGTCTATATGCCTCCCCTGAGTCTTTGCGGTGACAATGCGGCAATGATCGGCGCGCAAGCCTATTATGAGTATCAATCCGGCAATGTGGCAGATATGCACCTGAACGCCTACGCCACTAAGTCCATCTTAGGCGAGCAAATCTGAGCAAAATGCAGGAGGCTCCCCGGCCTCCTGCATTTTTCAGAAAATTGGATATGTGAATAAAGTTTTTGTATAATCATTCACAAAAGGGTAAAAATTGTGACAAATTTATTGGAAATCCCACGATTCGACCCCTTTCGACAATACAAAAAACGATTTTTGTCCTGTGGAAAAAGTTGTGGAAACTGTGAATAATTATTGGATGAAGCTCCAAATTGCAGTGTTATGGAAACTTTATTCACAGATTATATACAAAACTTTCTGCAATTTTTGATGCACAGGGACGAAAGAAGGAAAAGGAAATGCTTTATCTTGCAGACAGCCTGCGCAAGCTGGATTTTAGGAAATTGATGACCGTCTATGAAGAAGGCAACCGGGAAAACGGCGCGTTTTTTTGGCCGGAGCTTTCCGAGGGACAGCAGCTGCATCGGGCGGAGGAGGACTTCTATCAGTATCTGCAAGAGGTTTTTTTCCCTGTAAAAGGTGCGGTCTACGCCATTTGGCAAGAGGATGGGGTTTACAAAAGTGCCCTGCGGCTGGAGCCCTACGACGACGGATTGCTGTTGGAGGGCTTGGAAACCGCCCCTGACCATCGGCGCAGGGGCCATGCCGAAAAGCTCATCCGGGCGGTATTGGAGGCGTACCCCCAGCGGATCTACTCCCATGTGAGCAAGAAAAATGTCCCTTCCCTATCCATCCACAAAAAATGCGGTTTCACGCAGGTTTTGGACTATGCCAAGGAAATCGACGGCTCCTTTCTCCGTTCCGCGGTCACCTTCCGCTACCGATAATATTATTATGTAGGGACCGGTGTCCCCGACGGTCCTCTTAACAGCAACATCCCCGGCAGATCACTCTGCCGGGGATGCCTCTATTCTTCGATTATAAATTTCCAACGCTCTGCCAAATCATTCGGCATCATATCTGCAAAAAGCACCCCATCCCGCATCAGATTTTTGTTACCGAGATGGAAGAAGAAAAATTCGCCTTTCCCATTATTGAATCCCAGCTGAAATTCCAATTCCTTTTTAAAATACGGGAAAACAGGCTTGATCTGCGCATCCACCGCCCAAACGACATCCATACCGTTGGTCTTGATGGTGCTGACGATCCACTCCTCTTTTTCAGCAAACCAAGACCAAAAGGCCTTTGCTGCGTGAACATCCATTTCTTTTTTTGTAAATAATCCGAGCATGATATACTCCTTTTTCTTATTACAAATTGGGAAACTGTGGCGTTTTGCGGTGTAGGGACCGGTGTCCCCGATGGTCCCTATATATTCTCCATCGGAGGGGTGGTTGTCGGGAAGGTAAGTGTCACCTTAAACAAATCACCGTCCAGGGTCAGCCGCAGGGAACCGTGCTGCACCTCCATCAGGCTCTTGGCAATGTTGAGGCCCAGACCGCTGCCCTCCCGATTACGGGAAGCATCGCCCCGGACAAACCGCTCCAGCAGCTCATCTGCCGACAGCCGCAGTTCTTCCTTGGATACATTTTTGATGGACAGCTGTACCTGATCCTCCACCCGGTCCAGCTCCACATACACCCGGGTGCCGGGGGTGGCATATTTCACTGCGTTGCTCAAAAGATTGGACAGTACCCGCCAGGTCATCCGGCCGTCTGCAGCTACAAGGGGCCGCTCCTCCGGGCGGTTGAACACTGGTGTCAGCTTTGCCTTTTCCAGCTTGTCACCAAATTCACCCAACGCCTGATTGACCGCCTCGGTCAGATCCAGCTCCACAATATGCGCTTGCAGATTACCGCTGCTGGCCTTGCTCAGCTCTATCAGATCCTCGATCAGCTTTTTCAGCTGATTGGATTGCCTGGACAGCACCTCCAGATATTGCTTATCCGCCTCCTGGGTGTGGGGTCTGCTAAGCAGATCCACAAAATTCACAATGGATGTCAGCGGTGTCTTAATGTCGTGGGAGACATTGGTAATCAGCTCTGTCTTCATCCGTTCGGAACGCACCTGACTTTGCACTGCCTGAATGGTAGTCTCAGACAAAGCGTTCAGCTGCTGAGCACAATCCCGGAAACTGCCCCGAAGTTGATTCGTAGGAATCTTGTAATCCAGTTCGCCGCCGGCCATCCGACGGGCACCGGTAACAATAGTCGCAAAGCTCCAACCGCCATAGCCCAGCACCGCAAGGCTTCCCAGCGCGCTAATCACAAAGGCCGTCAGCCATACCCAGTGCCAGTTATTGGCGACGGACAGCAGGAAAGATACCAGTGCCGCAATCAGCAGTAGTCCGATAATCAACAGCCATTGTCCGATGATGGGCATTTTCTTCAGCAAAATGCCACAGCCTTTTGCAATATGGCCCAGTACGGAATGTTTCCACCAATAGCCGTTCCCGGCCTTGATCTGAGCGGCAAGGGCAAAAATCACTGCAACGATCAGCAAACCGATTAAAATACCCAGCATAACCAGCAGACTTGCCTGTAGGAAATTCAGGGTATTATTACCCACATAAATCAGCCACATCTGGTGTCCGAAGAGATAGCTCAAACTGCCTGCGCCTGCAACATACAGATCCAGCGGCAGGCGGTTCAGACCGCCGGGGCAAATACTGCCGTCCCGGCTGCGGCCGGCGGCACAGATCAAGCCCACTACCGCTGCTGCCACAACGACCAGTGACAATACCATTCCCCAGATCACCGTATTTCGATAGGGAAAAATCGCGATCATATTGGCGTGGAAGGTCTCCTGCAGTGCCTCAGGAGCCATGGTAACGGAAACTGTGTAGGTGGGGCTGTCTGTCAGATATTTGACTTCATAAATCAGCTGCTGGCCATCTTCCAGAATGTCCACGCGCTCATCGTAATCCGGTTCCTTCTCCGGCTCCTCCGGTTGTGTATCCGGAGGCGTATCCACATCTTCATCCGTAGTCGGATCTGTGGTAGGATTGGGATTATAGGGATAAAACCGCACCATTTGGGCATATCGGGGCTTGACCGCATACTCAAAGGTATAACCGCCCTGGATGGGTTCGCCCTCCAAAGGAATCACCACCCCATCCTGCTGGATGGTTACATAGTAGTATTCCTTGTTCAGATTAGGCAGGAAACCGTAAAGCTGCTCAGAAAGGCCGTCGGAACAGCCACCCAGAATCTGAGAGGTTCGTTTGGCGGCCGCACGCCATGCAACCGGCTCACCTACCGCCCAATACCACTGCTCCATTTTTTCTTCCGGAGTGCTGTCGTACAGACCGTATTGGTCCAACAGCAAAGCATAACCGCCGCAAATCAATGCTGCAGACAGAGCACAGGCTGCCAGAAAAAAGGCAAGGAATTTTGTTGCAACGGTATGCTTCATCAGCTTGTTCCCTCCATCTTATAGCCCTGACCCCACACCACCTTCAGGTAGCGGGGCTCCGAGGGATTGATCTCGATTTTTTCCCGCAAATGCCGGATATGCACCGCCACAGCGCCCTCACTGCCGATGGCAGTTTCCTGCCACACCGCTTCATAGAGGGCCTGAGTGGAATAAACCTGTCCGGGATGGGTCATCAGCAGGCGGAGAATACTATACTCCGTGGGTGTGAGGGAAACTGTTTCCCCATCCACCATTACGGTCTTCGTCAGATCGTTTAAAGTAATACCGCCCAGCGTCAGTTCACTGCCGTTAGCAGTATGCGCGCCCAGCTCAGCATAGCGGCGCAGATGGCTGCGTACACGGGCCAGTACCTCCACCGGTGCAAAGGGTTTGGTGATGTAATCATCTGCCCCTGCATTGAGTCCCTCCACCACATCCTCAGTCTCGGATTTTGCGGTAAGGAAAATAATGGGAACATTGGAAATCTCCCGAATCTTGCCGGCGGCGGTAATGCCATCCATTTGGGGCATCATAATATCCAGAAGCACCAGATGAATATCATTGTTACGGATAATTTCCACCGCGTCCGCACCGTTGAAGGCCTCGAAAAGCCGATACCCCTCCGGGGTCAGATATATCTTCAGGGCGTTGACAATATCCGGCTGGTCATCACAAATCAAAATGCTGTGCATAAGCACACCTCCTTATTCTTGTTTCTATTATAACATTTTTTCTTCCATTAGGAAAGAGGAAAATCTAAATTCCCTTCAGATACGCCTTGATTTCCCGAATTTTGGTGTTATAATGAGAATAATTACACTTTCAGGAGGTTGTTTCTATGAACTGGAACGAATTTTTTAGCTTTTTGGAGCCGCTCAACACCCCTTGGCTGACCACGATCTTCAAGGTCATCATCATCGCCGTTTTGGGTTCGCTGCTCATCCGCATTATCAACACTGCCGTTAAGAAGGTATTGGAAAAGTCCAAGCTGGAAAAGGCGGCCCACGGTCTGATCCGTACCCTTGTCAAGACTATGCTGTATATTCTGCTGGGTTTGATTTTGGCTTCTTCCATCGGCATTGATGTAACCGGCATCGTAGCATTGGCCAGCGTCGCTACCTTAGCAGTTTCTCTGGCTCTGCAGAATATGCTGACCAACATCATCGGCGGCTTTACTCTGCTGTACACTGATCCCTTCAGCGCAGGCGATTTTATTGAAGTGGACGGACAGAGCGGCACTGTCAAGGATGTGGGTATGGCCTATACCTGCCTGATCACCGCAGACAACAAGACCGTCTATATTCCCAACAGCACAATGCTCACCGCTGACATTGTCAACTACTCCGTGGGCGGCAACCGCCGTATGGACATCCCCGTTTCCGCTTCCTACGATGCAGACCCGGAATTTGTGATTGCCGCACTGCTGGAGGCTGCACAGGATGACCGGATCCTGCCGGATAAGGCTCCCACAGCCACCCTCACCGGCTATGGCGACCACGCCATCAGCTATGTGGTCCGTATCTGGGCAAAGAACGAGGACTACTGGGATATTCACCAGAAAGTCACCCGTCAAATCTATGTAACCTTTAAGGAAAAGGGCATCGAGATGACCTATCCCCATCTCAATGTGCATCTGGACAAATAAAATGTATAAAGTCGGCTTTCCCGGGCATCATAGCTTTGGACGGAAAGCCGGCTTTTCATTGTGACGACGAAGAAAAGAAGGTACATTTTCGTCAAGTGTGTCGCTGAAGGCGCAACAGTGTGACGCGAAAAAGGTGGGGAAGGAACACCCCACCGGTACATATTGGAATTGACAATTGATAATTATTTGCAATGTAACGATATGTCATTGCGAGTCCGTTCGCTTTTCTGGTGGGGCAATCCGTTTTCTCCTAAAAAACTCCCGGAAGACTGCGCTTCCGGGAGATTGCTGTTTACTTCAGATATTTATCAAAGCCAAAGTAGGTCTTGGTGTTGTTATAGCTGATGTTCTCAACCATCTTACCCAAGTATGCCCAATCGGCGGGATATTCGCCGTCTTCCACAAGCTGGCCGAACAGATTACACATAATTCTGCGGAAATACTCGTGGCGGGTGTAGCTGAGGAAGCTCCGGGAGTCGGTGAGCATACCGTTGAAGGTACCCATCGCGCCCAAGCTCATCAGGCTCTTCATCTGCTCTTCCATACCGATCTTGTGATCGTTGAACCACCAGGCAGAGCCCTGCTGGATCTTGCCGGGAATAGCACTGTCAGTCTGGAATGCGCCCATCAGGGTGCCGATAATGCCGTTGTCACAGGGATTCAGGGAGTAGAGAATGGTCTTACCCAGCGCGCCTGCTTCTTCCAATGCGTTCAGCAGCTTGCTCAGACCCACGCCGTTGGCGGCATCGTTCATAGAGTCAAAACCGGTATCGGGACCCAGCTTGCGGAACATAGTCTTGGAGTTATCCCGCAGGCAGCCGAAGTGGAACTGAGTCACCCAACCCCGCTTGGCGTATTCCTTGCCAACGCTCAGCAGAAGCGCAGTGTGATAAGCCAGCTGCTCATCCCAAGTGATGCTCTGACCGGACTTTGCCCGGGCAAAAATATTATCCAGCGTTGCCTCATCGGCCTCCACACAGAAGCAGTAATCCAGTGCGTGGTCGGACACGCAGCAGCCGTGGTCGGCAAAATAGGCGATCCGATCATTCAGAGCCTGACGCATATCCGCAACGGTGTTGATGCCATAGCCAACCACCTGCTCCAGCTGATCCACATAGGTGGGGAAGGTTTCCTTGTCGGCACGCATTGCCTTGTCAGGACGGAAAGCCGGCAGAACCACAGCAGGTGCGGTGGGATCTTGTGCCAGCAGCTCGTGGGCTCTCAGGTCATCTACGGGGTCATCGGTAGTGCAGATCAGCTTGACATTGGACTTGCGGATAATACCCCGGACGGACATATCCGGCTGCGCCAGAATGGCATTGCACTTCTCGAAAATTTCCATTGCGTTTTCGCCGGTCAGCGGCTCGGTGATCCCAAAATACCGCTGCAGCTCCAGATGGGTCCAGTGGTACAGCGGATTGCCGATCAGCATAGGCATCGCCTCACCCCACTTCTGGAACTTTTCGGCAGGGGTGGCATCGCCGGTGATATAATATTCCGGCACACCGCAGGAGCGCATTGCGCGCCACTTGTAGTGGTCGCCGCCCAGCCACACCTCGGTGATGGTGGCATACCGCTTGTCCTCATAGATCTCCATGGGATTGATGTGGCAGTGATAGTCAATAATGGGCATTTTTGCCGCATGCCCGTGATAGAGCTTCTTGGCCGCTTCGGTCTTCAGCAAAAAGTCCTGATTCATAAAAGTAGTCATAAACAATCTCCTTTGCAGATTTCGCTTTCTTAATCATACCCGAAAAACCGGGAAATTGTCAAGTATTACAGCACAACACCGTCTTTGAAGATGGAAATTTCCCGGAAACCCCGCTCCTCTGCCTTGGTCTGCTGACCGGAGGCAACGGACAATACCAACCCCATCAAATCTGCAGCAGACTCGTCCAGCGTCTTGATGCCATCTGCCACTAAACCGGCATTGAAATCGATCCAGTTTGCCTTCTTGGTTGCCAACGGGGTATTGGTGGCGAGCTTCATGGTAGGTGCCGGCGCGCCGAAGGGGGTGCCGCGACCGGTGGTGAAGAGAATGATATGGGCACCGGCGGCAGTAAGTGCCGTGGCGGACACCAGGTCATTGCCGGGGCCATAGAGCATATTCAGGCCCTTGGTGGTCACTGCGTCACCGTAGCCGATTACATCCATAATGGGAGCTGCACCGCCCTTCTGGACGCAACCGCAGGACTTGTCCTCCAAGGTGGTGATGCCGCCCTGACGGTTGCCGGGGCTGGGGTTGTCGTATACCACCTCGTTATGGCGGATGAAATAGGCCTTGAAGCCGTTAATCATATCAACCGCCTTGTTAAATACGGATTCGTTGATGCAGCGGTTCATCAAAAAGCCCTCCGCACCGAACATCTCCGGCACTTCGGTCAGCACCGTAGAGCCGCCCTGGGCCACCAGAAGATCGGAAAATCTGCCAACAACGGGGTTTGCAGTGATGCCGGACAGACCGTCGGAGCCACCGCATTTCATACCGATCACCAGCTCAGATGCAGGAATCTCCTCCCGTTTGAACTGCTTGGCAAAGGCGGCACATTCGGCCATCAGCATTCTTCCGTCGCCCATTTCATCATCGGTCTGCTGACAGGTAAGGAATTTCACCCGGTCGGGGTCAAAATCCCCCAATTCTGCCAAAAACTGCTCCTTGGTCAGATTCTCGCAGCCAAGGCTCAGCACCAGCACCGCGCCGGCATTGGGATGGCGCACCAGAGAAGCCAGCAGCTTACGGGTCTGGGCGTGGTCCTCGCCGGTCTGGGAGCAGCCGAAGGGATGGGTAAAGGCATAAAGCCCGTCCACACTGTCCGTCACCAAGTCCTGATTCTCCATAGCCAAAGCCTTGGCAACATCATTGACGCAGCCAACGGTAGGGATAATCCAAATTTCATTCCGGACGCCCACCTTGCCGTCTTTGCGGCGATAACCCCGGAAAGTCTGCGCAGGCAGCGCAGCCAAAGGCTGAATATCCGGCTCGTAGGTATACTCCATCTCCCCTTCCAGATTGGTGGCCATATTATGGGTATGCACCCACTGGCCGGGGGCAATGTCTTCCGTTGCGTGACCGATGGAAAAGCCATATTTTACCACCTGCGCCTGCGCTTCAATGATCTGCAGGGCCATCTTGTGACCTTGGGGAATCTCAGAGAGCGCAGTCACACCTGCAAACACCGTCCCGGCAGGGACGGTATGCAGGGCAACCGCCACATTATCCTTGGAGTGGATGCGAATAAAATCGGGCATAAATTTCTCCTTACAGGCAGGAAGCGTAGGCTGCCAACGCACCGGCTTCCCGGATCAGCTTCACATTCTTCACGGTCAGTGCCTCGAAGCCTTCAATTTCGGTCAGGTCGCGGCCCCACATCTGGGTGTTGGTCATCACAGAGTGTACCAGCTCCTCTACGCTGTCATTACGGTGGGCATAGTAGTGCTCCAGTACCCAGCGATCGTCGATACAGGTGTAGGTGTTGCCCTTGCTGCGGCGGCAGACCAGACCTTCTGCGTTCAGCTCCTGAATGTCATTGCTGAAGAAGGCAATGTAAGCGGCATAGCCCATACTCAGGCAGACAGGCAGTGTGCCGTTCTTCTCGATGTACTCCAGGAAGCTGGGCATATTTCTCGCGCGCCACTTGGAGGTGGAGTTCAGGGAGATGCTCAGCAGCTCGTGATTGACGAACGGATTGTTGAACCGGTCCTGCACAGCAGCGGCAAACTGCTTGCAATCATCCTGATCCAAGGGCAGGATGGGCACAATTTCCGTCTGGAGCATCTTATTCATAAAGCCCAGCACAGCCGCATCGTGCATACAGTCACGGACGATGTCATAGCCGCCCAGATAAGCACCCAGCACAGTGCCGGTGTGGGAACCGTTCAGGATACGCACCTTGCGCTTCTTGTAGGGAGTCATATCCGGTGCGACGAACACCCGGTTTTCCAGGCCTGCCTTGCGGAAGGGCAGCACATCGTTAAGAGCCGGGTCACCCTCGATGACCCAAAGACCGAACACCTCGCCCACATCCAGCAGGGGATCGGCGTAGCCGTGCTTTTCCTCCAGAGCGGCCACCTCAGCGGCATCACGGATACGACCGGGAACGATCCGGTCCACCAAAGAGCCGCAGAAGGTGCATTTTTCATTTACATAGGTACGGAAGGTATCTTCAAGCCCCCACTGGTCAATATACTGATTGACGCACTTTTGCAGTTCCTTGCCGTTGTTGTCGATCAGCTCGCAGGCCAGAATCAGCAAACCACTCTTGCCGGCCTTATAGCGCGCATACAGCACCTGCGTCATTTTGCCGGGGAAGGATGCGGCAGGCATATCCTCGAAGCGGCAGGCAGGATCGTAGACGATGCCGGCTTCGGTGGTGTTGGAAACGATAATTTCCAGGTCGTCGCTGACAGCAACCTCCATCATCTGACGGTAGCCCTCTGCCTCATAGGGATTCAGGCAGCGGGACACGCAGGAAATGACACGCTTGTCATCCACCTTCTGACCGTTCTGGCTGCCACGGAGGTAGAGAGTGTACAGACCCTCCTGCTGGTTAATCATCTTCGCCAGACCGGGAGCGATGGGCTGCACCAGACAGCACTTGCCGTTCCAACCGGCCTTTTCATTGGCCAGATCAAACCAGTAATCCACAAAGCCACGGAGGAAATTGCCCTCGCCAAACTGCAGGACCTTTTCCGGTGCGGACTCCAGAATATAGCCGTCATAGCCGGACTTTTTGAGAACTTCGTAATTCAGTAATTCCATAGCACATACGCCTCCATATTATTTTAGGATAGCTTTATTATATACACAAAGTTTTTTCCTATAAATAGCATATTTTGCGAAGAAACATTGCGATTCTTGCGTTTTTGTTATTGACAGTTTTCTGAGGTAGGGGTATGATGATATGGTAAACTACGCCTGAAAACGGAGGCAGCTATGAATAAAACACTACCCAGCTTCGACCCCCGGCAGAAAATGCTCCGCCCGGATTTCGAGGTTGCCCACAAATGGGACACCGACCTGCGGGAGGTGGAGCTTCATCACCACGACTTTTATGAGGTGGATTTTCTTGTTTCCGGAGATGTGACCTATGTAATCGAGAGCAGGGTATATCATATGCAGCCCGGGCAAATGCTGATCATCAACCCCCGGGAGCTGCATCAGGTCTATATTCGCTCCGATGCCGCTCCCTATGAGCGGTATATGCTCTGGATCGCCCCCCAGCTGCTGCAAAAGCTCTCCACATCTCAGGCCGATCTGTGCCGATGCTTTGATATGAGCCGCCCTAATTACGGCAATCTGTTACATCTGCCGCCCCAGCAGAAAAAACTTGTTCCGGCAATGATGGAGTCGCTGCTCCGGGAGCAGGCCCAGCCGGGCTTCGGCTCGGAGCTGCTGCAGCAGAATCTGCTTACTGAGCTGATGATCCATATCAATCGGCTGGCAGAGTTTTCTGATACCACCCAAGACGGGGAAGATACGGTGGTGGCGAAGGTAATTGACTACATCAACCTGCACTATCCCGAACCGCTCTCACTGGAAACGCTGGCAGAGCGGTTTTATGTGAGCAAATACCACCTGAGCCACGAATTTACAAAGCAGATGGGTGTTGGCATTTACCAATACATCCAGAAAAAGCGGCTGTTGATTGCCCGGCAGCTGATGGCAGAGGGGCAAAAGCCTATGGAGGTCTATGCCCCGTGCGGCTTTGGGGATTACCCGGCCTTTTTCCGGGCATTCCGGAAGGTCTACGGACTATCCCCCCGGGAATTTGTGAAGTCACTAAAAACATAAGCGTACCTCTTGGCCCCCTCTGAGGAGGGATCTGGCACGGCAACAGCCGTGACTGGGGGAGAGATAACTACCCCTCAGACCAAAATCTTTGATTTTGGTCAGCTCCCCTCACAAGGGGAGCCGAGGCGGCTTCGCCGCTGAATATCAAAACAGGAGTCATCATATGCGTTATTATTTTGCACCTATGGAGGGTCTGACGGACAGTGTATACCGTCGTCTCCATCATAAATATTTCGGCGGTGCAGACCGCTACTATATGCCTTTCTTCTCTCCCACTATGCACCGGGTACTCACCGGAAAAGAGGACCGGGAGCTGCCAATGGCGGATTCTGTTGATTTTGTTGCTGTACCTCAGGTGCTGACCAAGGTGGCCGAGGATTTCTTATGGGCCGCGCAGGCCTGTAAGGAACGGGGCTATGAGGAAGTGAATCTGAACATCGGCTGCCCCTCCGGTACGGTGGTTGCCAAGGGCAAGGGTGCCGGTATGCTGTCGGATCTTGAGGCTTTGGACCGTTTTCTGGATGCCGTTTTTTCTGCCGCTCCCCTCCCCGTTTCTGTCAAGACTCGGCTGGGTCTGACAAGCCCTGAGGAATTTCCGGCTCTGCTGGAAATCTTCAACCGCTATCCCATCCGGGAGCTGACCGTGCATCCCCGGGTGCGAAAGCAATTCTATCAGGGGGATGTACATCTGGATTCCTTCCGCTATGCCGCAGCGCACAGCACCAATCCCCTTTGCTACAACGGAGATTTGTTTTCGCTGCAGGATATCAATAAAATTGCGCAGGAATTTCCCCGGGTGGAAGCAGTGATGCTGGGTCGAGGATTGGTTGCCGACCCGGGAATGCTTTGCGGCGGCACGGATGTGCACAATTTGGAAGCCTTCCACGATGCTCTCCTGGAGGAATACTTTGTCCTCTTCGGCGGCAGCCGGAATGCCATGTTCCGACTGAAGGAAAACTGGAGCTACCTTCTCCCCCGGTTTGAAGACAGCGACAAGCTGGGCAAGCGTCTGCGGAAAACCACGGATCTTGGCGAATATAAGGAAATTGCTCACGAAATATTCCAAACCCTCGCACTTAAATAAAAAATGCACCCCAAAAGCCACATGCTCTTGGGGTGCATATCCGTGTAGGAGACAATTTTATTCCGCATCGATCACATGCGCGCCTTGGAACTCAATGTGCAGGGGAATCATCTGCCAGTTGGCCTCGGTGATGGCATCCAGTTTCTTGGCAAGCTTTTCTTCCAAACCGGGGTTGCGGGTGATGCACAGCAGTGTAGGTCCTGCACCGCTGACGCAAAATGCCGCGCCGGTGGTACGGATCAGGCCCTCGATCTGGTCATAATCCTTGATCATCTTCTTTCGGTAGGGCTGATGGATACGATCCTGCATTGCATTGCGCAGCAGCTTTTCGTCACCCAGCTCCAAAGCCTTCAGCACCAGCGCGCCGTGGGCGATATTATAAACCGCATCAGCCCGGTCATACTCCGTAGGCAAAACACTTCTTGCCAGTGGGGTGGGCAGGTCGAAATCCGGCACCAGAGCCAAAAACTCCCAATCGGGGTGCAGAGGGAAATTGACGCACACAGGCAAGCCGTTATCCACCATAGAGGCGGTAAGTCCGCCAAAGAAGGCAGGTGCAAGGTTATCCGGATGGCCTTCCATGGCATTGGTAATGTTCAGCAGGCCCTGCGTAGACAGCTTGTTGCCCCGGAGCACATTGGCACCCATTGCACCTGCCACCAGCAGAGCCGCAGAGGAGCCAAGACCCCGGCAAATAGGAATCTGCGCCTCGATGTGGATCTTCACGCCCCGGATCTCCTCACTGAGGGATTCCAGAACGGCACAGTAGGCGGTGTAGGCCATATTATCAGGACCGGCATAGGCCTCATCGCAGCCGGTGATTTCCAAACCGGACTCCATTTCTTCAAAGGTCACATCGGTATAAAGGCTCAGGGCGCAGCCGAAAGCGTCAAAGCCGGGGCCCAGATTGGCCGTGGTTGCCGGCACACGAATGGTTACTCTTTTCATAGCTCTTCTCCTATCACAATGCCAAGACAAATGGCAGCATATTATCTTTTTCAATCACTCCGGTATGCCGCTCCGTCATGGTCCGCAGTGCCGCCAGATTCTTGGGAATTGGCACCCCTGTCACCGCATTGAGCTGCTCCAGCTGGTCAAATTCATCGCCCTTTGCGGTTTCACCCAGGGCCTTCAGCACTGCAGCAGGGAATTTGTAAGGGGATGCGGTGGAAAGCACGACCATCGGTCGGTTGTCCCCGGTTTGGTTTACATAATCTTCCGCCACTGCCCAGCCGGAGGCGGTGTGGGTATCGCAAAGGTACTGATTATTCTGCCAAACCTTGGCAATGGTTTCCGCGCCCTCGGCATCATCGCACCAGCCGGCCCAGAACTGCTTCTGAATCTCTGCCAGCAGGTTTTCCGGCACTTTATAATGTCCCTGCTCGTTCAGCTCCTGCATCAGCTTTGCAACCAGTGCGGTATCCTCGCTCATCAGATACAGCAGCCGCTCCAAATTGGAGGAAACCAGAATATCCATAGAGGGAGAATCGGTCTTATGCAGTACCCGGCGGCGATCATACACGCCGGTATTGATAAAGTCCGTCAGCACATTGTTGGCGTTGGATGCGCAAATCAGCTTACCTACCGGCAGGCCCAGCTTCTTCGCCAAAAAGCCTGCCAGAATATCGCCGAAATTGCCCGTGGGAACGGAGAAATTCACTTCCTCCCCCATTTGGATTCTGCCGACATCCAGAAGATCCCGGTAAGCCTTAAAATAGTAGGTGATCTGGGGCACAAGACGACCGATGTTGATGGAATTAGCGGAGCTGAGCCGTACGGGCAGTTCCATCTCCCGGCAGGCGTTGAAGATGTTCTTCACACCGGTCTGGGCATCGTCAAAATTACCGTAAACAGCACACACCGTCACATTCTCGCCCTCTTGGGAGACCATCTGCCGACGCTGCACATCAGAAACGCCGCCGTGGGGATAGAACACGCAGATGCGGATACCGGGTGCATCCTTAAAGCCTTCCAGCGCAGCCTTACCGGTATCACCGGAGGTGGCGGTGAGAATCAAAATATCCTTTTCTTCCCCTTTTGCAGCCTTGGCCGCAGACATCAGCTGGGGCAGCATGGAAAGTGCCACATCCTTAAAGGCGGAAGTTGGACCCCGGAACAGCTCCAGTACATAAAAATCTCCGGCAGGAACGGTGGGCGTCAGCTCTTCTGTTTCAAATTTTCCGGTGTATGCCTTTTGCACCAGCGTGCCCATATCCGGAATATCCGGCAAAAAGGCAGAAAGCAACTGCCGAGCCATCCCTTGGGCATCCTTTTTCACGCAGGAAACCCAATCAAAAGACGGAAGTACGACCGGTAAATACAGACCGCCGTCGGGCGCAAGACCGTTTAAAACTGCCTGTGCGCTGTCGATTTCGGGAGAGAAACCCCGTGTAGAACGATATTGCATAAAAAATCCTCACAAATTTTGTACTTTTTTACAAAAACTCTTTGCAATTTGTTGCATCTATGATATACTGATATTCGTTAAATTGCAAGTATTTTTCGCAGGAGGTTGCTATGAAAGTTGGTTTATTAGGTTTTGGCGTGGTCGGCAGAGGTTTTTATGACATCGTCGCCACCCGAAATGATATAAGCGTTGCAAAGGTCGTCTGTCTGGAGGACATTACTCTGCCTGACGCCGAGGTCACCCGGGATTTCCAATCCGTTTTGGCAGATGACTCCATTGATACCGTTGTAGAAGCAATGGGTGGTCTGCATCCGGCTTATGAATTTGTCCGCGCAGCCATTGAAGCCGGCAAGAATGTGGTAACCTCCAACAAAGCTTTGGTATGTACCTTCTATGACGAGCTGATCCCCCTTGCCAACGAAAAAGGTGTCAAGTTCCGCTGCACCGCTGCCGTCGGCGGCGGCATCTGCTGGCTGTCTGAGCTGGAGCGTGCCCGCCGGGTGCAGAAGATCCTCCGGGTAGGCGGCATTATGAACGGCACCTGCAATTACATTCTCGATTCTATGACCCGTCTGGGTTTGGGCTATGATGAGGCTTTGAAGCAGGCACAGGCTCTGGGCTATGCAGAAGCCAATCCCACCACCGATGTGGAGGGTATCGACACTTGGCACAAGGTGATTCTGTCCGGCAATATCGCTTTCGGTGTGAGCCTGGATCCCTCTCAGGTTCCCGTCACCGGCATTTCCCGGATTTCCGCTGAAGATGTGGAAAATTTCAAGACCCACGGCAAGGTCTGCAAGCTGGTATCCACCGGCACACAGGAAAACGGAACTTATTCCGCTTATGTGCAGCCCACGCTGTTTGACAGCAACGCACCGGAAGCTACCATCCCCACCAACTACAACCTGATCACCCTGATCGGTGAGCACTCCGGTCGCCAGAGTCTGTACGGTCAAGGGGCAGGTCGCTACCCCACTGCATACAATGTGGTGCAGGACTGCGTGGATCTGCTTTGTGGCAAGAGCTTCTATGCTCCCTACGGTGAGAAGGTCTGCGTTGACAATTCCGGCACAATGTGCTACTACATCCGTGGTGGCCATTTCCCCACCGAAAAGATTGCTGAGCATTGGGGCAATGCCATCATCACCACCCCCATCAGCGTGGCTTCCGCTCACGCGTGGCTGAAGGAAAATCCCGATGCCTTTATTGCCGCCCTGGACGCAGGGTGCTAAAGGCAGAAGAAAGAAGGAACTTTTATGCTGAAAGTAGCAAAATTCGGCGGCTCCTCCATGGCAGACGCCGGCCAATATAAAAAGATCCGGGACATTCTGTTATCCGACCCGACCCGTCGTGTGGTGGTGGTTTCCGCCGCCGGCAAGCGGGATAAAAACGATCACAAAATCACCGATCTTTTGTATCTGTGCCACGCCCACATCCAGTACGGTGTGGACTGCACCGGTGTTTTCGAGATGATCACCTCCCGGTATCTGGAGATTCGGGACGAACTGAACATCAAGCTGGATCTGGAAACGGAATTTGCCGCCTTGAAAAAGCGGCTGGATGCAAAATCCGTCACGCAGGATGAGCTGGTCAGCCGGGGCGAGTATTTCTCCGCGAAGCTGATGGCCGCTTATCTGGATTTCACCTTTATTGATGCAGTGGAATGGGTAAAATTCAAGCTGGACGGCTCTGTGGATCAGGAAACCAGCTATGAAGCACTGCGCAAGCTGGTAATGCAGGGCAAGGGTGCTGTGATTCCCGGTTTTTACGGTCTGATGCCCGACGGGCATATCCGTACCTTCACCCGTGGCGGCAGTGACATCACCGGTGCCTTGGCCGCCGCTGCACTCAATGCAGATGTATACGAAAACTGGACCGATGTTTCCGGAATTCTGATGGCCGATCCCCGGATCGTGGACGATCCGCAGGCCATCCCCGAGGTCACCTATGACGAGCTGCGGGAGCTGAGCTATTCCGGTGCCCAGGTACTCCACGAGGGTACGATCTTCCCTGTCCGGGAGAAGAACATCCCCCTGAACATCCGCAATACCAACGCCCCTGACGATGCCGGCACGATGATAAAGGAGAAGTTTGATTCTCCTGCCGATCCCGATCGCTTCATCACCGGTATCACCGGCAAGAAGGACTTTACCATCATCTCCCTGAGCAAGCGGGGTATGGCAAGTCAGGTAGGCGTTCTGCGCAAGGTGCTGACCGTTCTGGAGCGGCACAATATCAGCGTGGATTATGTTCCAAACGGCATCGACAATGTTTCCGTTGTGATGTCCACTGAGGATGTGGCCCCCTATCTGTACACGGTTTTGGGCGAAATTCAGCAGGAAGTAGAACCCGACACGCTGGATGTCCACGATCAGATCGCGGTGGTTGCCGCTGTCGGTCGTCGGATGGCCTTCCAGCCCGGTGTTTCCGGTCGGCTTTTCGCTGCTTTGGGCGAGGCCGGTATCAACATCCGTATGATCAATCAGGGTCCCGACGAATTGAACATCATCTTCGGTGTTGACAACCGAGATTTCAAGGCCGCCATCCGGGTGCTGTATAACAGCTTTGTAAAGTAAAAACTGTAGGGCGGGGGCTTGCTCCCGCCGCTCACATTTCTTTTTGGAGGTAATCAAAATGAAACTCTATACCGTTGCGATTCTCGGTGCCACCGGTGCTGTGGGTCAGGAAATGATCAAAGTCCTGCAGGAGCGGAATTTCCCCGTGGGCAAGCTGATCCCCCTTGCAAGCGCACGCAGCGCAGGCAAAAAGCTGCTGTTCAAAGGGGAGGAGGTCACCATTGAGGAGGCCTGCGATACTGCCTTTGAAGGCGTGGATATCGTTCTGGGTGCTGCCGAAAATGACATTGCCAAGCGTTTCGCCCCGGCCATCCGTGCTGCCGGTGCTGTGTTCGTGGATAATTCCTCCGCTTTCCGGATGGATCCCAAGGTGCCCCTGATTGTCCCCGAGGTCAACCCGGAGGATGTGTCTTGGCATAACGGTATCATTTCCAACCCCAACTGCTCCACTATTATCACGCTCACCGCTGTCAACGCACTCAACTCCCTCTCCCCCATCCGGACTATGACCGCCTCCACTTATCAGGCTGTCTCCGGTGCCGGCGCAGGCGGTCCTATTGAGCTGCAGAACGAGGTGGACGCACTGGCCAAGGGCGAAAAGTATGAACCCAAGGTCTTCTCTCACCAAATCGCCTTCAACCTGATCCCCCAGATCGGCGGCGAGGCTTATGAGGGCTACACCAGCGAGGAAATGAAGATGCAGAACGAGGGCCGGAAGATCATGCATCTGCCGGAGCTGGCTGTCTCCTGCACCTGCGTCCGGGTTCCCGTGATGCGCAGCCACTCCATCTCCGTCAGCTGCCACTTTGATGTTCCCGTTACTGTGGAGCAGGTGCGCGAGGTCATTGCCAATGCCCCCGGCTGCAAGCTGGTGGACGATTTGGCTAACAAGCAGTACCCCATGCCTCTGGATACCTCCGATCAGGATCTGGTGTTCGTGGGCCGTATCCGTCCCGACCTGACTGACCCCAACGGCATCTGCTTGTGGTGCTGCGGCGATCAGGTGCGCAAGGGTGCTGCCACCAATGCTGTGCAGATTGCCGAGCTGCTGGTCAAATAATGAAAGAAAAGCTCTATACTATCCCCGTCAACGAGGGGTTTGAGACGGAGGATGAATGCCCCTTCTGCGCAATGGAGCGCACAGAGGAGCAGCGTGCCATCCGCTACTTTGCCGGTCCCGGTGCCAGCTATATGGAGCCGGATGTCCGGGCAAGCACAGACCGTGCCGGTTTCTGCGGCGGTCATATGAAAAAGCTTTACGATTACGGCAACGCGTTAGGCTGCGCCCTGATGCTGCAAACTTACTATGCAGGTTTGCTGGAAGAAATGCAAGCGCAGCTGGAAAATTACGATTTGCCGCCGCAAAAGGGCGTGTTCACCAAAAAACGCCCCCAATCGGAGGAATCGCCCTATTGGCAGCGGCTGAAGGAACGGGTTAATTCCTGCGCCATCTGCGAAAAGGTTGACTACAATATGGCGCGCTATTTTGAAACCTTCTTCTATCTTTTGAAGGAACCGGAATTTCGGCAGAAGGTGGAAAAAAGCAAGGGCTTTTGTATGCGTCATTTTGCCCAGCTGCTGGAAACAGCGGAAGACCATCTTCCCAACGCCCATCGGGAATGGTTTTGCAAAACCGTCCCCGGTCTGATGCTGGAAAATATGGCCCGGGTCAAAGAGGATTTGGATTGGATGGTGGCTAAATATGACTACCGCAACGCCTCCAAGCCCCGGGGCAATTCCCGGGATGCGCTGCAGCGGTCTATGCAAAAGCTGCAAGGCATCTATCCGGCAGATAAGCCTTATAAGAATGAATAACAGATAAAAAGCAAGGCAGTTTCGTCACTGCCTTGCTTTCTTATTTCTGCCATTTCATTTCATTCAGTGCCAGCAATGCTAAGGCATAGCTGCGCCTTGCCCGCTGCAGGCGGTCTATGGAGGCAGTGTTTTCTCCTTTGATGCTCATTCAAATAATTTTGCCACGGAGAGTCCGTGGCAAAATTCTGTTTTTGGTCCTTCAGACACCAACAGGCTTAACGCCCCGGAAATAGGCTTCCAGATCATTGATAGTAAAGGTTTCGTTTACCTCCGCCACATAGGTCGTCTCCAGTACCGGGAATGTGCCGTTGGGATAGTCGTTTTCGTCAAAGTACCACACCTGACCCTCCGGACCAAAAGACACATGGAAGCTGGCATTTTCCTGCAGGAAATTCTTCACCACATGATAGCCTTCAATATATTTGTGGGTGGAAAAATCCATATCATCAGAGGAATAACCGTTAGTCAGGCAGGAGAAATAGTTCTCCCCGTTTTTGAAGGTAATCATAAAGTCTCCCCAGAGAGCATCCGAGATCACCACATTCACAACACCTGCACCGACCTTACCTGCCAGATAGCTGTCCTCCGGCACCTCGATCCGGAAAAAGTATACTTTGGATACATAGAAGGTATCGCCGGGGTCGATCTCATAGTAATGGATTTCGTCATCCGGGTCAGCAGGACGGGTAGCGGGAACAGTCGCAGGTTCTTCTGCGGAAGGCCCCTGGGTCTCCGGGGGAAGGGGTTCTTCCCGTTTGTCTTCACCCTCTCCATAGGGAGGCGGCGGGGGCATGATCTGCGGGGGTTGGGTATTCTCATAATCCAAAAACCGTACCTGATAATCCCCATTTGCCATTGCCGCAGGTTTCATTGCGGATTGCTGTGCCAGCAGACGGACAGCAGCATAATAGTTGATCATATCTGCCGACCTGATGGTAAACTCCCCATTGCTTTGCTCCTCCCATGGCGGATTATCTTCAAAAGGCTCGGAGGGTTTGGTGGGAACACTGTGATTCAGTGCCGGGCGGTCGGGCACGACCTCTGGATTCTCTGTCTCATTGCTGAACAGTGCCAAAACATTCACCAGTAAGGCAAGGCAAGCAGCAATAACGGCTATGCGCAGCAGGATGGGCCTTTTATAAAAGGGGGTCACTTTTCGTTGAGATTTTTCATAGGCAGACAGCTTTTCCGGTGTATCCGCTGCTATGGCAGCATCCAGAAGATCACCGTCCATCTCTGCCAGAAAATCTGACAATTTTTCTTTTGGAGTTTGGTTCATAGGAAAATATCCTCCTTTTCCAAAACTTTTTTGAGCTTTTTTCTTGCCCGGTACAGGCGTACCGCGACACTATTTTCCGAAAAACGGTATCGTTTTGCCAAACTTTCCACCGATTCCAAATACACATACCGGCGAATGAACAGCACCTGTGTCACCGGATCCAATTCCCGAGCAAAGTGGGAAAGGACAGCGCGAATATGGAGGCTGTCACCATCAAGCAGGCTGCTATGGTCCGGCAGGCAGTTTTCCAACTCGGAAAGGGTGGTTTCATAGCCGCTTCGCTTTTGTCGGGTGCGGTAGCGCAGGCGGTCAATGCCAATGCGCCGGGCAATCTTGCAGATATACGCCGGAAGATTATGGGGTTGATGAGGAGGAATGCTGTTCCAAACCGCCAGAAGCACATCATTGGCACATTCCTCAATATCCTGTGGGTCGTTGAGAATTTCCCGAAGGACATTGCAATACAACCGGCGATATTTTGCGGCCATTTCATCCAATGCCGCTTCATCGCGGAGCAAAAGAGATGCTATGATTTGACTGTCTTCCATATTCCTCCTCTCCCCCATTGTGGGCACCGCGCGTGATACCTTACATCTATATAGTCGATAACGGCGGTGTGAATATGACAAGGATAAGTAAAAAAATCAGCACAGCAGGGCTGTGCCGATTCATTTATACGCCCAACAGGGCATTTGCAAACAGGAAATATACCAATAGCGACAGTGCGTCCACGATGGTGGAGATAAAGGGGCTTGCCATTACCGCCGGGTCCAGATGCACCGCTTTGGCCACTATAGGCAGCACACAGCCCACGAGTTTGGCGCACACCACCGTCACCGCTAAGGTCAGGCACACCACCGCATTGATAAGCAGGGTGATGTCCTCATTACCCATCAGCATTCTGTCCACCAGCCAGATTTTGGCAAAGCACACCACCGCCAAGACTGCGCCGCAGAGGATGGCCGTCCGCAGCTCCTTCCAGATGACCCGGCCGATGTCACGCATTTCCAATTCGCCCAGGCTCAGGGCGCGAATGACGGTAACGCTGGACTGGGAGCCGGAGTTACCGCCGGTACCCATCAGCATAGGAATAAATGCGGTCAGGGCCACTTGGGCAGCCAACGCCCCCTCAAAAGCGGTGATAATCAATCCCGTAAAGGTAGCGGACACCATCAAAAGCATCAGCCACGGAATGCGGTTTTTGAACAGTTCAAACACGGAGCTGCGCATATAGGTCTTTTCCGACGGCAGCATACCGCCCATCAGCTCCATATCCTCGGTGGCCTCGTCCACCATAACATCCATTGCGTCGTCAAAGGTGACGATGCCTACCAGCCGATTCTCTCCATCCACCACAGGCAGGGCGAGGAAATTGTACTTGTCAAACATCCGCACAACTTCTTCCTGATCCGTATGGGTGGTGACGGAGATGATGTTGGTTAACATAATATCCTCAACCCGGGTCTCATCGTCATCTGCAAGAAGCAGATCCTTCACCGTCACCAGACCGATAAGCTTCCGCCCCTCGGTCACATAGCAGGTATAGATAGTCTCCTTATCCACGCCCTGACGGCGAATACGCAAAATAGCCTCCTCTACCGTCATCTGGGGGCGCAGTGCCACATACTCCGTGGTCATCAGCGAACCCGCGGAATTTTCCGGGTAACGGAGAATCTGATTGATGGACTTGCGCATTTCCGGATCTGCCTGCTTCAAAATCCGCTTGACCACATTGGCAGGCATCTCCTCCACCAGTGTCGCTGCATCGTCCACAAAAAGCTCGTCCACGATTTCTTTCAGTTCGTTGTCGGAGAAGCTCCGGATGAGCAGCTCCTGCGCGTCCGGTTCCATTTCCACAAAGGTTTCTGCCGCCAATTCCTTGGGCAGCAGACGAAAAGCCAGCGGAATCCGGTCTTCCTCCAGATCCGCAAACAGCCCTGCCACATCGCTGGGGTTCATCGTGGACAGCATCTCCCGAAGGGGCAGATACTTTTTCTCCTCCAGCATTTTCAGCAGGGCTTTTTCCATAATTTCAAAGCGTTCTGCCATATTCCTTCCTCCCTATGATTTTCTACGGAAGGCAAAATACGCAGGCGTGATTACAGGCGGCACCACAGCGCCGCGCATCTACTTCGCCCGGGTATATTGCCACTACTGCCGGCGTCCATGGTTTTCCCTCCTTAATCGTTCAGATGTACCCATTTTATTCCTTTTATGGGCAATTGTCAACCTTGACGAAGGGTAAAATGTATAATAAAATAACAGCATCCTGCAGTGCAGCCATCCATCCCCGCCACCGGGGGAGAAGGTTTAGGAGGTTCCCTATGATCCGAATTGCAACAGAAAAAGACATCCCGGCAATGCTGGGAATTTATGCCCCCTATGTGGAGAACACCACCTATTCTTTCGAGTATGTACCACCCACCACTGAGCAATTCACCAAGCGGTTTCAGAAATACACCGCTCAATGCCCGTGGCTGGTATGGGAGGAAGACGGTCAGGTATTGGGCTATGCCTACGGCAGCCTGCCCTTTGAGCGAGCCGCCTACGCTTGGTGTGCTGAAGTATCCATCTATCTTGCGCCCCAAGCGCAGGGGCGCGGCATCGGCAGGCAGTTGTACGCGGCAGTGGAGGAAATCCTCTGGCGTCAGGGCTATCGGATCATTTACGCCCTGATTACCAGCGAAAACACCGCATCTTTGGCTTTTCACGAAAAGGTCGGCTACACCTATTGTGCGGATTTTCCCGGCTGCGGCATTAAGTTTGGGCGCAGCTTGGGTGTCATTTGGATGGAAAAAAGATCGAATTCCGTCGAGTTGCCTACTTCTCCACCCGTAAGCTGGCGTTTCATTGTTGAAAATGACAGGAAACTAGCTGATATTTTAGCCAGTTTTACTCTTTTCTAATCCAAAAAACTGTGGTATGATATTAGTTAGGAAATTATTGTGTTTTTTCCAAATTACACGAGGAGATGATAACCATGTACTTCCAGAAAAAACGTTGCATTGCAATGCTTCTGGCCGGTGGCCAAGGCAGTCGCTTGAAGGTTCTCACCGAGAACACCGCTAAGCCTGCCGTTCCCTTTGGCGGTAAATACCGCATCATCGATTTTCCCTTGAGTAACTGCGTCAATTCCGGCATTGATACCGTGGGTATTCTCACCCAGTATCAGCCTTTGGAGCTGAACGAGTACATCGGCAACGGTCAGCCTTGGGGTCTGAATAAGGCCCATAGCCGTGCGCAGGTCCTGCCTCCCTATGAGCGGCACGACAAGAAGAGCGGCTGGTACAAGGGCACTGCCAATGCCATCTATCAGAATATTGACTTTATCGATCGGTATAGCCCCGATTATGTGGTCGTCCTCTCCGGTGACCATATCTACAAGATGGACTACGCCGCAATGGTGGATTTCCACGAAAAGAACGAGGCCTCCTGCACCATCGCTGTGCGGACGGTTCCGTTGAAGGAAGCCTCCCGTTTCGGTATTCTGAACACCAATCCGGACAATACCATCTATGAGTTTGAGGAAAAGCCCAAGGTTCCCAAGTCCACCAATGCCTCTATGGGCATCTATGTGTTCAATTGGGAGGTTCTGCGTGCTGCCCTGATCGCCGACGAGGAGGACGAGAATTCCTCCAACGACTTCGGTAAGAACATCATCCCCAACCTGCTGAATCAGGGGCACAAGATGATGGCCTACAATTTCGACGGCTACTGGAAGGATGTTGGTACCATTGACTCCCTTTGGGAAGCCAATATGGAGCTGCTGGGCAAGAATCCCGAGTTTGACATCCGGGGCGACGAGCGCAGCAAGATCTACGCCCGGAACAACGCCCTGCCCTCTTCCTATATCGATGAGAACGCCAAGACCGTCAACTGCTTTATCGCAGAGGGCTCTGAGATTTACGGCAGTGTGACCCACAGCATCATCTCCATCGGCTGTACTGTGGGTGAAGGCGCGGTGGTTGAGGACTCCGTGGTTATGCCCGGTGTCACCATTGAGCCCGGTGCCATTGTCCGCCACGCCATTTTGGGCGAGAACACCGTTGTGGGTGCCAACGCTGTGGTAGGCGGTGCATTCAAGCATAAGGACAAGATCAAAATCAGCGTTACCAGCAAGGGTGCTGTGGTGGCAGCCAATTCTGTGCTTGCCCCCGGCGATATGATGTAAGGAGGGAAACGCTATGAATGTAATGGGCATTATTTTCGCCAACGACGCCACCTTGGGTGGTCTGACCGACAAGCGCACCATGGCCTCCCTTCCCTACGGTGGCCGGTACCGTCTGGTTGACTTCCACCTGAGCAATATGTCCGCTGCCGGCATCCGGCATGTGGGCATTATCACCCGGCACAATTATCAATCCCTGATGAACCATATCGGTTCCGGTGAAGAATGGGGCCTTGAGCTGGAAGAGGGCGGTCTGGAATTCCTTACCCCCTACGCAACCAGCACCACCGACCAGTATCACGGAAAGCTCTCCGCCATCTACGAGGCAATGGATGTGATGGAATTCGGTCCTGAAGATGAGTATGTCATCACCTGCGACTCCGCCATTATCAGCAACATTGACCTGCAGAAGGTTCTGGAATCCCACATTGCCAGCGGCAAGGATGTGACTGTGGTCACCAAGGCCGGCATCGCCAACGGCAAGAAGCAGTTGGATCTGGCTCTGAAGCTGGATGCCAAGGGCAACATTGTGGACATTGCCGTGGACTACATCGCCCCTGCGGATTATCTGGCTTCTATGGATATTTTTGTGATGTCCAAACAGTATCTGCTTCGTACGGTGCGGGAGTTCAACGCCCGGAATAAATTCCATATGGACCGGGATCTCGTGATGGGTCAGTGGGTAAATGACGACATCACGCTGAATGTATATCAGTTTGATGGCACCGCTCTGTACAATGAGTCCCTGAATGAATATTACACCAACTCTCTGGCACTGATCGATGCCGACATCCGTCACGATCTCTTTACCGGCAATCACAGTGTCTTTACCCGGGTTCGCGACCGGGTTCCCAGCTACTATGGCGAAGGCTGTCAGGTGAAAAACTCCATTCTGGCAGACGGCTGTATGCTGGAAGGCACAGTGGAAAACTCCGTTCTGTTCCGTCAGGTCACCATCGGTAAGGATGCACAGGTTCGCAACTGCGTCATTATGAACGACACCGTTGTGGGCGAGGGTGCACTGCTGGAGTGCGTGATCCTGGATAAGGATGTAGTGGTTCGCCCCGGTGCCAAGCTCTGCGGTACCCCCAGCCATCCCCTGATGGTCAAAAGAGGAGATCTGGTATGAAAATTGCCATAATGGCCTCTGAAGGCGCGCCCTATGTAAAATCCGGCGGTCTCGGAGATGTAATGGAGGCACTGCCTGCAGCACTTTCCCGGATTCCGGGCAATGAGGTGGTATTGCTCCTGCCCTACTACAAAAAAATCAAGGACAATCCCAAATATGTTACAGAGTATGTGGGCTCCTTTGATGTCCGCCTTTCCTGGCGGCGGCAATATGCCGGCGTGATGAAGCTGACCGGCCGCAAGGACGGTGTGCAGGTTTATTTCATCGACAATGATTATTATTTCGGCAAACGCCCCGGGCCCATCTACGGCGATTGCGACGACGGTGAGCGTTTCGCCTACTTTGCAAGAGCTTGTATGGAAGCTTTGGTTTTTCTGGGCTTCACCCCCGATGTGATTCAGTGCAACGATTGGCAGACCGCACTGGTCCCCGTGGTTCTGAAGGCTTGGTATCGGGACCGCTTCGCCGCCACCCGGGTGATGTTCACCATCCACAATGTGGAGTATCAGGGCTGGGCCGACGGCTACTTCTTCGATGATGTGCTGGGTCTGCCTTGGGAATTCCGAAGCTGCCTGGATATGCACGGGCAGGTAAATATGATGAAGGGTGCCATTGAAACTGCCGATATGGTCTCAACAGTGTCCGAAACCTACGCCCGGGAGCTGATGTACCCCTACTATGCCCACGGATTGGACAATGTGCTGTCCCACGCCGCGTGGAAGCTGAAGGGCATCACCAACGGCATTGATGTAAACACCTTCAATCCGGAAACGGATCCCAATTTGCCCGCCCATTACAATGCGGATACCTTTGCTGAAGGCAAGGCTGTCTGCAAGGCCGCTTTGCAAAAGGAAGTAGGTCTGCGGGAGGATCCCGATGCACCTTTGATGGTTATGGTCACCCGTCTGGCCGGGCACAAGGGTCTGGACCTGCTGTGCTATATTGCCCGCAGACTGCTGTGGGAAGAAAACTGCCAGATGCTGATCCTCGGCACCGGTGAGCCCCAGTTTGAGGCCTTCTTCCGGGAGCTGGCCGCAGAATTCCCCGATCGGGTATCTGCACAGATCACCTTCAATTTAGGCCTGGCGGCCCGGATCTATGCCGGCGGCGATATTTATATGATGCCGTCCAAATCCGAGCCCTGCGGCTTGAGCCAGATGAACGCTATGCGCTACGGCACTGTGCCCGTTGTCCACGCCACCGGCGGTTTACGGGACACCGTTCCCCCGGCAGACGAAAACGGTGACAACGGTCTGGGTTTTACCTTCCAGAGCTACAACGGGGATGACTTCCTTGGGGCAATGAAGCGTTGCCTGCAGCTGTATCATCATAACCGTGACGGTTTCCGTGCTTTGCAGCATCGGGATATGATTCAGGATTTCAGCTGGAATGTTCCTGCAGGTCGCTATATGGAGCTGTTCAAGCAAATGTGTAACCAGTAAACAGAAAGCGTGCGTACCGGAATTGGTACGCACGCTTTTTATATGGGTGTAAAGATAAACTTTTGCGTCAGGCCGTCGCAGGAGGCATACACCGTAACGGAGCCGTCATTTTTTCTGTCCGTAGTAAGCTCTACCGATTTTCCCCGCAGCTTCTGCCGCACATAGTCTTCCGGGTCTTCGGTTTCCACTTCCGTGAAAAAGATATCCCGCATCTGATTGTTGGGGCAAAGGTTCTGGATTTCGTGTACAAGTTCGTATTCCATTTCGTTCCCTCCTGCTTATAATATAACCGGCTTATTTGAAGAAAGTATAAACAGATTTGCTTTTTCTGTTTTTTGTGCTATAATGATTCCATCTTCCTTTGGAGATGATTCTATGAATTTCGACCACACTTATGTAAAAATAGATTTGGACCAAATCGCCCGGAATTTCAAGGCGGTGCAGGAAAAAGCCGGCGTGCCGGTGATGGCAGTGGTCAAGGCCGATGCCTACGGTCACGGAGCCATTCCCGTCGCCCGACTGTTAGAGCCGATGTGCGCATTTTGGGGTGTTTCTTCCATTTTGGAGGCTCTGGAGCTGCGGAAAGCCGGTCTGCAAAAGCCTATTTTGGTACTGGGACATACCCCGGTCGCAGCCTTCACCGAGGTCATTGAACACCACATCCGCCCCACCATTTTTCGCTACGAGGACGCCCTTGCGCTGTCTGAAACTGCGGTAAAGCTGGGAAAAACCGCCTACCTGCACCTTGCGGTGGATACCGGTATGGGGCGTATCGGCTTTCTGCCCACCCCTGAAAATGCCCGGCTGTGCGCCCAAATTGCTGCATTGCCGAATTTGATCGTTGAAGGTCTTTTCAGCCATTTTGCCACTGCCGATTGTGCCGATCTGACCGATGCCCGGGCGCAGGCGGAACGCTTCAACGATTTTGACGGGATGCTCAAATTCTACAAGCTGAGCGCACCTATCCGTCATCTGAACAACTCTGCCGGTGTAATGAATTTTGACAGACATTACGAAATGGTTCGCTCTGGCATCGTCACCTACGGTATGTACCCCAGCGATGAGGTTTCTCCCGAACGGTTGGACATTGCCCCGGCTTTGGAATGGCTCAGCGAGGTCAGCCACATAAAGCAGCTGCCTGCCGGCTCTCCCATCAGCTATGGCGGAACTTTTGTGACCAACCGGACCACCACCGTTGCCACCGTTCCTGTGGGCTATGCGGACGGCTATCGCCGCAACCTCAGTAATCGTTTTTATGTGCTCATTAACGGACGGAAAGCTCCGATTTTGGGCAGAATCTGTATGGATCAGATGATGGTGGATGTCACCGATATCCCCGGTGTCGTCCCCGGCACTTCCGTGACCCTCATCGGTAAAAATGGGGATCAACGCATCACCGTGGAGGAGATTGCCGCTGCTGCGGACAGCTTTAACTATGAATTCGTCTGCGGGATCAGCCGCCGCGTCCCCCGGTTCTACTATCAAAACGGGCAGCAAGCCGCGCAGGTACATTATCTTCTGGATACATAAACAGGGCCCTCCCGACGGGAGGGCTTGTTTTTTAATCGCACTTCATCTCTACGCCGCCGTGGGGGCGAATTGACAGCACATGGCAGGCTCCGCTGCCCAGCACGCTGTCAATACCCTCCCGGAAAGCGGACAGCATATCCAGCGGCACAAAGGCCTGCACAGTGCCGGCAAAGCCGCCGCCGTGGACCCGGTAAGCACCTCTGCCCTGCAAATAATGCTCGCAGAGTCCCAATGCCACCGCCATATCCTGATGCTGTATGTAACCGGAGGGAATCACATTCTGCAGGTACATATAGGAAGAGTAGCCACTTTCCTTTACCAGCTGCAGGAAACGGTCAAAATCTCCGCTCTGCAAGGCTGCCACCTGCTGCACGACCCGCTTGTTTTCCGCATATTCGTGAACACCCCGCATTACCGCCCGGTCTCCGCATTTTTCCCGCAGCACCGGAATCGCGGCATAAAACGCATCCTCCGGCACTTGGGTCAAAACTTCCTTGCCGAAATGGGCGCAAACTGCCTTCAGCTCCCGGGTGATGGCCGCATATTCGTCCGTCAGGTCTGCGTGGTCCGCGCCGCTGTCGATGATGCACAGCGCGTGACCGCAAGCGGCAAAATCAAAATCCACCGGGTGGATTTCCGGGGCTTCCTTATCCGCAAAATCGATGGTAACCATACCGCCTACCGCAGAAGCCATCTGATCCATCAAACCGCAGGGCTTGCCGAAGAACACATTTTCCGCATACTGTCCGATTTTGGCGATCTCCGGCTGGCTGATTTTGCCCTCAAAGAACAGACAGTTCAGGATCGTACCCACCAGCACCTCAAAG
>SVLL01000018.1 GCA_015067935.1 Oscillospiraceae bacterium | reverse complement strand
TGAAGGTCTCAGTACCGTTCTCACCGCAGACGCAGGAGACATAGTACACATTGTTATGACCGCAGCCGGCCCATTCCTTAATGTTCAGAATGTTGGTGGCGTGCTGATCAAAGATGTGCTGGTGAGTGCCCTCAATGGTGATTTGTGCTGCGCCGGCAGGAACTGTGAAGGTCAGCATCTCACCGGAGTGGCTGGATTCCACCTTCTGTCCGTTGATGGTAACGGTGTAAGGAGCGTGGATACCAACATTCACAGAAACCACAGTTGCGGCATCTGCCTTGGAAGACACATAGTAAATGGGCTTTTCAATGTCAAAGTCTTCATGAATCTCCACAGGATTCTCTGTCAGATCGTTCTTGACGGGGAACTTGGCCATCGTGTAGTCCATAGCAATGCTCACAGGACCTTCGGAGGTCATCAGCACCTGGCTTCCGTATTTCAGGGATGTACCGTTTGTCACAGCATAGCCTTCTGCGATTTCGATGCCGTTGATACCGATCACAGATGCCTGCTGACCGTTGGTGGTAAGGCCGCCTCCGGAGATCTCACCGGTGCCGCGGTTGAATACCACGACATCCTTCAGAACGGGACCGTAGGTGATGGTTGCACCCAGCAGATCGCCTTCGTTATACTGCTCGGTTACCTTCACAGTGCCCTCACCCATGCTCTCACCGGTATCCAGTGTGATGCCGCCGACGGAGCAGATGGTACCGCCGAAAGGAGTCTCGGGTGTATCTGCAAGAACGATCTTAACAAAGTGCTGACCTGCTTCCAGATTCATAGAGCCAGCTTCAATGTTGATAACACCGGAAGGACCGTTGGGCTTGAAGGTAGTGATCTTCTGATCATCCACATACAGATCCCAAGTGCCGGAGTAGGTCATCGTCTGACCCACATCGATGGCAACGCGGTATTCCTTGGTCTTGGGAACCTCAAAGGGGAACTTACACCAGTCACCAACTTCACCGGCGCGGAACATAACCAGTCGGGAACCGATGGAAACGCTCAGCAGGGTGTTCTTGGTGGTATCGGTTCTGGTGGAGGACCAGTTGATTTCGCCTTCTCTGTCATTCTTGGGATCGGTAGAGCTTTCACCGATCATCAGAGGCTCAAACATCGTGGAAATCTGGCTGCCGGAGCCTTTTTCTGTAGAGAGAATATTCATAAACTGGTGATTGCTCTTCTTCTCCGTCTCCAAAACCATCGTAGGACCGTAACCGGAGAAGGTAACCTCTCGGGTCGTGACAGAGTCACCTACGAAGATGGAGTGGATGGTATTACCGAAACGGGAAATAACTACCCGATTACCGGTAATCTTTGCACCCTCGGCCACATGCTGACCGTCAACCTCAAGGCGATCCCAGCCGTTGGTGTAGAAGTTCCAGCCGAAGTTGCGCTCCTTGTTGGAGTCCAGATCGTCAATGATCACATAGTAGGGTTTGCTGTCGTGGTTGATCATAATCATATGACGGTCAAACTTGTTCAGCACCTGCTGCTTGTCTTCCATACCGTAGGCATCCGGAGCGGAACCCTTCAGATAGCCGTAAATGTGGGTATCAAAGACCTGCTCCAAAGTGCCCTGACCCTTACGGACCTGAGGCTTACCGTCCACGAAGATGGTGGAGTTTGTGTACTTCATCTGCCAGTAGGTCAACGGCGACATAGAGTTGTCCTTATACTCGGAGTCAGACAACATCCAAGTACCGTTGAACGCAAGCTGAATACTCAGCTGATCGTAGTGGTTGTGGTCCTTCTGGGAGTTGTTGGCATTCACTGTCAGCATAGAGTCCAGAATGTCCCAACCGGTACGCAGTGCACCGTAGCCGGAGCAATCCACGAAGGTTACATTGCCTTCCCGTTCATCGGGCATTTCCAGTTCGGCAATACTGATATCCGTGAAGTAAATCAGTTTTTCGAAGGCACTGCTCAGTGCACCGCCGATCGCCAGATAGTAGGTTGCCAGTTCATTGCCCTGCTGGCTGAAGATAGCAGCGGAATAGGGATAGTAACCGGAGGAATAGTTGGAATCGGAGTAAGCAGGCAGCTCGCCGTTTACGGGATCGAACTGACCGGTGATGATCTTCTCCAGCTCCTTGATATAGGGGTGGTCCATGGGGCCGGTATTGCCGGTGACACGCTCCATTGTAGCCATAGTCACAACAATATCGTCGATTGCCAGAGAGTCATAAGAGTGACCCTCGTTGACATTGGACAGGTAGTTGTAATTCAGACGCCAGTTGATATAGGTCATACCCATATCCAGATACTTCTTCAGCTGATCGATATTATCCTCACGCATCATCAGGCAGGAAGCCAGAATCAGGCCGGTGGCGTGGTCCATATCACGGTCCTTGCTCATACGGGGCCAGCAGTCATGATACTCATTTTCCAGCTCTTCCAACATATTTTCTTCCATGATGGCAAGCTCATCCGCGGTGAACATATCGTGACACAGGTCATAGGCCATCATCACACAGTCCAGCATATAGCCGGAAGGCTGGCTGGACCATTCCACATGGCCTTCCTGAACAACGGTATGGTAGTAACCAATCCACCACTTAAAATTACAGATATCCAAAGCATACTGCTTGGCTCTTTCGCCGTACCGCACATCTCCGGTCAAGGCATAGGCCAATGTAAGGGTCTGCATCCGTCGAACCATATTCTGACCGTAAGCAGTAAAATAGGGGTAGACGGTATAGCCTTCCGGAGGAATTTCCCATTCAGGACGCATGGAGGGATCTTCCAGCACGGGGTACATGGGATAGTCAATCGCAACGCCCTTTGCATAGGTAATCCGCATACTGGTTTCTTCCAGAAAAACATCAGCACTGCTCAGCAGGGACTTCAAGGTAACGGTACCTGCATAACCGTAAGCGCAGACGGACTTGGACTTGGTAAACTTACGAACCTCTTCCAGCCGCTCCTTGCTCAGGTAGATACGGGGGTATTCATCGTAAGCAAAATTCCACTCCAAATCCTCCATCACGGGGGCATACTCATTATTGCTAAGAGCAGTAAACTCCAGCTTATCAAAGCAAGCCTCACCGTTACCACCGCCGGAGAGCAGCATGACATAGGCAGATACTGCACCTGTAGGCGCAGAACCGCTAACATCGCAGTAGTTCCATTCACCGGTTGCAGGAGTGTTCACATAGAAGTTAGCCAGTCGGTCACCGGCCTTGTTGAAGAAGCGGATAACCATCTGGAAGCCCATACCCTGATCATAGTTCTCCATCACATAGCCGCTGAAGCGATAGGTCATACCCTCTTCAACAGGGAAAAGTCCGGAGTGAACGCCCTTGGAGCCGGAGGTTTCCTTATAGTCCGTGATCTTGATGGCATAGCGGCCCTCAAAGACATCGTCGGGGTTGGTCTTGGCATCCATGACGGAATGTACGGGATTGCCATAGGCAAACCAATCCTTAAATGCACCCTTCTTATCCACTGCCTCAAAATCGGAGTTGCGCAAAACACCCAATTCACCGGGGATTTTGATTTCAGGAATACCCTCAAAGAAGTTGATGTTATCGTACACCAAATCCACCTTGTTGGTATCCGTATCCCAAATACCGCAGATCCAGACACGGGCATATTTCGCCCCCTCCGGTGCCACGGAAGTGGAAACAAACAATTGTGTCCATTCGTCATCGCTCAGATTAGCGGTGGAGTTAAGTTTTCCCAAATCTGTGCCGGAAGCATCCTTCATATAGGCCGTATGCTTCACGGTGTTATCGGTATAGTAACGGACAAATGCCTGCAACCGACCCTCGCCCTTTGCCTCCACAGCGAAGGAATAGGTCTTCCCTGCTTCCACAGGGATCCAATCGGTCAGAGTCTGTGCATAGTTGGTGCTGTGGATACGGGCAGCATAGCCGTACTGTGCATCCACATACTCAAGACCCAGCAGATCGGCAACGCTGGAGGAAATACCGTCAATGCCGGGAATGGGAGAGCTAAGCTCAATGGTTCTGCTCTCAAAGCCGCCGTTTGTCATAAAGTTACGGGGCATATTGTAATCAGTCAGCTGCGTAATGGAAATGTCGTCAAAATAGACCTTTCCGCTGCCACTGGTCATGTAGACCATTGCTTTTACGGCTACTGCATTGTCAGGTGCCTTACTCTTGATTTTCAGTTCCTGCCACTCCATAGTGGGTTTGAAGCTGGTCAGCTGCTGCTTCTTGATTTCCTTGCCGTTTTCGTCATAGAAATACAGCAAAATGGAGCAGTTATAAGCTTCAGCACTTGCCTTTTCCATACGGACCCATGCACTGGCTTCATATTCCTCACCAGGCTTTGCCTTAATACGGAAAGTATCCCAGAAAGAACCCTTGTTAGTCAGCAGAGATTGCTCACCCGTATGGGCAGCATCGGTGCTGACAGCCTGAATCTTGTGATCAAAGCCAACGCCCATAGGACCGCCGTTGGATTGATTATTCTTGGATTCATAGGAAGGGTTGTAAATCTCAGTAGCATAGACAACCTGAGCATTATCATAATATGTCGTACCGGCACCGCACCAGGGAGATGCCAGCACCAGCGTTGCGAACTTGGCCTTGGCAGGTGCGATCTCATTAACCGCGATGGTCACCCAATCCTCAGTTGTTCCCTTTCCGCTGAATGTAACATACTTCGCTGCCAAGACAGCAGAGCTTGTCTCGGTTTCATAGAAACGGATGTAAAGCTGGCCGTCCATTTCGGCGGTCTGCTTAATTTGAATGGTAGCCATATAAGGCTGACCGCCCATTACGGGGAAACGATCAGTAGACAGCTGATAGGCCTTGGATACAGTGGTATCGATGGCCAGAGCCGTATCGCCATTGCCCTTATCGAAGTTACTAAGTGCAGCCTTCTTGGAATTGAAATTCCACTTATCAGGCTCAGAACCAACCCATGCGGCATTGAAATCACCGTTGGGCACACTGGGCACAAAGCTGGTATCGACGACCGATTCAAGGATAACGGAGTCAAACCAAACAGTACCGGTGCCTGCTTCCGTGGTGGAAAGCTTCACTGCAATAGAAGACGCTGCAGCGGTAAATTCATAGGAAAGGGTCTGCCAGCTGTCAGACGCCTTGAGCGTGGATAGCTCCTTCTTCAGTTCCGGCAGTTCGTTGCCGTTTGCATCGTAGAAGAAGATGGTCAGCGTACCTACATCACCATAGACTTGGGCAGAGATCTTGTAATCCTTCCCCATATCCAGCGCGTTCTTATCACTCTGGGACCAGAGTGCCTCGGATGCGCTGTTATCGGCCATTTTTAATGACCACACACCGCCATCGTCATAGACATGCTGCGTGGACTGGCTGATGCCATACATTGTCGACCAACCCGGAATGACCGGCACCTGCTCAAAGTCAGGATTCATATCCGCCATCAGGTTGATAACTTCCTTGCCATCCTCATCCACAACGGGATTGGAGGTACCGCCGACTGCGCTGATGCTCAGTGCAGGAATGCCACTGAACAAGCCCAGCAGCATCGTGGCCAGAAGGCACAACGAAATAATGCGTTTCAAATGCTTCACTTTCAATTCCTCCTCAAAAGCGGTTGCAAATTTTGACAATGCCATTATACAATCCGTCAATTTTTTTGTCAACAAGATACAAAATCTTGAAAAGATTTGCAATGTTTTTGATACTCATTGTGCATCATAGACAAATTCGCTACTTTGCAATTAGTTGTCCTGCCTAAAAATCTGCGTAGTTATCGCAAAAAGCACCTCACGACATATGCCGTGAGGTGCTAAATGTGAAATTATTGCAAGGTTAGCTTATTCAATCGGGGTCTCCCCTGCCTTCTTTTTCTTGGAGATGATCACCAGTGCAACCGCACCGCCGCCAAGAATCAGAACACCTGCCGCAATAGCTACAATGGTAATAATCATCTGCTGCTTTGCAGCTGCTGTGCTGACGATAATCACATCCGCCATGCTCAGCTCCTGCTCGCCATTCTTGTCCGCAAAGACCTTACCGCACTTACTGCACTTGAAGTGAGCAATGTTGCCATTCTGGTAATCGGTTGCTTCCACGGGCTTGACTGCCTTCAAGTTGTGACCCTTCACTGCACCGTCGCTGAAGGTCTCAGTACCGTTCTCACCGCAGACGCAGGAGACATAGTACACATTGTTATGACCGCAGCCGGCCCATTCCTTAATGTTCAGAATGTTGGTGGAATGCTGATCAAAGATGTGCTGGTGAGTGCCCTCAATGGTGATCTGTGCTGCACCGGCAGGAACAGTGAAGGTCAGCATCTCGCCGGAATGGCTGGATTCAATGACCTCACCGTTGATGGTAACCGTGTAAGGAGCGTGGATGCCCACATTCACAGAAACCTCGGTAGCGGCATCTGCCTTGGAGGACACATAATAGATGGGCTTTTCAATGTCAAAGTCCTCATGAATCTCTACGGGATCCTCTGTCAGATCGTTCTTGACGGGATATTTTGCCATGGTGTAATCCATTGCAATGCTCACGGGGGCAGAGGCAGTCATCAGAATCTGATCGCCGTACTTCAGGCTGGTTCCCTTAGTGATGGCATAGCCCTCAGCGATCTCCTTGCCGTTGACGCCGATAACGGATGCCTGCTGACCGTTGGTAGCCAAGCCGCCGCCAACGATCTCGTTGGTACCGCGGTTAAACAGGACCACATCCTTCAGAACGGGACCGTAAGTGATGGTGGCACCCAGCAAATCACCTTCGTTGTACTCTTCGGTGACCTTGACAAGACCCTCACCCATACTCTCACCGGTATCCAGCGTGATACCGCCGATAGACATAATCGTACCGAAGAAGGGCGTATTGGGCGTGCCGGACATAACGACCTTGACCTTATGGGTACCCTGCTCCAGAGTCATATTGCCGGCATCGATGGTAATAACACCGGAAGGTCCGTTGGGCTTGAAGATCTCGATCAGCTGATCGTCAATGTACAGATTCCAAGTGCCGTTGTATTCCATGGTCTGACCAACATCAACAGATACGCGGTACTCCTTAGACTTAGGAACCTCGAAGGGGAACTCGATCCAGTCGCCGATTTCACCGGCACGGAACATAACCAAGGGAGAACCGATGGAAACGGACAAAATGGCATTCTTGGTGGTGTCAGTTCTTCTGGTGCTCCAGTTGATCTGACCTTCCTTGTCATTCTTGGGATCGGTGCTGCTCTCGCCCAGCATCATGTGCTCAAACAGTGTAGAAATCTGGCTGCCGGAGCCCTTCTGGATGGACAAAACATTCATAAACTCGTGGCTGGTCTTCTTCGGGGATTCCAGAACCAGCGTAGGACCGTAGCCCTGATAGGTAACCTCACGAGTGGTTACTTCTTCGCCAACAAAGTAAGAGTGCAGCGTATTGCCGAAGCGGGACAGCGTCAGACGGTGACCGGTAGCGGTAGTTCCCTCAGGAACATTCTCGCCGTCGATCTCCAGACGGTCCCAACCGTTGGTGTAGAAGTTCCAACCGAAGTTCCGTTCCTTATTGGACTCCAGCTCATCAATAACCACAAAGTACGGCATACTGTCATGGTTGATCATAATTGTGTGACGGTCAAACTGATTAAGGACCATCTGCTTGTCTTCCATACCGTAAGCATCCGGAGCACTGCCGAGGAAGTAGCCGTAGATATGGGTATTGAAGACCTGCTCCAAGGTGCCCTGACCCTTACGGACCTGAGGCTTGCCGTCCACAAAGATGGTGGAGTTGGTGTACTTCATCTGCCAAGTGGTCAGATTGGAGTAAGAATTATCCTTATACTCGGAGTCGGACAGCACCCACATACCATTGAAGCCCAACATAATGGAGTTCTGATCATAGTGGTTATGCTCCTGCTCGGACTTGTTGGCGTTGATAACCAGAATGGGATCCAGAATACCCCAACCGGTACGCAGCGCGCCCTGACCATGTGCGGACAGATGATTCACATTGGCTTCCCGCTCGTCGGGAGTTTCCAATTCAGCCAGCGTAACATCCGTATGCCAAATCATCTTGTCATAGTCGGAGGAAAGCGCACCGCCAACCGCCAGATAGTAGGTAGCGAGCATATCGCCCTGCTGGCTGAATACAGCCATAGAGTAGGGATAATAGTGGGATGCAAAGTCAGAGTCAGAGTATGCCGGCAGCGTGCCGTTAACAGAATCGAAGAAGCCAAGTACGCGAACCTTCAGCTGATCCATATAGGGGTGGTCCAGAGGACCGGTATAGCCGGTAACGCGCTCAAGGGTATACAGTGTCTTAACGATATCGTCAATTGCCAAAGAGTCGTACATGTGACCTTCGTTGACACCGGACTTCAGGAAGAAGTTCAATCTCCAGTTCACATAGGTCATACCCATATCCAGATACTTCTTCAGCTGGTCGATATTGTCCTCGCGCATCATCACAACGGAGGCAAGAATCAGGCCGGTTGCATGGTCCATATCCCGGTCGCGGTTCATACGGGGCCAGCAGTCGTGATACATAGCCTCAAGGCCCTTTTCCAGCAAAGCGGCATCCATCTTTGCAATGTCTTCCTTGCTCAGCAGATCATGGCACATATCATAAGCTGCCAGAACGCTGTCCACCATATAGCCGGTCATCTGGCTGGAAAGCTCGTTAGAGCCGAGTTCGATGGTCTGGTAATAACCAACCCAGTATTCGAAATCGCAGATATCCAGCGCATACTGCACCGCACGCACACCGTACTTCTCCTCACCGGTGATGGCATACGCCAGAGCCAATGTCTGCACACGGGATACAACACGCTGGCTGATGGCAGTGGTATAGGGATAACCGCCGCTGAAGCCCTCAGGAGGAGTTCTGTATTCCTCACGGTTGGAATAGTCTTCCAGCTTCGGATACATAGGGTAAGTCAGCTGGATACCCTTGTGGCTGACGATGATTTGGGTTTCTTCCAGATATGCATCTGCTTCCTTCAAAAGAGATTTCTGGGTGACAGTACCGGCATAGCCGTAGGCACAGACAGACTTGGACTTACCAAATTTACGAATCTTTTCCAGACCATCCTTATCGAAGTTCAGACGGGGATATTCATCATAAACGATGTCCCACTCGCCATCAAACATCACAGGGGCATATTCCGCGCTGCCTGCAGCCTCAAAATTCATCTTATCGAAGCAGACAGTACCCTTACCTGCGCCGGAAACCAGATAGACGGTTGCATAAACCGCATCATCCGGTGCAGTACCTGTGGTCTCGGAGTAGTTCCATTCACCGGTTGCGGGAGTTGTGGAGTAGAATGCTGCAATCTGATCGCCATACTTATTGAAATACTTGATGCCAAGCTGGAAACCACGGCCTTCATCATAGTCTTCCTTAGCGTACAGACTGTAGCGGTATGTGATGCCCGGCTCTACGGGGAAAGGCTTACTCTGTGCACCGTGGGTGCCATCCAGATCGGCAGGCACATTGATTCGCAGCGCGTAACGGCCCTCGTAAACATCATCAGGCGTTTCCTTTGCATCGGCAATGGAAAGACGATTCTGACCGAAGGTAGACCACTTTTCAGGCATACCGTTACGGTCGATGTTCTCAAAGCCCAGATTCCACAGAACGCCGGACTCACCGGGAATAATCAGCTTCGGCAGGCCCTCGAAGAAGCAAACATTGTCAAAGTTGAAATTCATCACATTGGAAATGTTGTCGTCAAGGAAACACAGCAGGATGCGAACATACTTCGCACCTTCAGGTGCCTCAGAGCCGGAGACAGCCAGCTGGGTCCATTCGTTGGTCAGATTACCGGAGCTCTTGAACTTGCCGGCTTCCTTGCCGGCCTCATTAAGCATATGCTCCTTGCGATCATCAGTTTCATTCCGATAATAACGGATGTATGCCTGAATCTGACCCTCGCCCTTAGCATCCACAGTTACGGAATAGGTTTTGCCTTCAGTAACAGGAATGGGATCGGACCACAGCGTCAGGTAATCGTAATTGAAGGCACGACCCACATAGCCGTATGCGCCGCCAATGTAATCCTGAGCAAAGCAATCAATACCGGCAGTGGATGCGCAGAGCCAACCGGAAATAGGCGTATTGTTTGCCACGGTACGGCTGTCAAAACCACCATTTGTCAGCAGGTTGCGACCCATATTGAAATCGGTGGTTTTGGTGATAGACAGATCATCAAAATAGGCACGCCCGTTGCCGTTTGCCTTATAGACCATAATGCGGGCGGCAACTGCATTATCCGGAGCCTTGTAAGCGTACTTCAACTCGGTCCAATCGGTATGGGTGGGTTTGCCATTGAATTGCTTGTTAATGATCAAAGTGCCGTTTTCATCATAGAAATAGATACCCACGCAGCAGGTTGATCCGGTAGCACTCACATCCTGAAGCTTGGAATAAGCGACCGCCTCATAGATTTCACCGGGTGCCACATTCACATAGAAGCTGTAAAACAGCTTCGGGCTGGTTGCCAGCAAAGACTGCTCACCGGTGCGCGCAGCTCCGTTCGATACAGCATCCGCAATACCCAGGGTATTGCCAATACCCATAGGAGTACCGTCAGATTGATTGTTTTTACTTTCGAAGGAAGTGTTAAACAACGCTTCAGCGTAGTTAAAATCGATGTTATCGAAATATGTATACTCGGGTTGGGTCGCAGTACCGCCCTTCCACGGAGAAGTCACCCAAATTTCCGCATAATTTGCGTTGGCGGGTGCAACGCCATTGGCAGCAATCTTCACCCAATCTTCAGTCGTACCGGCACCGCCAAAGGTGACAAAGCTGCGGTTGGCAGAAGCAAGAGCAATACTGCTGGTAGTGGTTGCATCAGTGTAGAACTTAATGCAGAGCTGGCCGTTCATTTCAGCAGTCTGCATCAAATCAGCAGTCACGGTGTATGCCTTGCCGGGCAATATTGCAAAACGCTCGGACTTAACGGTATATGTGGTGTTTGCACGCTTGATGCACAACGCCAAATCGCCATTGCCCTTATCAAAGGCACTGGCATCCTTTCCACTGTAAATCCAGCCGGGAGCAATCTTGGCATTTTCAGGCCAGAGCTCGTTAAAATCAGGATTCTTCATCTCCAGCTGAAAATCCTTGCCTGCGTTGGTGGACAGAGTAACCGCATCAAACCAGACAGCTTCCTTGCCCTTCTCGGTGCTGGAAACCTTAACGGCAAAGGTGGCTACATTTTCAGCAGCGGTAAACTCAACAGCCAGCTCCTGCCACTCGTCGGCAGCCATCTCGGTTGCTCGTTCGACAGTCAGTTCCGGCAGCTCATTGCCGTCCTTATCATAGTAGTATACAGTCATACGGCCGATGCCACCGTAGACCTGTGCGGAAAGGGTGTAGCTCTCCCCTGCCTTGATCGCATTCTTGTCGCTGACGGACCAAACAGCCTCATCCGCAAAAGAATCGCAGAGTTTGAGAGACCAGACTCCGCCCTCGCCGTACAGCTGCTCATCGGACTGCACGACGCCTTCCATCACGGACCAGCCGGGAATGGTCAGCTCCTCAAACTTCTCGTTCATACCTTCCATCAGGTTAACAATAGGTTTACCATCGATGTCGGTAGGCGTATCGGCGTTTTGCTCTGCAGCACTTGTGGTCGCGAAGGGCACACCGCCCAGCAGACCTGCAAGCATCGCAAGCAGCAAACTAATTGCCGTTACGCGCTTAATGTAATTTTTCATTGTATATCCTCCTCCAATTGGCACAAAATACCACATAATATTATACAAAAATTGCAATAATAGTCAAGCGATAATCCGTTATTGAGAAGATTTGCAATCTTCAATTTTGCCGTTTCGTCAAAAGTAACAAATTCGAAGGGTGTTCCTCCTAAATTCCACCCCGTTTTTTGTGCACAAATCACAAATAATTGTATCATTTTAGATTTACCAGTAAAAAGAAAATGCAAAAATTATCGAAAAAATGACCTCCCGGAATGACCGGGAGGTCAAATATTCATTCAACTGCAGTACAGTTATTCAATGGGCGTCTGGTCAGAATTCTTTTTCTTTCGAATCAGTACAAACGCCACCGCACCGCCTCCAAGGATCACCACGCCGGCAACGATGGAGACGATCAAAATGATCGTACGCTGCTGTGCCTGTGCAGAAGTATTCATAATGAATACATCAGCAGCGGAAATCTCTTTGGTTCCCGCAGCATCAGCAAACAACTTCTTACACTTGCTGCACTGCCAGTGTGCCAGACGGCCATCCTGCGTATCGGTAGCCTCTATACCCTTGATTGCCTTCAGGTTGTGGCCCTTCACTTCGCCATCACTGAAGGTTTCTGTACCATTCTCACCGCAGACACAGGAGACATAATACACATTGTTGTGACCGCAGCCAGCCCATTCCTTAATGTTCAGAATGTTGGTGCTGTGCTGGTCAAAGACATGCTGATGTGTGCCAATGATGGTAATCTGATTGTCACCCTCCGGCAATGTAAAGGTCAGCATCTCGCCGCTGTGAGAGGAAGCAATCACCTGCTCGCCAACATAGACAGTGTAGGGTGCGTGGACACCAACATTAAGGGAAACCTCTGTAGCCTGTGCGGCAGACGCGGAAACATAATAGATGGGAACATCAATATCAAAATCCTCGTGAATCTCAACGGGGTTCTCGGTCAGATCGTTCTTCACGGGATACTTGGCAAAGGTGTAGTCCATGGCAATACTCACAGGGCTGCCGGCAGACACCAGGATTTGATCACCATACTTCAGGCTTGTTCCCTTGGTAACCGCATAGCCCTCGGCGATCTCCTTGCCGTTGATGCCGATGACGGATGCCTGCTGACCGTTGGTTGTCAAGCCGCCGCCGGAAATCGAATTGGTGCCGCGGTTAAACAAGACCACATCCTTCAGCACAGGACCGTAGGTGATGGTTGCACCCAGCAGATCACCGGAATTATATTCTTCCACGACCTTAACGGTTCCCTCGCCCATACTCTCGCCAGTATCCAGCGTAATGCCGCCGACGGAGCAGATTGTGCCTCCGAAGGCTGTGGCAGGCGTATCAACCAGAACGATCTTAACTGTATGCTGACCAGCCTCAAGGGTCATCTGACCGGCATCGACTGTCGCCACACCGAGCGGTCCGTTGGGCTTATAGGTAGTAATCAGCTGATCATCCAGATACAGATCCCAAGTGCCATCGTATTCCATGGTCTGACCGATATCAATCGTCACACCGTATTCCTTGGTTTCAGGAACTTCGAAGGGGAAGCTGATCCAGTCGCCGGGCAAACCGGCACGGAACATAACCAGACGGGAGCCGATGGTAACGCTGAGGATAGAGTTCTTGGTGGTATCGGAGCGACTGGTGCTCCAAGAGATCTTGCCCTCCTCGATGCTCTCCTCCACAGTGCTGGACTGGGCCTCCATGAGATGCTCAAACAGCGTGGAAATCTGGCTGCCGGAGCCCTTTTCAACGGACAGAACATTCATAAACTGATAGTTCTTTGCCTTCTCGCTTTCCAGAAGCAGTGCAGGACCGTAACCGGCATAGTAGTTTTCCTTGCTGGTCACCTGACTGCCAACAAAATAGGAGTGCAGCGTCGAACCGAATCGGGACAGTGTCAGGCGGTTACCGGTTGCAGAACTGCCATCCTCAACATTGTTGCCGTCGATCTCAATACGATCCCAGCCGGCGGTATAGAAGTTCCAGCCGAAGTTGCGTTCCTTGTTGGAATCCAGATCGTCAAAGATGATGTAGTAGGGCTTACTGTCGTGGTTCAGCATAATAATATGCCGGTCAAACTTGTTCAGAACAGCCTGCTTGTCTTCCATGCCGTAGGCATTGGGAGCACTGCCAAGCAAATAGCCGTAAATATGGGTGTCAAACACCAAATCCAGCGTGCCCTGACCCTTACGAACCTGCGGCTTCCCATCCACGAAGATGGTCGTATTGGTGTACTTCATCTGGTAGGTGGTCAGATCGGAGTAGGAGTTATCCTTATACTCAGAGTCAGAGAGCATCCAAAGACCATTGAAAGCCAACAAAATGGAGTTCTGATCATAGTGGTTATGCTCCTGCTCGGAGCCATTGGCCGCGACAACCAACATGGAGTCCAGAATGCCCCAGCCGGTTCGCAGAGATCCAAAGCCCTGACACTCAACGAAATTGACATTGCCTTCCCGCTCATCAGGGGTCTCCAGTTCAGCCAAAGACACATCCGTATGCCAGACCAGCCGATCATAGTCAGAGGACAAACCGCCGCCGACGGCCAGGTAGTAGGTCGCCAGCTCATTGCCCTGCTGGCTGAACACAGCCATAGAATAGGGATAGTAATGAGAAGCAAAGTCGGAGTCGGAGTATGCCGGCAGCTCACCGTTCACAGGATCAAAGAATCCAAGAACCAGTGTCTTCAGCTCCTCCATAAAGGGGTGATCCATCGGACCCTTGTAGCCCGTTACGCGCTCGAGGGTCGCCAATGTAATAACAATATCATCAATTGCCAGCGAGTCGTACATATGACCTTCATTGACACCGGACTTGTACATAAAGTTCAAACGCCAGTTGATGTAGGACATACCCAAATCCAGATACTTCTTCAGAAGATCGATGTTATCCTCGCGCATAATCACGCAGGAGATCAGAATCAGGCCGGTTGCATGGTCCATATCGCGGTTTCTCTGCATACGGGCCCAGCAGTCATTGTACATAGCCTCCAGACCCTTTTCGATCAAGGCTGCTTCCATCTTGGACAGCTCTTCCTTGGTGAACAGGTCGTGGCACATATCATAGGCCGCAATAACGCAGTCGACCATATAGCCGGTGGTCTGGCTGGACTTTTCACCGGTGCCGTTTACGATGTCATTCCAATAACCGACCCACCATTCGAAGTTACAAATGTCAAGGGCATACTGCTTCGCACGCTCACCGTATTTCACATCACCGGTGATCGCATAAGCCAGCGAGAGGGTCTGGACACGGTCAACCAAACGCTGGCCGACAGCGGTCATATAGGGATAAACTTCAAAGCCTTCAGGGGCAGTTTCGAACTCTTTGCGCGTGGTCATATCCTTCAAAACAGGATACAGCTCATACTCCAGCGTAATGCCCTTATGGGCAATGCTCATCTTGGTCTCTTCCAGATAGGCATCTGCCTTTTTCAGCAGAGATTTCAGCGTAACCGTACCTGCATAGCCATAAGCACAGACAGACTTGGACTTGGTGAACTTCTTGATTCGTTCCAAACCGTCCTTGTCGAAGTCAAGCCGGGGATACTCATCGTAGACGATATCCCATTCGCCGTCAAATTCCACGGGTGCCAGATCCGCACCACCTTCTTTGACGAAATTCAGCTTGTCAAAACAGACATTGCCCTTGCCGGCACCGGATACCATATATACCCGGGCATAAACAGAACCGTCAGGTGCAGCACCGGAAACATCATGATAGTTCCACTCACCGGTTGCAGGGGTAGTTGTATAGAAGGCAGCAAGCCGATTGCCGGAGGCATCGAAGTAACCGATGTAGGTCTGGAAGCCTCTGCCCTTGTCGTAATCTTCCTTTACATACATACTGAAACGGTAGGTGCTGCCCTCTTCTACGGGGAAGGGATCACAGATGGCACCGTGGGTACCGCTCATAGTCTCAGGAACGCTGATCTTCAACGCATAGCGACCTTCATAAACATCATCGGGAGATTCCTTTGCATCCACGACAGACAAAGACATCGTGCCCCAGGTGCCCCAGTATTCAGGCAGATTAGAGCCCTTGTTGATCTCTTCAAAGCCGGGATTCCAGACGACACCGCTTTCGCCGGGAATGTTGACCTTGGGAATACCCTCCATAAAGAGTGCATTATCCATCAAAAGATCGATCTTGCCGGTGAACTGGTCCGTCAGGCCGCAGATCCAGATACGGGCGTGGGTTGCACCCTCAGGTGCAACGGAGCCGGAAACCTGCAGCTCACGCCAATCGTTTGCTTTCAGATTGGCGGTGGTATTGAACATACCCAGATCCTTGCCTTCGCCATCGGTCATAAAATCACCGCGCTTGGCCTCGGCACTGGTGTAGTAGCGGATGTATGCCTGAATACGGCCCTCACCCATACCGTCGATAGTAAAGCTATATATCTTGCCGGGAGTGACGGGGATGGGTTCGGTCCAAGTCTGGACATAGGTTGTATTGAAGATTCTGCCGGCATAACCGTTATCGCCGCCCAAATACTCAACAGCGAACATATCGATGTTGGGCGTGCCGCTGGCCAGCCACTTGTCAATGGGAGTATTATTTGCAGACTTGCGCTGTTCAAAGCCGCCGTTTGTCATATAGTTGACGCCCAAATTATAATCGGTGGTCTGGGTCAGCCGGAAGTCATCAAAGAAAACTCTGCCGTTGCCGTTTGCCTTGTAGACCATACCACGGGCAGCAACCGCATTGTCAGGGGCCTTATAAGAGACCTTCATCTCTGTCCAACCGTTGAAATTGGGCTGGAAGTTACCCTGAGAGGAGTTCTTGATCAACGCTCCGTTTTCATCGTAGAAATACAGCAAAATACCGCAGGTGGAGCCGGAAGCGAGTGCATTCTGTCCCTTGGCAAAGGCGGAGAACTCATAGACTTCACCGGGCTTGACATTGATATAGTGCGTATACCACCATGAACCGGTATTGCCAAGCAGAGACTGGAAACCGGTATGGGCATCCTTGTTGCTCAGCGCATCAGCAACATCTCTGGCAACGCTGATATTGGTGGGAGTACCGTCCTCCATAATACCGGAGCCCTCGAAGGAGGAATCAAATAGTTCATCAGCAAAGCTGACTGTTGCATTGTCAAAATAAGTATACTCAGGAGCAGCCGCAGTACCTGCGCCCCAGGGAGAGGTAATCAGAATATGGGCAAATCTTGCGTTTGCAGGTGCAATACCGTTAACAGCAAGGGTCACCCAATCACCACTGGTTTTGCTGTTGAAATTCAGAAAAGCGGACTTGATTGCCGAGCCGTTCTCATCTGCAAAGAACTGAATGTAGAACTGACCGCGCATATCCTTTGTCTGCTTGATATCGATGGTAGCGGTATATGCCTTGCCGGGGAGCACCGCAAACTTGTCGGATTTGAAGTTGTAACCGCCGCCGGTGCGTTTGATACCCACAGCCGCACCATCCTTGCCCTCCTCCAGTCGCTCCACATTGGTGCCGCTCCAGAAGGGTGCCGCATTGGGCTTGGTCCATACATCATTAAAGTCACCGTTGGGAAGATACAGTGCGAAACCCTCAACCTGCTTCTTTTCCAGCATCACGGCATCAAAATACACTGCCTCCTTACCGGCTACAGTGGTGGAAACCTTCACTGCAAAGTGGGTAACACCGGGTTCAGCAAAGAAAGCCTTGGAAAGGGTCTGCCACTCGTTGGCTGCAGCCTTGGTTTCCAGAGAGATCGTTAGGTCTTCCAGCTCTTTACCCTCGCTGTCATAGAAATAGACAGTCATTTGACCGATGCCGCCGTAGACCTGAGCAGAGATAGTATAATCCTCCCCTGCCTTGATCTCATTCTTGTCGCTCATAGACCAGACAGCAGAAGCTGCACTGGAGTCGCTGAGCTTCAGAGACCACAGTCCACCCTCACCGTAGAGCTGTTCATCGGACTGGCTGACACCGGTCATAACGGACCAGCCGGGAATGCTCATTTCCTCAAAATCGGGATTCAGATGCTCCATCAGGTTGACGATGGGGTTGCCGTCAACATCGGTCTCCGGCTCGGCAGCCGAAGCCTGCATTGCGGAAAACGGCACACCGGAAATTAAACCGATACCCATCGCAAGCAGCATCATAATCGCAATCAGACGCTTCATTGAGTTTCTCATAATTGTCCTCCTTTTTGGTTTGCAAAAACCTATGTTACATTATACAATTTCTGCGTTTTTTGTCAATATCTACTTGACGAATATGCACAGAAATTAAGGTACAAAAAATACCTGCCGCAGTTCGCGGCAGGTATTTAAATCAACCGGGAAAGGTATTCGTAAGCAAAATGATCAAAGGCAGCAAAAGGGAGAAAACACTGACCATCCAAGGCGTAAGCGTCCTTTTGGATGCAAACATCAGCAGCAAGCATACTGCCGTAACCACCATAGGGGCAAGCACAGCGACCTCACGGATAATTTGAAAGGAATAAGTTCCGTCGGCCTGCAAGCCAAATCCCACCAGAGCAGGCAGCTTGATCAGATTCACCATTGCCAGCACCAGTGTCAGCGCAGCTACAGGAACAGCCAGGATCAGCTTCTTGAATTTCTCCAACTTATACCAAAAGCGAAGAATTTTTGCTGTCAGCGGCTGTGATTCATCATTATTCTGCAATTTCATATCCTGCCACTTACGCAGGAATTTCTTCCACTGATTGGAAATACTGTCCAAAAAGCGCACCGAACCACCTCCAGAAGTAATTTATGCTATTCTAGCACATTTCATCCCGGGATTCAAGAGCGTTTATTCTCCCGGTAAAGAATCGCAAGGCCCTTGATCAAAAGGTCCTTATCATAGATCATTTCCTTGCGGCACATAGGCACCACAAATTTGGCGATGCCACCGGTAACAATAACCTTGGTCTTATAGCCAAGCTCCTCTTCCATCCGGTCGATCATACCGTCAAGCATACAGGCAGCACCCAGCATAATGCCGCTGCGCATACAATCGGTAGTATTGCGCCCGATTGCTTTCTTCGGTTGATCCAGCTGCAGACCGGGGAGCAGCGCAGTACCACCCGTCAGCGCATCCATAGAAATCTTTACACCGGGACTGATGGAACCGCCAATCAGGGCACCGTTTTTGTCCAAAACCACCATTGTCGTTGCGGTACCCATATCAATGACGATCATCGGTGCTTTATGCTCCCGCAGCGCAGCGACACAGCCCACTACCAGATCCGCACCGGTCTGGGACGGGTTGTCAATGGCAATATTCAAGCCGGTCTTCAGACCGGGACCAACAACCAACGCCTTCTTGCCGGTCAGCTTCATTACTGCGGTCTGCATCGTATTGAGGACCTGAGGTACAACGGATGCAATAATAGAGCCTTCCACTGTTTCTCTGTATGCTCCATAAATGTCCAAGATACTCTTTAAATCGATACAATATTCATCAGAAGTCTTTGTGGCATCCGTGCGAAGACGGGCCTCAAAAAGGATCTTTTCCCCTTCCACGCCGCCGATAACCACATTGGAATTGCCGATATCTACCACTAAAATCATAGGATTTCCTCCCATTCCTCCGCTTGGAGGATCTTACATCTGATAATTTGCCCTGCTTCCGCTTCAATAATGCCCACGGTGCGGCCACCGTTACCGCAGCTGCCCGGATTCAAAACCCACAGGCCGTCCTCCAGCTTACAATAAGGTGTATGGGTATGTCCAAACAGTGCTGCATCTGCAAAAGAAGCCTTTGCATCCTCTTTTAAGTAATACAAGCCGGTTTTTACATAATGCTTGTGTCCGTGGGTCATAAAGAGACGCACGCCGCAAACCTTGCAGCAGAGGGTCTCCGGTTCCATGTGCTCCATCCGAAAATTATCGCAATTGCCCGGAACCTGATAAAAAGAGATGTGGGGGCACTCCTCTTTAATGACCTGACCATCCTGAAAGAAGTCGCCAAGATGCACGATCGAATCCGGCTTTAGCTTCTCTACCGCACTGCGCATAAAACGCAAGGTGCTGTGAGAATCAGACAGAACCAGTATCCTCATCACATCGCCTCCTTTTTAAGTATAACACAGAGTATTCGGAATTTCCATTCCTTTTTTGCACTTTTTCAGAGGTAATCGCATATAGTATTATGAAGTTTGAATAGGAGGTGGCCTTTTTATGCAACAACCGCCCAAGATTCCCCAGGGGCTTCCCATAGAGCAGATGATGAAAATAGCGGGCACTCCACAAGGACAGGCGGCACTCGCGCAGCTGCAAAACAGCCATCCGAAGGAATTGGAGTCCGCAATTGCGCAGGCGCAGGCCGGAGATTTTCAGCAGGTGCAAAAGACTCTTACCGCATTTCTCAATTCACCGGCAGGTCAGGAACTGATGAAACAGCTGCGGGGGTAACTATGGAGGATATGGAATCCAAGCTTGGTGCGATCTTCGGGAATCCCGAAATGATGGCACAGATTATGAATATGGCGCAACAGCTGGGCGGAACACCTCCACCGCCCACGCCTGAAATTCAACAGCCAAGCCCACTGCCCGAGGGGTTCGATGTGGGAATGCTCACAAAGCTTGCCGGAATTGCCAATTCAGCAAATATCGATCAAAACCAACAATGTCTGCTGCAGGCTCTGCGCCCATATCTGACTTCACAGCGCATTGAAAAACTGGGCAAAGCTATGCGTGCGGCAAAGCTGGCAAATCTGGCATCCGGCATTTTGGGCAGTGGGATTCTCAGTGGGTTAGGAAGGTGACAGAATGTATAACCGATATATTCCCCAACAAGACGGCTCTTTCCAGAAAAACCGAATTGCTACTCCCCCACCGCAGCCGCCCCAGCCCCATCCGGAGCCCGTCAGCGCACCAGCGTCACCACCTCAGCGGCGGACGGACGGTGCATTTACCTTCCTACGGCAACTATTGCCCAAGAATCTTGACACGGGAGATTTGATGATTATTCTTCTGCTTCTTCTGATGGCAGGCGATTGCGAGGACAATAAAAACAACTGGCTCCTGACCCTTGCTTTGTATCTCTTTCTGTAGCTTGTATTTTCCGGAACGCTCTGCTATAATGAAAGCATAACCATTAAGGGGAATGCATATGCCGCACACAAAAAAGCAAAAACTTAAATGGATTCTCGGAATCATAGCCGCATTTCTGGTCGTCGGAATCGTTGCTGTTGCGATTATCCTGAATACTCTGGAGTTTGGATTTGCACGCCGGGTTAGCGAAGAGGAAAAGGCACTCCGGCTTCAGGTTGTGTCAACAGCTGAAGACTGGTTGGGCAGCAAGGAGAGTAATAATTCCCATATTCCGATCATTGATCTTTATAACGCCCACGAACCGCTGGCGCAGGGTTATCTTGTAAAATACGATGACAACTGGTGCGCAACCTTTGGAAGTGTGGTTGCTATTCAAACCGGTCTGACGGATATTATCCCCACTGAATGCGGCTGCGAAAGACAAATCAACCTGTTTTCTGCACTTGGCTGCTGGGAAGAAGCAGATGACTATGTACCCTTGCCCGGCGACTACATATTCTACTGCACACAGAACCGAAGACCCGGTGAATGCACCGCCTGGTCCGACCATGTGGGCATTGTTGTGGGAACCTGCCTTGGCTTTATAAAAGTGATCGAAGGCAATGCAGGTGAACAGGTCACATACCGCTATATTCCCATCAATGATGTAACCATCCGCGGTTACGGTCTCCCTGACTATACATCAAAAGTGAATCATTGAAAACTGCCCACGGAATTTCCGTGGGCAGCAGTTTTATTTGGCCACAAAACCAACCTTCTTATAAACCTTACGCAAGGTTTTCTCTGCAACATAGGAAGCCTTCTGGGCACCGTCACGGTAGACGCTTTCAAGATAGCCCTTGTCCTTCATCAGGCGAGTTGCCTCCTCCCGGATGGGGCGCAGATGCTCTACAACGGCTTCTCCAACCATAGGCTTGAATGCGCCGTAGCCCTTACCGGCAAATTCGGCTTCAATCTCCTCGAAGCTTTTACCGGTCACTGCACTGTAGATGGTCATCAAATTGGCAACGCCGGGCTTATTTTCTTTATCATAGCGGACGCAGTTCTCTGTGTCGGAATCGGTAATGGCCCGCTTGAACTGCTTCATAATCACCTCTGGAGGATCCATCAGCAGAACGCGGCCGGTGTCCTCATTCTCGGACTTGGACATTTTGGCCAAGGGATTTGTCAGGCTCATCACACGGGCACCCACCTTGGGGATAAAAGGCTCAGGAATCTTGAACACATCACCGTAGATGCTGTTAAAGCGACGGGCGATCACATGAGTCAACTCCACATGCTGCTTCTGATCCTCGCCGACGGGCACCAGATCCGGCTGGTAGAGCAAAATATCGCCTGCCATCAAACTGGGATAAGTAAACAGACCTGCATTGATATTGTCCGCGTTTTTAGCAGACTTATCCTTAAACTGGGTCATACGGCTCAGCTCTCCGAACATAGAGTAGCAATCCAGCACCCAGCCCAGCTCCGCGTGCTGATGCACATGGCTCTGGATGAACAGCGTATTTTTCTCCGGGTCCAAGCCGCAGGCAATATACTGGGCCAGCTGCTCCAGCGTGCGGCGCCGCAGGTCCGCAGGATTCTGCCGAACAGTGATGGCGTGCAAATCCGCCATAAAGTAGAAGCAGTCATACTCATCTGCACGCTCCGCCCAATTCTTTACGGCACCTAGATAAGAACCCAAGGTCAGATCGCCTGAGGGCTTGATGCCGGATAACATTCTTTTCTTTGCAACGATTTTTTCCATAATTACCGCCTCGTTTTTACAATTTCTTGTATTCTAACACAACAATCCGAAAAACGCAACGAGAAAATGACTTTCTACCCACAGATAAATTGACTTTACAACCATATCTGTGATATAATATCAAAAAATTTGGAGGGAGGTATTTTATTGAAAGCAGACAAGAATTATATCATCAATATTCGTCGGCAGTTGCATCAGATTCCTGAAATTGGATTTGAGCTTCCCAAAACCCTCGCTCTTGTTCGCCGAGAACTGGAAGCCATTGGCTTGCCTTATACGGAGACTTATGGAAAGTCCTGTATTGTTGCCACATTAAATGAAGGCATCGGCAATAAAACCATTGCGATCCGAGCAGATATGGATGCGCTTCCCGTTCAGGAAGAAACGGGGCTTTCCTTTGCTTCCACCCACCCGGGTAAAATGCACGCCTGCGGTCATGATTGCCATACAGCAATGCTTCTGGGTACCGCCAAAAAGCTGAAGGAAATGGAAAAAGAAATTCAGTGCTGCGTCAAATTCGTGTTCCAATCAGCTGAGGAAGGTCCCGGCGGTGCAAAAACCCTTTGTGATGACGGTCTGATGGATCAGGTCGATATGATGATTGGGTGCCATCTCTATCCGGACAAGCCTTCCGGAACAGTATCCATAAACAAAATCTGCCAAAACGCCGGCAGCCACGGCTTTAAGGTCCATTTATACGGCAAATCCTGCCATGTTGCAAAGCCTCATCAGGGTGTGGATGCCATTGCAATGGCCGTTCGTGTATGTACAGACATTCAGATTATGCGCGCCAGAGAATTGAACCCCTTTGATCCTGTGATCATCGGCATCGGTGAGATTCACGGTGGAAAAGCAAATAATGTTGTCTGCGACTATGTAATGATGCACGGCACCATCCGTACTCACAGCAATGAGCTTGACGAGCATATTTATAAACGCATTGAGCAGATTTCACAGGGCGTGGCAACGGATATGGGCGGCAGTGCTATTGTTGAAACCACCAAGTACTATCCTGTACTGATCAACGACACAGCTGTTGCTGATGCAATCATTCAAACCGCAGAAAAAATTGTGGGAAGGGATAAGCTTTATGAATCCCCACTGACAATGGGTGCGGAGGATTTTGCCTACTATACCCTCTGCAAGCCAAGTGCAATGTTCTGCCTCGGTGCGATGCCCGCAGATGGTAAGTTTGCCCCCCTGCACAACGGGAAAATGACCGTCAACGAGGATGTGCTTGACATTGCTCCCAATGTATTCATTCAGTTCGTACTGGATAATATGTAAAAATGAGGTAAATATACAATGGACTATCAAAAACTTGCTGAAATTTTGTTCCCGGATGTAACCGATACTCCCGAAATGCTGGAGGAGCGTTTCCCTGCACGGAATGCGCCTGAGGGCGCTGTCATCACCCGTATGGCCCCCTCCCCCACCGGCTTTGTCCATCTGGGCAATCTGGTACAGGGCCTGACCTCTGAACGGATGGCCCACCAGAGCGGCGGCGTGCTGTTCCTGCGTGTGGAGGATACCGACGCAAAGCGTGAGGTTCCCGGCGCAGTTGAAGTGCTGATCAACACATTGAAGCACTATGGCATTCAATTTGACGAAGGTGCAACCATCGACGGTGATGCCGGCACTTACGGTCCCTACCGTCAGCGTCAGAGGGCAGGCATTTACCATGTCTATGCCAAAAAGCTGGTGAGTGAAGGCAAGGCATACCCCTGCTTCTGCACTGAAGAACAGCTTGCTGCAATGCGGGAAACTCAGGAAGCCAACAAGGAAACCACCGGTTATTACGGCAAATATGCTATGTGGCGCGACCGCTCTATGGAGGAGATTCAGGAGCAGCTGGCCGCCGGCAATCCTTGGGTTCTTCGCTTCCGCAGCACCGGTTCCATCGAAAATCAGTTTAAGTTTGACGATGTTGTCAAGGGTAAGCTGACCATTACTGAAAACGATGTGGACCATGTTCTGCTGAAATCCGATGGCATCCCCACTTATCACTTCGCCCACGCGGTGGATGATCACCTGATGCGCACTACCCATGTGGTCCGTGGCGACGAATGGCTGCCCACCTTGCCCTTCCACATCCAGCTGTTCAATGCCCTTGGCTTTAAGCTGCCCAAGTATGTGCATATCGGACCGCTGATGAAGATGGACGGAACTTCCAAGCGCAAGCTGAGCAAACGCAAGGACCCCGAGTTGGCACTGACCTTCTATAAGGCGGAGGGTTTCCCGGTTGCAGCCGTTTACGAATACATTATGACGCTGCTCAACTCCAATTATGAGGACTGGCGAAGAGCCAATCCGGATGCTCCGGCTACCGATTTTAAGTTCAGTCCCAAGAAGCTGAATCCTGCAGGCAATCTGTTTGACTACGCAAAGCTGACCGATGTTTCCAAAAATGTTATTTCCAAGATGAATGCTGAGGAAGTTTACACCCTGCTGCTTGAGTGGGCAAAGGAATTCGACGCCGATTTTGCTGAAAAGCTCTCTGCTGACAAGGACTACGCCGTTTCCATCCTGGCTATCGGACGCGGCGGCAAAAAGCCTCGCAAGGACATTGCCGTTTGGAAAGAAGCCAAGCCCTATATGGGGCTGTTCTTTGACGATTACCTGCAGAAGCCGGTATTTGACGAGAAATTCGATAAAGGCATTATCCGTACAGTTCTTGAAAAGTTCCTCTCCGTCTATGATCCTGCAGACGACTCCGGAATGTGGTTTGACAAAGTGAAGGCCATCACTGAGGAAATCGGCTTCACCACCGATATGAAGGCTTACAAGGCTGACCCCGATGCCTTCCCCGGCACAGTTGCCGATGTATCCACCTTCATCCGTCAGGCTGTCACCGGTCAGACAAACTCTCCCGACCTGTATACAGTTATGCAGATTCTGGGCAAGGAGCGTTCTCTGGAGAGAATCAACACCGTTTTGAAGAGCATCTGACGACAAATCCCCAACCATCCGGTTGGGGATTTTGATATTTGATCTTCGTCGGAACGATAGCTGTTTCAGGTGGCAGCAGGCGAAACATCTCACAGTAAGATTCAAGTGATCTTAGCGTAGTATTGGTTTGCAAGATATGAAGTGTCCACTATGTTTTGCGTAATAGTTCTTATGAATTCGTCAATAAATAATTCGTAGGCATATTCCCCCTCTTGATCGCAAATATCAATGGTAGCAGGACTGTTTGAAAGGCACACCGTAATTGCTTCATCGGTCATACCCGTATTCCTTGCCAATGATGACAATGTCTGGTTAAACCGGAGCGGAAGGTCCTGCAAGTTAGAATACGCTATTTCATTGTCTGTATCCTTCTTGATGTAATAAGAGCCTGCGCTGATCGAAAATGTATTCGTTCCGTCAGTATAATACATTTCTCTCTTCAAACTCTCAATTTTATCACTTGACTTGTTTTTATAATCGTGATCTGGCTTTGCCCCGTCCTTTATATGGACGCGCTCGTAACCGGCATCTGCACCAAGAAGATGATTCATTGCTAAATTATAAGATAAAGCATTACAAGCCCAATCCCCCGAAAGAATATCGTCAATTGAAAGAAGAGGGATTACGGCATCAGACTGTGTTTCAGCATCTGAAGATATAGGGTCCGTTTGCGCTTCATAAGGAATATCCCAAATAAAGTGCATATAAACTATACCGCTATCAAAATCCAGCTCGCCGTGACAATAGCCGGAATTATATACGCATAGTTCATCATTCAATTTTCTGTAATAGGTTACGATCGATCTGTCGCACTGAGAATCGCAGTACCTTTCTGCAAGTACATCGACATACGCAGTTGCTGATTTTTGGCTTGTCACAAGGAGAGAGACATCATTTTGATCGATATAGTCCATCTGAATAAAATGGCGATATGTTCCCAGCGGATTTTCGGAATCAACATCGTATCCCATTTTGTTTTGCCCATCTATCCACAAATGTGCATTGGGAGTGATAATATATTTTGTAAAGGAAGTATCCTTGACGTTTTTGATAAATTGATACTCACCGACCGCTGTATATTCGTGGTAATACAAAACGTCTATTATTTCACACTCAACTACCTCCACACCGTCCTCATTGTGATAATACTCGACCCTTTTGAAGATCTCCTTTCTCAACGGATCAGTTCCCTGATAAGTGAAATCTGAATTCGTCACTACTTCACCGGTCTCCGAATCATACACATCTATCTGAAATGTATTTTTTGACAAAATGGTAAGGAGGTCCTGCTCCTCATCATATGTTACAAAATAGAGCCCATTTATATCACTTCGATAGTCTAACCACTCGTTATACGAAGGATTGGTTGACATGAGATATGCAATTTCTGTTTTTATGTCGAAAATATCATATTCATGGTCAAACGGAGCATCTAACGATCCAAAAGCATCAATGATCTCATTAAATGCGGTGTGAGTAATGGTAAGCTGCGAAAAATCCATCTCCGAGCTAACGTTACTGCTTGCACTAAGGTTAGTCAGTGTGCTTATTTTTCTTGTGTTAACAACCTCATCCACAGCAATTTTGTCGATGTTCGGCAAATATTGAGCGTTTTCCACCTTATCTGAGCAAATAGCCGTTAAACGTTCATTTTCGCACTTAATTGCGTATAAAACACCAAACACCGCAGTAGTGGAAATTATTAAGACCGATGCGACAATAATAAGTATTAAGCTTTTGGGGCTTAACTTGATCATTTTCATAAATACTCCCCTTTCTTGATCAGTGTCGGTATGTACTGCTTATAAAATAGCATATTTTATCTAAAAATCAAGCGGTTTTGATATGCGGCTACGGACGAAAAAATATTATTCCAATTTTCAATGCTGATCATATACACAAAAGCCTGATGATATAACAAGCCAGCGGGTTAAAAAAACAAAAAGGAACTTTTGATAGACAAAAGTTCCTTTTTGTTGGCGGAGTGAGAGGGATTTGAACCCTCGCGCGCTTTTTAGACGCCTACTCCCTTAGCAGGGGAGCCCCTTCGGCCTCTTGGGTATCACTCCGAATGCAAGTAACAATATTTGGTTACCAAAGCATTCTAGCACATACAATCTGTTTTGTCAAGCACGAATCTTTACGAATCAACAGAATGTGATATTCACCTATCAGGCGAGAAAATTAAGACAACAGGTTATTGCACCTGGGAATTACAGGTGCTATTCTTTTAGTGAGGTGATTGCTTATGGAAATCGGAAATAAAATTAAACAACTCCGAAACAAATCCGGACTTACCCAGGAACAATTAGCAACCAAGCTGGGAATCAGTCCGCAATCCGTATCCAAATGGGAAACGGGTACTACAATGCCGGATATCACATTACTTCCCACACTTGCCGGTGAATTGGGCGTTACAATAGATGATCTGTTTGACCTGACAGTGGAACAGAAATTACATCGGATTGAACGAAGAATGGATATAGAAGAAGAGTTCTCCCCTGCTGTCTTTAAGGAATATGAGGCATTCTTACAAAACCAGTTGGACGAGAACAGGGACAAATACAAAATACTGAACCTACTGGCCCAGCTATACTACCATAGAATACTCTCATATTCCCGCAAGGTCAGTAAATTGGCACGCCAGGCGATCCTGCTGCATCCGGAGAAAAAAGAATGCCAATGGTTGCTTCAAAAAGCAGATGGTGCCGTTATGTGGGATTGGAATGTATCAAATCATACCTCTGTAATCAACTTCTATAAGCGCGTCATTGAAAATGACCTCATTGAGCCGAAGACACCACTTCCCTATTATGAGATTATGGACAATTTAATTGCTGATCACCGCACCAAAGAAGCTGCGGAATACTTGGAAATCTATCGGACTTTGCCGGCGCACAAGCCATTCTTGATTCCGGTGTATCAGGCTGCTATTGCTCTGGCAGAATACAATGCACCCGATGCCGAAAGAATTATGACAGACGCGGAAAAGGAATTTGGAAACAACTCCGGATTTCTCTTTGAAAAGGCCCAGTATCACGCCCGGAAGTGCGAATATGACCGTGCAATCGAATATTACGAACGCTCTTGGGAGATGGATAAAAAGCCCCGCTATACCGATGCACTGGAGGCCATTGCCATCATCAATGAGATCAAGGGAGAAAAGGAAAAGGCACTTGATGCCTATGACCGAATGATTCAATGCATCAAGGAAGATTGGAATTATACCGACGAGGATGCAGCGGTTCTGGAGGTTCAACGGGAAAAAGCAAGGCTGTTAAGCGAATAAGCATTAACCTCGGCATCAAAAAGATGCCGAGGTCTTCTTATCTGTTTTTCCAATCCAAAATGCTCCGAACACCTGCTAACAGCGCATCGGTCTCGCACTTGGTATTCTCCCGGGAAAGGGAGATGCGGAAGGAACTGTCCATCCGTTCAGGGCTTAGATTCATTGCGGTCAAGGTATGGCTGCGGTGACCCTTTGCGCAGGCAGAACCGGCAGACACGCAAAAGCCGGCATCCTGCAAAATATTGATGGAATTTTGAGTAGGCACACCGGGAATGGATACAGATAAAATGTGAGGTGCTTCGTGGCAGCCGTTAATGGCTACGCCATCCATTGCGGACAACCCAGCAATCAGGTATTCCAGCAGGTCCCGCTCCTTCTGAATGTCCTCACGCAGCGTGGGCATTAGTGCTTCACAAGCCGCACCAAAGCCAAAAATGGCCGGGGTGGCCTCTGTACCGCTGCGCAGGCCATTTTCCTGCCCACCGCCCGTCAGCAGTGCCGGAAAGCCCGGAAGCTTGGGGCTTACATACAGCGCACCACAACCTTTGGGTCCGTGGACCTTATGAGAGGAAACGGAAATCAGGTCCGCACCCAAGGTCTTTGCAGAAAAAGGCACCTTCATAAAGCCCTGTACTGCATCTGTATGGAAAATCGCCTCGGGGCAAAGCTTGTGAGTCAGCTTGGCCATTTGCGCGATAGGCATCACCGAGCCGACCTCGTTGTTGACCATCATAACGGACACAAGAATTGTGTCCTCACGCAAGGCAGCTTTCAGATCTGCAAGGGTAATTTTTCCCAATTCATTAGGCTGCAAATAGGTAATTTCGAAGCCCTGGTTTTGCAGCTGCTTAATGGTATTCAGCACTGCGTGGTGCTCAATGGCAGTGGTCACAATATGCTTGCCACGCTTTCCCATCCGTTTGATTGCACCGGCAATCGCCCAGTTGTCGGCTTCCGTACCACCGGATGTGAAGAACACCCGGTCTGCTTCCGCACCCATTGCGGCAGCCACCTGCGACCGAGCAGTGCGCAACTGCTTTGCGGCATCAATGCCGAAATTATATAGCGCACTGGGATTGCCCCAAGCCTCTGTCAACGCCTTTGTCATTGCCTCCACAGCAGCCTCGCAGGGGCGCGTGGTGGCAGAATTGTCAAAATAGATCATGTTATTTTCCTACACAAAATCTTTCAAATATCCGGGCTGTGATGTCCTCTCGGACCGTTGCACCGGTCACCTCGCCCATGGCTTCCATTGCCGCTTCAATGTCGATCAGAACCAAGTCAGGTGTTTGTCCCATTTTCAGTCCCTGCAGGGCCTTAAGCATCGCTTCATAGGCTCTGCGGCAGGCATCGAATTGTCGGGCATTGGTGAGAATCGAGCCATCGCAGGGCATATTTCCGGCAAACATTACATCCACCGCATCAGCAAGAAGGTCAAGCCCCTCCCCTGTTTCCGCACAGATGTGAATTACCTGCATAAATGGCAGATCAGATGGCTGAACGACCATACCCTTGTCGGACTTGTTGACCAGCGCAATGGCATTTTCTTTATCCAAACACAGATCAATAATTGAGCGATCTTCGTCGGTAAGAGGCTCACTGCCGTCACAGACAAACAGCACCAGATCCGCATTTTCCATTGCCTCCTTGGACCGCTCAACGCCCATTGCTTCGATCCGATCCTCAGTATCACGAATACCGGCGGTGTCGATCAGCCGCAAACGGGTAGAACCCACCATCACAGTTTCCTCAACTGTATCACGGGTCGTACCGGCGACCTCGGTAACAATGACTCTTTCATAGCCGGCCAAAGCATTCAGAAGGCTGCTCTTGCCCACATTGGGACGGCCCACAATTGCCGCTGCCACGCCATTGCGCAGAATCCTGCCCTGCCCGTATGTCTGCAGAATGGTGTGAAGTGCTTTTCCATCATTTCTGAGGGTCGTCTCGTAATTAGAAAGCCCAAAATCCTCAATATCCTCATCGGGATAATCAAGCACCGCAAAGAAATGGCTGCACAGGTCCCGCAAATCCTCATAAATCGGCATCAGCTTTTTCTGCAGGGCACCGCCCACCTGCCCTGCCGCATTGGCGGCGGCATCCGCAGTGTCGGCCTCGATTAAATCAATCACTGCTTCCGCTTGGGTTAAATCCATCTTTCCGTTAAGGAATGCACGCTTTGTAAACTCACCCCGATTGGCGGGCAGCGCGCCGGCAATATAAAGGCTCTCCAAACCGGCGGAAAGCACAGCCGGTGAGCCGTGGCAATGAAACTCCACGGTGTCTTCCCCGGTATAAGTATGGGGTGCCCGGGTGTAAACGGCACAGCAATAGTCAATGACACGGCCGTCCTTATCCTTCAATTCGCCCAACACCAACCGTCGGTTAGGTGCATCCGTCAGGGGTTGTCCATTCGTTGCGGAAAAGACCTTGTTTGCGATCTGAGCGCAGTCGTCACCTGTCATTCGGATAATGCCGATGGCAGATACGGTTAAGCCGGTAGAAACTGCGGCGATGGTGTGTGACATACTGCCACCTCCTTGTTTTTGCTTATTATAGCACGAAACCGAAAAAATGCAAGACACTTGACTTTTATCCGTCAAATACCTATGATAGAGAAAACTAAGGAGGGACAAGATGAAACGCTTTCGCAAGATTTATGTGGAAATCTCCAATATCTGCAACTTAAAATGTGCATTCTGTCCCGGCACAGCGCGGTCAAAGCGAGCTATGACAGAAGAGGAATTTGCTTCCCTGCTGCCCAAGCTTCAGCCGTGGACGGATTATCTGTATTTTCATCTGATGGGCGAACCGCTGTGCCACCCCAAGCTATACCGTTTCATCGAATTAGCCGCAAAGCATGGTTTCAAGGTGATTCTTACCACAAACGGTACGCTGCTGGGAAAGCACTTGAAGCAACTTTCTGCCGCAGAAGGATTGCATAAAGTCAACATATCCCTGCACGCATTTGAAGCCAATGACTTAACGATTCCCTTTGAAACTTATCTTGATAATTGCTTTGCATTCGGCAAGGCCGCAGAAGGAAAGATTCTGATTTCCTACCGCCTTTGGAACAACGGCGGTGCCAATGCAAAAAACGATGCTATTACAGAAAGATTGAAAGCTTTTTTTCCGGAGCCATGGGTATCGGAGCGCGGCGGAATCCGCATCGGTCAGCGTGTCTATCTGGAACACGGGGACAAATTCGATTGGCCCGATTTAAATGCGCAGGTCTGCAGTAACAAGGTATTCTGCTACGGAATGCGTGACCATATCGGCATTCTTTGCGACGGAACGGTTGTCCCCTGCTGCCTGGACCACGATGGCGACATACCACTTGGCAATCTCCTTGATGAGGATTTGGGAACAATCCTTGATACCCCACGGGCCAAAGCCATCTATGAGGGCTTCACCACCGGGAACGCACCGGAAGCTCTCTGCCGTCGCTGCGGCTATGCAACCAGATTTCAAAAATAAAAGGAGCCGATTCCCCGTGTGCTGATAAGACAGTAATTCCGTAAAAATCATAATTTTACGGCATCTGTCTTACAGGATTGGAAAACAGCTATGAAAAGAACGATGTCGAGTCGAAAGACTTAGCATCGTTCTTTTTCTATCTCAAAACACTTGAAATCACGGAGGATTTACCATGAAACGTCTATTATCATGTGAGTTTAACTTTGATACGGTTTGCGTGGAATTGAAGTTCTCAGACGGCACCATGATTGCGATTGATACCATTGCGGTTGAGAACGAGGTAGCCGACAATATGTATCAGCGGTCAGAGCTTGATTATCTCATCTATAATGACCCGATTGCATACGCCGATTTGATACTGGGTGGCAACCCCGAAGCCTATCTAAAGGCAGTAACCGAGTACAAACCATTTGAAAGCTGACATTATCTTGCCCGTAGGAGTAGCAATATTCCTGCGGGCATAATTCTATCACAAAACTGATAAATACAACTAATTTGTAAATTTCTATTTACCATTT
>SVLL01000068.1 GCA_015067935.1 Oscillospiraceae bacterium | reverse complement strand
AAAAGGGCAGGTGGTTCTTGGCGTACTTTCATTCGGCTGAGCTTTATGCTCCGTTCAGGAATGTACTTGTTGAATGTGTATTCAGTTGTCAAGGTGCGAGAAGTTTTGCCTTCACTTTTCAATTGCTTACTTTTTTTCGCTTTTAGACACTCAATTTCAATTTTTTTCGAGAAAATTTTTATCACCTCCGTTTGGGCATAAAAAAAGCACCCACCACATCAAAATTAGATGTAATGGGTGCAGAAAAGAAAAAGCCCGCTGATTTCTCAACGGGCTTAAACTGTATTAATTTGTAGTAAGTTATCGCAACTTATCTTAACTTGCATAATTCCTTATGAAGTTTCGGCTTAACTTCGGCTTAAATTGGTTTAAGCATTGGCGTAAATACCCTCGATAAGTTTCGCTAACTTGGGATATATACCCTTATACAGACTTAATCAGTCCAACGGCTTCATTGTCGGAAACAGGATGACTTCCCGGATGGAGTCGGCGCCGGTGAAGAGCATGACCGCCCGGTCAATGCCCATACCCATACCGCCCGTAGGGGGCATGCCGTATTCCATAGCATTCAGGAAATCCTCGTCCAGCATCTCGGTCTCGTCATCGCCGCGCTCCCGCTGCTCCACCTGCTTCATAAAGCGGCCGCGCTGATCGATGGGATCGTTCAGCTCGGAGTAGGCATTGCCCATCTCACTGCAGCAGATGAAGAACTCAAAACGCTCCGTCAGCCGGGGATCAGCAGGGCTGCGCTTGGTCAGAGGGGAAACCTCAACAGGGTACATCGTGATGAATGTGGGCTGAATCAGGTGTTCCTCCACTCTCTGATCGAAGCAGGCATACAACGCATTGCCCCAAGTCTTTTCGGCGGCATCCGCCAGCTCCACGCCCTTGGCGGCAGCGGCTGCGACAGCCTCAGCGTCATCAGTGATGGCATCAAAATCGATGCCCACATACTTGCGGACAGCCTCGACCATGGTCATACGGGGCCAACCGGGTGCCAGATTGATCTTGTGGCCCAGCCACTCCAGCTCATAAGTGCCCAGTACCTCCTGTGCGAAGGTGGTGTAAACGCCCTCGGCGATGTCCATCATATCGTGGAAATCTGCATAAGCCTGATACAGCTCCACAGTGGTAAACTCAGGGTTGTGCTTGGGGTCCATACCTTCGTTGCGGAAGATACGGCCAACCTCATACACCCGGTCCATACCACCGATAATCAGCCGCTTCAGGGGCAGCTCAGTGGCGATACGCATATACATATCCAGATCCAGCGTGTTGTGATGGGTGATGAAGGGACGGGCAGCTGCACCGCCGGCGATGGTATTCAGCACCGGGGTTTCTACCTCGATATAGCCCATATTGTCCAAGTAATTACGCAGGTGCTTGATGAACTTGGAGCGGATCACAAAATTCTGCTTCACCTCAGGATTGACCATCAGATCCACATAACGCTGACGGAAACGGATTTCCTTATCGGTCAGACCGTGGAACTTTTCCGGCAGAGGCAGCAGGGACTTGGACAGCAGGGTGACAGTCTTAGCCCGGACGGAGATCTCCTCGGTCTTGGTCTTGAAAACCTCACCCTCGACGCCCACGATGTCGCCGATGTCGTACTTACGGAAGCGAGCAAATTCCTCCTCGCCCAGCTCGTCGATCTTGACGAACAGCTGGATGCGGCCAGTGCAATCCTGCAGGTCGCAGAAGGAAACCTTACCCATACCGCGCTTGCTCATCAGACGGCCGGCCAGACGGACGGTTTTGCCCTCAAAGCTCTCGTAGTCAGCCTTGATGGCTGCAGAGTCGGCATTAAAATCAAACTTGGTCTGGACAAAGGGGTCCCGACCTTCGGCCTGCAGAGCCGCCAGCTTCTCCCGACGGATCTGGGCCTGCTCAGATACCGGCAATTCTACCGGTGCTTCAAACTTTGCCATAGCTTAACCCTCGCGTGTAACGCTGATGACCTTCATCTCGTAGGAACCGGCGGGGGCATTGACGGTGAAGATATCGCCCTCAGACTTGCCCACAGCGGCGCGGCCAAAGGGAGAATCATCGGACAGCTTGCCCTCCATGGGATTGGCTTCCTGAGAACCGGTGATGCGGTAGGTGATCTGCTTGCCGGTCTTCACATCCTCAACCACCACAGTGCAGCCCAGACCAACACGGCCGGAGGCCTCGTTCTCGTCCTCGATCAGCACAGCGTGATTCAGAATATCCTCGATCTCTGCAATGCGGCCATAGAGCTTTGCCTGCTCATTCTTTGCTGCATCGTATTCGGAGTTTTCGGACAGGTCGCCGTAGGAACGAGCCTCAGCGATCATTGCTGCGATCTCACGCTCCCGGGTGGTCTTCAGGTAGTTCAGCTCCTTAACCAGATCATCCCGGCGCAAACTGGTAATTTTATATTCCTTTGCCATAATAACATTTCCTTTCTAGCAATAAAATACCCATAGGTTCTTATATTATAGAAGATTATTCCCCTTCCGTCAAGGCATTTTTACGCTATTTGGTGCACTTTTGCATAAAAAAGCCCCCTCCATTGAGGGGACTTTCCATTTTAACGATTCTCAAAGATTCTTTAGCTTAAAGGTTTCACACCGGCGAGCACAAGCCGGCGGTACAGCTGGCAGACCTCAGGGCGGCAATGACCGCACTCCAGATCTTTCAGTCGGTAAGCCGGGCACTTTGGGCAAGCTTTAGCATAGGCACAATCCTTGCACTCCACGGCCTGCACGATTGCATCCGCAGCCGCCTTGGTCTTTTCCCAAGCCTCGGCATAGCTCATCTTCAGAAGGGATGCTCCCTCACCAACCAATGCATTGGCGCAGGGATACATAGTGCCATCCCAAATTACCGTAGCAAGGCAGTTGCCTGCATTGCAGGTCAATCCCTTCTCCGGGGGATCTGTCATTGGGCCGCATACATCCGGTGCACTTTCCACAGGCTTCAGGTAACCAAACAACTCTGCCCGCTGCTTCATCAGCTCAAAGGTTTCGTCATCGGTCAGGTAGTAGTCATCCTTTTCCGGATCATCCCGGTTGGGAATCAGCGTTATATCCGTAAGCGATACATCAAAACCGCGATCCTTGCATGCATTCAATGTAGGCAGGAAATCATCGGTCATGTATCGGCTAGGTGTCACAGCAACACGGACATCGATACCGGCCTCCTGCAGTGCCGCAACAGCATGCATAGCCTTCTCAAACCCCTTATGTCCAGCCAGTGCGAGGTATCCCTCCTCACTGCTGCCATAAATGGAAATCTGAATCATGTCCGGAGTATAGGTTTTAAAGAATTCCACATAATCATCATCCAGCATGGTACCGTTAGTCATCACGGTAATCAGGACTTTTTGATTCCACAAATGGAGATACAGCTCTTTAAAGTCTTTTCGGATCAAACACTCTCCGCCGGAGAGCGTTGCATACATCATTTCGCAGGCAATTGCCTCGTCAAAAATTCGTTTCCACTGCTCAGTGGACAATTCCTTGCGCAGCGCAGCTGCGTTGTCTTGGGTGTGCACATAGCACATTTTGCAATCCAAATTGCAACGGGCGGTCAATTCATAGTGACCCATCAGGGGTTTTCTCTGCTGCATCGCTGCTCTTTGAAAACGCCTTCTCATTTCTGTATAAACGCGATCTTTCATATCCATCACCTCAATTAGTACTGCAATGGGCGGAAGGATAAAATCCTTCCGCCCACGCCAACTTAGTTCAATTAGCTAGCGATGCAGGGGGGGAACAGAGCGGGAAGAGTGGTGCCGCTCTCGGTGATAACGTCCTCAACGGAGAACTTGACCACATCGACAACGGGAGTCTCAAATGCCTTCATTTCGTTTTCCTCCAATCTTAAAGAATTTGCTATGCATAAACGGCATTGCCGTAACGCATCGTAGGAATAGGGATTTGCTAAATCAGTAATTAACCGGCAGCGAATGCAGCAACTGCATCACCGTAGCGCATCATAGCCAGGATGACATTGCCCTGTGCGGAGGTGGTCAGGTTCTTGACCAGAGCCTCAACACTGATGGACTGCACAGCGGTCACGGGGTTGCCATTGGTGTCGTACAGAGCGAAGGTGACGGTGTCACGCATATTGGCAGCACCGATGGCGATACGAATTGCGGTCATGCCGTAGGCGGCATAGGTGTCAGCGTCCACAACGCAGGTCAGCTCCTTGGCACCGATGGTAGCCTTGGGAGTGTAGGCGGAGATGTTGACCATGAAGGCCAGCTGGATCTCAACCTTGGACTGCATACTGACGGAGGTCTGCAGGATGGAAA
>SVLL01000017.1 GCA_015067935.1 Oscillospiraceae bacterium | reverse complement strand
TCCACCAAACGGCTCTTATCCGAATACGCGCCGGTGAGTTTTTTCCGGTTGGTCTTGGTTTCATAGGCACTGAGCGGCACCTTGGCGGCCTTGCCGTTTTCAAAGAAGAACAGCACAAAGCTCTTGTAATCTCCGGGCAGAACGATCTGAACCACGCTCTCGCCCTGATCCATCCCCAGCTTGCTGTGCAGATAATCGCCCAACTGGGATGCCTTGCCATCCTCAAAATCAGAAAGACGGGTCTTGTAGCACTGGTACTGATCGGTAAATACCAGCATTTCATCCCGATTATTGGCCTCCATTGTCAAGCGAAGACTGTCGCCCTCTTTGAACTTCTGCTCACCGCTCATCCGCAGGGATTGGGCAGTGATCTTCTTAAAATAGCCATCCTTGGAGAGGAATATGGTCACCGGGTAATCGGGCACGGACTCTTCCTCGTCCTCCGGCTCTGCATTACCGGCGTCATAGATGATCTCGGTCTTGCGGTCCTGACCGTATTTATCCGCCACCTGCTTCAGCTCGGTGACGATCACATTCTGCAGCTTGGTATGGCTGTTCAGGATGCTCTTCATCTCCTTGATTTCCTTCTCTAATTCGGAGATTGCCTTGGTCTGCTTCAGAATGTATTCCTTGTTGATATTACGCAGCTTGATTTCCGCCACAAAATTTGCCTGAGTCTCATCAATGCCGAAGCCGATCATCAGGTTAGGGATAACCTCTGCATCCAAATCGGTCTCCCGGATGATCTTGATGGCCTTGTCGATATCCAGAAGGATCCGCTCCAAGCCCTTGAGCAGATGCAAACGGTCTTCCTTCTTCTGAATCTGGTAGAACAGACGCCGCTTAATGCATTCGATACGCCACGCGGTCCACTCCTCCAGAATCTCATCCACGCCCATAACCCGGGGCATACCGGCAATGAGAATGTTGAAATTGCAGGGGAAGCTATCCTGCAAAGTAGTCAGGCGGAAGAGCTTTTGCATCAGCTTTTCCGGCTCCACACCCCGCTTCAGATCGATGGTCAGCTTCAGACCGCCCAAGTCGGTCTCGTCGCGCATATCGTTGATTTCTTTGATCTTACCTGCCTTGATCAGCTCCGCCACCTTGTCCATAATTGCCTCGGTGGTGGTGGTATAGGGGATCTCGTAGATCTCGATCAGGTTACCGTCCTTCACATAACGCCACTTGGCCCGGAGCTTAAAGCTGCCCCGGCCGGTGCGGTAGATCTCACGGGTGGCAGCGGCATCAAACAGCAGCTCACCGCCGGTGGAGAAATCGGGACCCGGCAAGGTCTCCAGAATATCGTGGTCCGGATTTTCCATCAGGGCGATGGCAGTATTGCAGACCTCCTTCAGATTAAAGGAGCAGATATTGGACGCCATACCGACAGCAATGCCCTGATTGGCGGAAACCAGCACATTGGGGAAGGTTGTGGGCAGCAGGCTGGGCTCCTTCATCGTGGCATCGTAATTGTCTACCATATCCACCGTATCAGAATCGATGTCCCGGAACAACTCCTCGCAGAACTTATCCAGCTTTGCCTCCGTATAACGGGAAGCTGCATAAGCCATATCCCGGGAGAACACCTTACCGAAGTTACCCTTGGAATCCACAAAAGGATGCAGCAGGGTCTCATTGCCGCGGGCAAGGCGGACCATCGTTTCATAAATTGCAGCATCACCGTGGGGGTTCAAACGCATAGTCTGGCCCACAATGTTGGCGGATTTGGTGCGGCCGCCGTTTAAAAGTCCCATTTTGTACATCGTGTACAGCAGCTTGCGGTGGGAGGGCTTAAAGCCGTCGATCTCGGGAATGGCCCGGGATACGATCACCGACATGGCATAGGGCATATAGTTGATCTCCAGCGTTTCGGAGATGGCCTGCTCCGTAGTGGAGCCGACCAGTCCCATAATACCGCTGGTATCGATCTTTTTCTTATTCTGTTCCGGTTCTTTCTTCTTTCGTGCCATAGTTGCACTCCTTAATATATCGTAGGGCGGGGGCTTGCTCCCGCCGAATATTCTGCATCAAGCCTTTCCATGGCGGTAGGAGAAATTCCTCGCCCTGTACAGAAAATCAGGAAATATCCGCCAGATCCAGATATCTGGCACCGTTTTCGGCAATAAAATTCTTGCGTTCCTGCAGCGCATCACCCAGCAAAATATCAAAATACCGGCTGGTACGCTCTGCATCCTCAGGCATCACCTTGATAAGGCGGCGCGTTTCGGGATTCATCGTGGTCATCCACATCATCTCGGGATCGTTTTCACCAAGGCCCTTGGAACGCTGAATGGTCACCTTTTTGCCCTCCAAATCAGAGAGGATCTTCGCTTTCTCTACCTCATTATAGGCAAACCATGTCTTGTCCTTGCAGGTGATCTCAAACAGCGGAGACTCCGCAATATACACATAGCCATCCCGGATCAGGGTGGGACAAAGGCGGTACAGCATCGTCAGAATCAGCGTGCGGATCTGGAAACCGTCCACATCCGCGTCGGTACAGATGACCACCTTGTTCCAACGCAGCTGAGTAATATCAAAGCTGCTCAGCTCTTTGGCCTTCTTGCCCTGCACTTCCACACCGCAGCCCAGCACCTTCATCAGGTCGGTAATGATGGGAGATGCAAAAATCTTGTTATAATCTGCCTTCAGGCAGTTGAGGATTTTGCCACGCACCGGCATAATGCCCTGAAAATCGGCATCCCGGCTCAGCTTGACGCTGCCCAATGCGGAGTCACCCTCCACAATGTACAGCTCGCGCTTATCCGTATCCTTGCTGCGGCAATCCACGAATTTCTGCACCCGGTTGGCAATGTCCACCTTGGCAGAGAGATTCTTCTTGATGCTCGTTTTAGTCCGTTCAGCGGATTCACGGGCGCGCTTGTTGATAAGAATCTGCTCGGCAGCGCGCTCCGCCTCCTGCTTGTTCTCAATGAACCAAATCTCAAACTGCTCCTTGAAGAAGGCGGTCATCGCCTCCTGCGTGAACTTGGAGTTCACCGCTTTCTTGGTCTGGTTTTCAAAGCTGATGACATTAGAGAAACAGTTGGTAATCATCACCATAGAATCCAGAATATCCTGGAAGATGATCTTGTTCTTTCCCTCCATCTCGCTCTTGGTATATTTGCCTGTGTCGCGCAGATACTTATCAAAGGCCGCGGTCACGCCAAAGCGAACGGCCCGATCCGGGCTGCCGCCGTGCTCCAACCAAGAGGAGTTGTGATAGTATTCCACCTTACTGATCTTCTTGCTGAAGCAGAAGGAGCAGGTGATTCTCAGCTTCATCTCCTGACGGTTCTCTGCATCCCGACCCTTGCGCTCGGCTTCCCAGAAGGTTGGCATTGTGAATGCATTGTCGCCCACAATCTCATTAACATACTGCCGGATGCCGTCTTCATAGAGGTATTCTTCCTCTTCAAATTTCTTGCCGACCTGATAGCGGAACTTGATGGTAACACCCTTATTGACCACAGCCTGACGGCGCAGTACATCCCGGTAATACTCCACGGGAATGTCGATTCCCGTAAACACCTTCTTATCCGGACGCCAACGGAAACGGGAGCCGGTCTTTTTGCCCCGGTCAGTGGGTTCCTTCTTCATACCGCCGATGTTTTTGCCCTCTTCAAAGTGCAAATCGTAGCGGAAGCCGTCACGCCAGACAGTAGCATCGAAAAATTCGGATGTGTACTGGGTGGCGCAAGCTCCCAAGCCGTTCATACCCAAAGAATAGCCGTAGCTGGCGCTGCGCTTCTTGTACTTACCGCCTGCATACATCTCACAGAACACCAGTTCCCAGTTGTACCGTTTTTCCCGTTCGTTATAGTCCACGGGACAGCCACGGCCAAAATCCTCGACCTCAATGCTCAGGTCCTCGTACCGGGTGACGATGATGGTATTGCCGTAGCCTTCCCGGGCCTCGTCCAATGCATTGGACAGGATTTCAAACATACCGTGCTTACAGCCCTCCAGATCGTCAGAGCCGAAAATGACCGCAGGAAGATCACGAACGCGCTCCTCTTCCTTCAGCAAAACAATGCTGGTATTTCCATATTGTTCCTGTTTGTTATTAGCCATATTTGATACCACACTTATCCATAGTAATTCCAGTTTATTATACGCATTTTTTCATAAAAAGTCAAGATTTGCCACCGCCCTTTCATTTCCTGCGCAGGAATTCCCACAGCACACTTGCAATCGGCAAAATCTTGCGTTATAATAGCAGGCGAAAGGAAGCGAAAAGCATGAAAACCGCAAAGAATATTGCCTTGATTCTGATGTGTGTGACCCTGATCGCCACAGTAGCCGTGGGCATCGTTCTGGTGGATCGGGTACTGACTCTTTTAATGCCCTCCCCTCCCCCAACCGGAGACGCTCTGCAAACTCCCCCATCCTCTTCGGAGTCTGTTCCGCCCTCTGCACCCTCTTCTGTTCCGCCGTCCAGCAGCACTGTCCCTTTGCATCAGTGTGAATTTACCATCAAGGGCAAGACCTACGCGCCCACCTGCGATATGCTGGGCTATACTGTCTACACCTGCGAATGCGGTGAGGCGGACTATCAGGATTATGTTCCCTCTCTGGGGCATATTTACGGAGATTTCATTGTCATCCCTCCCACCTGCACTGAGGATGGTTGTACGCAGCGCACCTGCAGCCGTTGCAACCAAACGGAGAGAACAGATATTGTAGAGGCCGCCCACGCCTTTTCGTCGTGGACAGCCACCGAAGCCCCTGAACGGGAAAGCCGCAATTGCAGTGCCTGCGGTCAAACCCAGCTGCGCAGCACCGTTTCCGGCGAAAGCTGGACCGTTACCACGATCACGCTGGAGGATGTGGGAGGCTTCGGTCATCTGCAGGTGGAAGTCCGGTCCACGAAAAACGCGAAGGCCCAAATTCATCATATCTATGTGGGTTTCCCAGATGCCAATATCCGCTTTGACTATGTGCAGGAATACCTGCTGGTCTATTACACCTTTAACGGTGAAGAACAAGTTAATGCCATTGCCTCGAATTTGGAAAACCTGACCTTGCAGCCCATTGGTACGATGGTTCCCGGCAAACCCGCTGCAGCATCTTAAATCAACACATACATAATGGCAGACACAAAAGTGTCTGCCATTAGCATATAACAAAACAAATCCGGAAGGCGGTCTTTTACTGCTTCATTTACAAACTTTAACGGGAAATTTGCATCTTTCAACGAAATTGAGGAGATGTCTTGCATTGTTGGAAAATAGTGGTATAATCGAATAGGCGTTTTGTGCAGCCAATCCCCCTTTTAAGGAGCAAAAGTTATGACAAATCAAGTTTTAAAGGCATTTTCTTTGGATAGTGCCCCTGTTTACTGCGAAAAATACGGCTTTGGCCACATCAATGTGACCTATCTGGTGGTAACCGAGTCCGGCCGCCGCTACATTCTGCAGAAGATCAATAACAGCATCTTCAAGGATGTTCCCGGTCTGATGGGCAACATTGCCGCTGTGACCAAGTATCTGCGTACTATGATCGACGATCCCCGTGGCGTGCTGACGCTGGTTCCTACCCTTGACGGTGCGGACTTCCTGCGGTTCGAAGACGGCAGCTACTGGCGCGTTTACGACTTTGTAGAGCAGTCCATCTGCCTGCAGGCTCCGGAATCCCCCGAGGATTTCTATCAGAGTGCCGTGGCCTTCGGTACCTTCCAGCAGCAGCTGAAGGACTTCCCTGCCGCCACTCTGTGCGAGGTCATTCCCAACTTCCACAACACCGCTGACCGCTACCGCATTTTCCGGGAAGCACTGGCAGCCGATGTTTGCGGCCGTGCCGCAAGCGTACAGGAAGAGATCGCGTTCGCGCTGGAGCGTGAGGAAGAAGCCGGTACGCTGGTGAATATGCTTGCCGAGGGTAAGCTCCCCCTGCGCGTTACCCACAATGATACCAAACTGAACAATGTTATGCTGGATGAAGTCACCCGCAAGCCGTTGTGCGTCATTGATCTGGATACCACGATGCCCGGCCTGAGCCTGTATGACTACGGCGATTCCATCCGTTTCGGTGCCGCTACCGCTGCTGAGGACGAAAAGGATCTGAGCAAGGTGGAGATGGACATCACGCTGTTTGAGACCTACACCAAGGGTTTCCTGTCCGCCTGCCCCGGTCTGACTGAGAACGAGCGGGAGATGCTGCCCATGGGTGCCAAGCTGATGACGCTGGAATGCGGTGTCCGTTTTCTGACTGACTACCTAAACGGTGATACCTACTTCCGCACCCACTATGAGGGTCAGAATCTGGACCGCTGCCGCACCCAGTTCAAGCTGGTTGCCGATATGGAAGGCAAGTGGGCAGAAATGAAGCACATTGTCGCAGAGTGCAGCAAGTAATTAACACAGCAAAAAGCCTCGCCGAACGGCGAGGCTTTTGTTATTAGTCGTGCTTTTTGCCGAACTTGCGCTGGCAGAACTTGATGATCTCCACCAAGGGGATAATCAAAAATGCCAGGCCCAGAGAAATCAGGTACTGCTCCAGACCCAGATGGGTGAAGCCGAACAGATTGGACAGGAAATCAATTTCCACTACTGCGGTAGTCAGTAGGAAAGAGCCGATCATTGCGCCATACAGAGCCCAGTTGTGGTGACCCTTGAACAGCATTCCCACAGCACTCTGCCGCTGAGAACGCATATTGAAGGAGTGGAAAATCTCGCACATCGCCATGGTAAAGAAGGCCATAGTCATACCGGCTTCGCTGTCCGGAATAGTATGCAGCAGCAGGTGACCGGTCTCCAAAAATTCACCGATATAGAAGGCAATGACCGTCAGAATCGTTACAAGCAGGCCCTGATAGGCCACATCCACGCCCAGACCGCCGGCAAAAATACCGTCGTTCTTACCTCTGGGCTTACGGTTCATAATGCCCCGCTCCGGCTTTTCCAAACCCAGCGCAAGGGCGGGAATGGAGTCGGTTACCAGATTGATAAACAGCAGGTGGGGTGCTTTCAGAATGGTAAAGCCCATAATGGTCGCATAGAAGATGGACAGCACCTCGGACAGATTGGAGCCCAGCAGGAACTGGATGGCCTTACGGATATTGTCATAGATCCGTCTGCCCTCGCCTACTGCAGCAACAATGGTTGCAAAGTTATCGTCAGCCAGCACCATATCCGCCACATTCTTGGTCACATCGGTGCCGGTGATACCCATACCCACGCCGATATCGGCAGACTTGATGGAGGGGGCATCGTTAACGCCGTCACCGGTCATTGCGGTGACATAGCCCTTCTCCCGCCAGCAGTTGACGATTCTTGTCTTATGCTCAGGCTGGACACGGGCGTAAACGGAGATATTCTCCACGATAGCAGCAAATTCCTCGTCGGTGTACTTATCAATATCGCTGCCCATCATTGCCTGAGAATCATCGGTCAGAATGCCCAGTTCCCGGGCGATGGCCTTTGCGGTGTTAATGTGGTCACCGGTAATCATAATAGGCTTGATGCCTGCGCTGCGGCACTCCACGATGGCATCCTTAACCTCGGGACGGACCGGGTCGATCATACCGGTCAGACCGATGAAGATCAGGTTGTTCTCCAGTGCAGCCGCCTCATACTCAGTGGGTGCGGCATCGTAAACCTTGTAGGCAACAGCAAAAACACGCAGTGCCTTGTTGCCCATACGGGTATTTTCCTCGGCGGCTTTGTTGAGGATCTCCTCCGTCATTGCCACCACCTGACCGTCCACCCATGCGTGGGTGCACTTCTTTAAGATTTCATCCGGTGCGCCCTTGGTATACTGGACGAACTTACCGTCTACGGCATGAACGGTGGACATCATCTTACGGCCGGAGTCGAAGGGAACCTCTCCCACCCGGGGATTTGCCGCCACCAAGTCAGCCTTTGGCAGATTCAGGGACGCGGCATAGTTGATTAGTGCCACTTCATCCGGCTCACCGGTGCTCTTGCCGTCCTCATCCACCTCAGCATTGGTACACAGAGCCATTGCGGTAGCAAGCTTTGTTTCGTCGGGGGCATAATGATCCACGACCGTCATTACATTCTGGGTCAGCGTGCCGGTCTTGTCGGAACAGATGATCTGGGTACAGCCCAGCGTTTCCACCGCCGTCATCCGACGGATGATAGCATTTTTCTTGGACATGTTGGTCACGCCGATGGAAAGCACAATGGTCATAACCGCAACCAATCCCTCGGGAATGGCGGCAACGGCCAGTGCAATGGCGGTGATGAAGCTATCCAGCGCAATGCCGAAGAACTGAGCTTCCGGTCCGCCAAGGAAATACTTGGTAATAATATTGTAGCCAAAAATGACGATACAAACACCGATGACCAGCTTGGTCAAAATCCGGGACAGCTCCTCCAGCTTGATTTCCAAGGGAGTCTTTCCTTCCTCTGCCTGTGCAATGGCATCCGCGATCTTGCCCATCTCGGTATCCATACCGGTGGCAACAACCACAGCCTTGCCGCGGCCATAGACCAGCGTGGAGCCCATATAAGCCATATTCTTCCGGTCACCAAGAGAAACCTCCGTTCCCTTGTTTTCCCCAAGGGTCAGAGCCTGAATCAGCTTGTTGACGGGGACGGATTCGCCGGTAAGGGCAGCTTCCTCGATCTTCATACTGGCGCACTCGATAATGCGGCAGTCCGCGGGGATAGCATCGCCTGCATCCAGAATGATCACATCGCCAACCACCAGATCTTCGCTCTTGATGCTGACGATTTTACCGTCCCGGAGAGTTTTTGTGGTTGCCGCAGACATTTTCTGCAGGGCTTCCACTGCCTTTTCCGCTTTGCTTTCCTGAATCACACCCAGCACAGCATTGATAAGCACCACAGCCAGAATAATAATGGAATCTGTGGGCACTTCCCAACCGTGCTCAATGATGTGGGTAACTGCCGATATGACGGCTGCCACCAGCAGGATGATGATCATAGGGTCCTTCATCTGATCGAAGAACCGGCTGAGCATCGATTGCTTCTTTGCCTCAGCAAGTTTGTTCTTGCCGTTGCGTTCCAGCCGGGCGGCAGCCTCCTGAGAGGTCAGACCTGCTTCGCTGGATTGCACTTCCTTGAATACCGCCTCAACGGTTTCCAGATAATGCTTCATTTACATTCCTTCCTTATAGGATTCATTGACAATGGGCATACAAACCCATTGTTAGGTTATTAAATATACACCAAAAGTTGGATTTTGTAAACCTTTTTTACGGTTTTTTCTTTTAAGAATTTATAAATAATAATAAAGTATGCCCTGTTTATATTGGGAGTAATCAGCATTTAATCCGCACACACTAAAAAAAATATGGTAGACATCCCAAAAGATTCGTGCTAGAATATTACCGGTACACTGAAAAATCCCACAAAATACGGGAGGTTAAACGATGGATCTGTCACTATCCTATTTCTGGAATCAGATGACCGGCAATCCCCTGCTTTTTATTGCCGTAACGCTGACACTGGGTGTTATCCTCGTTAACGGCTGGACGGATGCACCAAATGCAATCGCTACCTGCGTGGTCACCCGCTGTATGTCTGCCCGTTCTGCCATTGTTATGGCTGCAATTTTCAATTTTCTGGGTGTGTATGTGATGACCCTGCTCAGCCCGAAGGTCGCGGAGACCATCACCAAAATGGTGGACTTCGGCACAGAACCCAAGGAAGCCATTGTGGCACTGAGCGCAGCTATGTTCGCCATCGTCACTTGGGCAACAGTCGCCTTCTTTTTCGGCATCCCCACCAGTGAGAGTCACGCCCTGATCGCCGGCCTGACCGGCAGTGCCATTGCGCTCCATGGAAGCTTGGCCGGTGTCAACGGTGCGGAATGGGTGAAGGTGTTGTACGGTATTGTCATTTCCGTCACCTTGGGCTTCGGTCTCGGCTGGCTGGTATGCAAGCTGGTAACGAAGATCTTCTACAATGTGGAACGGCGGAAAACAGAACCCATCTTCCGCTATGCACAGATCGCCGGTGCCGCTTACTCCGCGTTTATGCACGGTGCGCAGGACGGTCAGAAATTTATGGGTATCATCATTCTGTGCCTGTTTATGTCGCAAGGCCAGCCCATTCCCGGCGGAATGCAGCCCGCCACCTGGATTATGATTCTTTGCGCTGTGATTATGGCAGTGGGAACTGCCATCGGCGGCAAGAAGATCATCAAATCCGTGGGTATGGATATGGTAAAACTGGAAAAGTATCAGGGCTTCTCCGCAGATCTTGCCGCCTCCACTTCCCTGCTGCTGTGCTCTGTTTTGAGTCTGCCGGTGTCCACCACCCACGCAAAGACCACCGCCATTATGGGCGTGGGTGCTGTCAAAAGCATCAAGGCCATTAACCTTGGCGTGGTGAAAGAGATGTGTCTGACCTGGGTGCTGACCTTCCCCGGCTGCGGACTTATCAGCTTTTTAATGACCAAACTGTTTATGTGGTTATTCCTGTAACATAATGGAACGGAAAGGAAATAATTATGGCGAAAGCAGACCGTTTGTATTTTGAGAATCTGGTTGCCTCTGCAGAATTTGCATGCAACGCTGCCAATTATCTGGCTGAATGTCTCAGCAACTACAATCCTGCACAGCTGAAGGAAATGCTGGAGACTATGCACAAGCACGAACACGCCGGTGACGGCAAAAAGCACGAGATGTCCGCCGCTCTGGCAAAAGCATTCGTCACTCCCGTAGATCGGGAGGACCTGGCTCTCATCAGCCAGAACATCGACGATGTAACCGACAGCATCGAGGAAGTGCTGCAGGCTTTCTATATGTACCGCATCCAGACTGTGGTACCCGAGGCTGTGGAATTTGCTCAGCGGATCACTGAGTGCTGTCAGTTGATGAAGGATATGCTGGTGGAGTTCGTCAATTTCAAGAAGCCTCAGAAGCTCCACGAAATGATCATCGAGCTGAGTCATCGGGAAGAGGTATGCGACGCACTGTATATCAATGCCACTATGTTGCTCCCCGACCGGTGTGACAATGCGCTGGACATCATCTCCTGGCGCGAGATCTACAACCGTCTGGAAAACTGCGCCGACACCTGCGAGCATGTGGGTGACTGCGTGGAAATGGTTGTGATGAAGAATAGCTGATAAAGGACAGGATGTGTCAGGGAATGACTTTCCTTAAAAACTTTTTAAAGGGCATCGTTGCCGGCGTTGGCGGCGTAGCCCCGGGCCTGAGCGGAAGTGTGCTCTTGGTGATTCTGGGTATGTACGAAAAGATGGTTCACGCCATCGGCACGCTGTTCCGGAATTTTAAGCAGAATTTTCTGCTCCTGCTGCCATTACTGGCCGGCATGGGTGTCGGTGTTTTGCTGTTCAGCCAAGCAGTGGATTATTTGCTGGGCACCTTTGAATTTCAGACAAGATATGCCTTCCTTGGACTGATTTTAGGTACAATTCCCCTTTTTAACCGGGAAGTACGGAAAAATGGCTTTCCAAAGGGCTATTATATTTTGATTGCCGTGGCAGCCGGATTGGGCTTTTTCCTTTTCGGCTTCAACCGCCATCTGTTCCCTGCTGTCACAGAACCCACTTGGTGGCAATCTATTCTTCTGGGTGTTGCAGTAGCCGGCTCCTCTATCGTTCCGGGCGTGGACAGTGCAGCAATCTTATCCGCCTTTGGTCTGTATGAGCTGTATGTTAGCTCGTTGGCGAATTTGGATTTTATCATTCTGCTGCCGGCTTTGGGTGGTTTGTTGGTGGGCGCGCTGGTCTTTTCTGTGATTATGAATCTGTTGCTCAAGCACGCATATACAGCCACCTTTTCCACGATTTTTGGTCTGTTTCTGGCAGTGATTCCAACTGTAGTAATGCAGGAAAGCTGCCGGATCACCTCTGTAACTGATGGCTGTGTGGCCGTAGGCTTTGCCCTCGCAGGCGCGCTGATTTCCATGTATTTAGGCGATATCAAGGGAAACAACGCCCGGATCGTCAAGCTATTTTCCGGAAAAGAAAAAGCATAAAAAGTACCGCCTTTGCGGTACTTTTTAACTTTCCGGTTATTTTAAAAAAGGTATTGCAATATTTTAAATTTTATGCTATAATGTCCTGCGTGTCCGGTGTTGGACGCGGACATTGGGATGTCGCCAAGCGGTAAGGCACCAGACTTTGACTCTGGCATTCGTAGGTTCAAATCCTGCCATCCCAGCCAATATGACCCGCTAGCTCAGTTGGCAGAGCAATTGCCTTTTAAGCAATGGGTCTGGAGTTCGAATCTCCAGCGGGTCACCAAAAATTAGAAGGCACCTTTTGGTGTCTTCTAATTTTTATTTGTTTGACGATAGAGATTCGAAAAACGAAATGCAACAGTCCGGTGGACTGTTGCCGCCGACGGCGATCGTCCCTTCTGACACAAAATCCCCCGGTTTGGTAACCGAGGGATTTTTCTCATTTCGTCTTGGCAACAGCGGTGCGCACCAGCGCACGGCGCAGTTTTGCTTTTGCCAGCAGAATATCCGTTTCCGAGGCATTCTTGTTATCCAGAACGGCTTGCGCCCGTTCCTTGGAGGCTTCTGCCCGGGCCACATCAATATCCTGCGCCCATTCAAAGGTAGTAGGCACCAGCGTAACATTTCCGTTCATTACAGACACCATACCGCCAATGCAGGCCCCGTAGCGGCGTTCTCCGTCTACCACAATGGTTGCCCGGCCCATACCCAACGGCGCAACGCAATTGGTATGTCCGGCCAGGAAGCCCATATCACCGGTAGTAGCGCGGACGATCAATTCCTCTGCCATACCGTCAAAACGAATGCCGTCAGGGGTGACGATTTTCAAAGGGAATGCTTTCATTCCTTGTCACCGCCCCGGAATTTGGCCACCACATCATCAATGGTGCCGGCAAAGAGGAAGCAGGATTCGGGAATCTCGTCGTGCTTGCCGTCGATGATTTCACGGAAACCGCGGATGGTCTCTTTCAGAGGCACATACTTACCCTCCATACCCGTAAACTGCTCTGCAACGGAGAAGGGCTGGGAAAGGAAACGCTGAACCTTTCTTGCCCGGTTGACGGTCAGCTTATCCGCGTCGCTCAGCTCGTCCATACCCATAATGGCGATGATGTCCTGCAGCTCCTTATACCGCTGGAGCATCTGCTGCACATCACGGGCAGTGCGGTAATGCTCCTCGCCCACGATGTCCGCAGACAGAATCCGGGAGCTGGAATTCAGGGGATCCACAGCAGGATAAATGCCCAGAGAGGCAATGCCACGGTCCAGCGCGGTGGTGGCATCCAAGTGGGCAAAGGTAGTGGCAGGTGCCGGGTCGGTGTAGTCATCGGCAGGGACATACACTGCCTGAACGGAGGTAATGGAGCCGTTCTTAGTGGAGGTGATGCGCTCCTGCAGTGCGCCCATTTCCGTTGCCAGCGTGGGCTGATAGCCAACCGCAGAGGGCATACGCCCCAGCAGTGCGGAAACCTCGGAACCGGCCTGTGTAAAACGGAAAATATTGTCGATAAACAGCAAAACATCCTGATGCTTCACATCCCGGAAGTACTCTGCCATTGTCAAGCCACTAAGACCCACGCGCATACGGGCTCCGGGGGGCTCATTCATCTGACCGAAGACCATAGCGGTCTTGTTGATAACGCCGGACTCGGTCATTTCATTGTAAAGATCGTTACCCTCACGGGTGCGCTCACCAACACCGGTGAACACGGAATAGCCGTTATGGGCAGTGGCAATGTTATAAATCAGCTCCTGAATCAGAACCGTCTTACCAACACCAGCACCGCCGAACAGACCGATCTTACCGCCCTTGGCATAGGGGCAGATCAGGTCAACCACCTTGATGCCGGTTTCCAGAATCTCGGCGGCAGGCTCCTGCTCCTCGTAGGCAGGTGCAGGGCGATGGATGGGCCAGCGTTCCGCGCCGGCAACCGCTTCCTTCTCGTCAATAGGCTGACCCAGCAGGTTGAATACACGACCCAGGCAATCCTCGCCCACGGGGACGGTGATGGGTGCGCCGGTATCGGTGGCTTCCGCGCCGCGCTGCATACCGTCCGTAGAGGACATGGCAATGCACCGCACCACATTGTCACCAATATGTTGGGCAACCTCTGCCACCACGGTATTCTCCCCATTGGGAACATGGATGGCATTCAGCAGCTGAGGGAGCTGTCCCTCTTCAAATCGAATATCCAGAACAGGACCCATAATCTGGATCACAGTTCCCTTGTTATTGGCCATTGGATTCAACTCCTTTTGAATCTTGTATCGATGTTCGTAAACCTTCTGTCTAAGCAGAAGGCTTAGGAACCTGCGACGATTTCGGTAATCTCCTGGGTAATTGCCGCCTGACGGGCCTGATTAAACTTCAGGCTCAGATCTGCAATCATTTCTTCTGCATTTTGGGTTGCGGCATTCATTGCCGTCCGCCGGGCTGCCTGCTCAGCTGCACGGCTCTCGCACAACGCGCCATAGAGCACACCGCCCAAATACTCGGGAATGATGGCCTGCAGCACCGCATCACAGCCGGATTCGTATTCGATTTCCGCCTTGCCTGCGGCATCTGCTTCAGCCTCAAAGGGCAGCAGTCGCAGCGTTTTCGGCACTTGGGAAAGCACAGAAACAAAATCTGTGTAAATAACGATAATCTCGTCGATCTCCTCCCGGAGATAGGCGTTGCATAACTGCTTGGCAATGGAGAAGCAATCGCCCACGGAGACCTCTGCCGCCATATTGTCTTCCTCCGTTAGCACGGGAATAGTCCGGGTGCGGAAGAAATCCGCAGCTTTTTTGCCGATGGGCAGCACGATGGCATCCTTGCCCTTCATCTGCTCCATTGCACATTTCAGCAAATTACTGTTATAGCCACCGGCAAGACCTCGGTCACCGGCAATCACCACAAATGCGGTGCGCTTCACCTGGCGGGGAATCAAATAGGCAGAGTCGTCTCCGTTGCCGGTGCTGACGATATCCCGAATGGTCTGCAAAAGTATCTCGAAATAAGGACGAGCCTCTGACACCTTCGTCTGGGCATGGCGCAGCTTGGAGGATGCGACCATCTCCATGGCCCGGGTAATCTGCTTGGTGGATTCCATACTGCGGATCCGATTTTTAATTTCCTTGGTGGAGACGGTTGCCATAGGCTCCCTCCTTTCTTATTTTCCTGCGGTAAAATCTGCGACCAGTTCGCTCAAAGCCTTTTTCAGGCTCTCTTCGGTATCGCTTTCCAGCTTGCCGGTGGCACGGATTGCCTCCAGCACGGAGCTGTAGCGATTATCCATAAATTCCTGCAGCTGCAGCTGAAATTCAGGAATCTTCTTAACGGCAATATCCTTGAGATAGCCCTTGGTGACAGCATACAGGATGCACACCTGATGGGCCACTTCCACGGGAGCATTGTTCTTCTGCTTCAGCACCGCAACGATACGCTCACCCAAAGAGAGTCTTTCCTTGGTGTCGGCATCCAGATCGGAGCCGAACTGAGCAAAGCTCTGCAGCTCCCGATACTGGGAGTACAGCAGCTTCAGGCTGCCGGCGACCTTCTTCATCGCCTTGATCTGGGCGTCACCGCCCACACGGGACACGGAAATACCGGGGTTTACAGCAGGCATAATGCCGGCGTTGAACAGCTCGGATTCCAAGAAGATCTGACCGTCAGTGATGGAGATCACATTGGTGGGAATGTAAGCAGATACATCGCCAGCCTGCGTCTCGATGATGGGCAGTGCAGTCAGGCTGCCGCCACCCAGCTTATCGGACAGCTGTGCTGCCCGCTCCAGCAGACGGGAGTGGAGATAGAAAACATCACCGGGGTATGCTTCCCGTCCGGGAGGACGGCGGATCAGCAAGGAGATGGCACGGTATGCCACAGCGTGCTTGCTCAGGTCATCATAAATGACCAGCACATCCTTGCCCTGATGCATAAAATGCTCACCCATCGCGCAGCCGGTGTAGGGTGCAATATACTGCATAGGTGCCAACTCGGAGGCAGTTGCGGAAACGACAATGGTGTAATCCATTGCGCCGCCGGCGGTGAGATTCTCCACCAGCTGTGCCACCGTAGAACGCTTCTGACCGATAGCCACATAAATGCAGATCACATTTTTGCCCTTCTGGTTCAGAATGGTATCCGTTGCGATGGTGGTCTTACCGGTCTGACGGTCGCCGATGATCAGCTCACGCTGACCGCGACCGATGGGGATCATAGAGTCAATTGCCTTTATACCGGTTTGCAGAGGTCGGCTCACATGCTGGCGGTCGATGATACCGGGAGCAGGCATTTCGATGGGACGGTAGGCCTCTGCGGTAATGCCGCCCTTGCCGTCGATAGGTTCACCGAGGGCATTTACGACACGGCCAATCAGATCCTTACCTACGGGCACGGACACCACTTTGCCGGTGCGCTTGACCATATCGCCTTCCTTGATGCCGCCATCAGAACCGAGGACAACAACGGAAACCGTATCTTCCTCCAGGTTCTGGGCCATACCAAATTCACCATTGGGAAACTCCAGCAGTTCACCTGCCATACAGCCCGACAGGCCGGAAACTCTGGCAATGCCGTCACCCACAAGGATGACCACGCCGGTTTCGCTTTCCTGCAGGGTATTTTCGTAATTTTTAATTTGTGCACGAATGATTTTCGTGATTTCTTCGGGTCTTAATTCCATACTGTTCCTGCTTTCTACCATCAGAGTATGGTGTTATTCAGCAAATGGCTGATGGATGCCAAGCGGTTCGCCAGCGTATCATCCACAGTTTTGCCGTCAAAGTCCAACCGCACGCCGCCCAGAACCTGAGCATCGATGCGATTGTGCAGCTCAATCTTTTTCTCGGTGAGCTTTTCCAGTTTTTCCGTCAGCCGGGCAGATTGCGCCTGCGTCAGTGCCACAGCGGTTACTGCCGTCACCGGCAGAATGTTATGTGCTTCATTGTAGCGGATGCGAAAAGCTGCGCAGCAATCGGCAAAATAGCGGACATGGCCCTTTTCTGTGAGAATTTTCAGAAAATTCAGCACATAGGGATGCACCTTGCCGCCAAAGCTATCGTCCAGAATCTTGCACCGCTCATTTTTGGGCAGACTGTGGGCGCAAAGCAGCTTTACAAAGGCAGGCTCCTGTGCAAAACTGACGGACAACACCTTCAGCTGCGCAAAAATCTCCTCGGTCAGGTCTTCTGATGCGGCCAAATCATACAGTGCGCCGCCAAAAATTGTTCCAACCTCTGTCATGCCTGCTCACCCAATCGGTTGATAAAGCCGTCCACCAAGTCGGAATGGTCTGTATCGCTCAGTTCTCTGCCCACTACCTTTTCCGCAATGGCCATAGCGATGTCGGAAATCTCGTCCTTGGCATCGTTCAGGGCCTTTTTCTTTTCCCGGGCGATGTCTGCAGATGCCTTTTCCCTAATCGCATCAGCCTCCGCATTGGCCTGACGGATGATTTCCTCTTCCCGCTTTTGACCGCGCTCGGTGGCCTCGCGGACCATCCGCTCGCCGGTCTGCTGGGCCTGGGAGAGCTTTTCCTTATATTCTGCCTCCAGCGCAAGGGCTTCGTCCTTGGCGGTGTTGGCATCCCGGTACATTGCATCTATTTCGTCCTGCCGGTCCTGAATCAGCTTCATCACCGGCTTGAAGAGAAATTTTTTGGCAACGAAAAAGATCAGCAGGGTGTTGAGCAGAACGAACAGCCCTGTCCAGAAGTCAACACCAATAAAATCCTGAAATCTGTCCAAAAAGTTGTCCAACTGAAATCCAACTCCTTTCTGTCAAAATACTGAGAAAGGGGTGTGCTTACAGTGCGAACAGAATCAGAATAGCGATCAGCAGGGAGTAAATACCGGTGGTTTCGGTAACTGCACAGCCGACGATCATATTGGTACGCAGGGTATCTGCGGACTCAGGCTGACGGGCCATACCCTCCAGAGCCTTACTGACTGCATTGCCTTCGCCCAGAGCGGGACCGATTGCACCAATGCCCATACACAGGCCAGCGCCCAATGCCTTACCGATAATTGCCAAAGCTTCTGCCATTTCCATAATAATATCCTCCTGAAAAATTACTTTTTATTTATCTTTTGTTTGACCGGCCTCAGGTACAGGGAGCGAGCCGGAAATATATACCATAGTCAGCAGCGTGAACACCAGTGCCTGAATGAATCCGGAAAACAGATCAAAGTAGCACGACAGCACTGCCGGAATGCCCAACGACAAAATGGGCACATCAGAAAGTATGCCGAAGGTCTGCAGCAGACCGAAGGCACCGATCACGAAGGAGACGATGCTCAGAATCAGAATCGGTAATTTCTTCCGCCACGCGATAAACAGACCAACACCAATGAGCATCAAACCTACCCCCATCAGCCAGCCAACGGATGCCACCAGATTCAGCACCGCGCTGGACAGCAGACCGAAGGCCGCATAGATAATGGACGAGATAACACCGCCGCCAGCCACATTGCCAAAGTGACGGAAGGCCATTGAAAACGGCTGAGCAATCTCGGACACGATGTTCATCGGGGTCATTACCACAATGGGCTCCGTAAAGCCCTTGAGCCAGCCCAAAAAGCCATTGTGCTTGATATTGTTGTACCAGATGATCACGCTGACCATAATCGCCCACACCAGCACGCAGCTCAGGTCCGCTGTTGCAGAACGGAGAAATCCGGTCAAGCCGATGAAAGAGCCACAGATACTACTGAGAAAAATCGTGCCCATAAAGGGTGTCCAGTGGACATTATGCTCACCCATAACGCTGACCGTCAGGTTGGTAATCATTGACACACCTTTTTCCACCAGTACCTGCACGCCGGTGGGACGCTTCTGCAGATTTCTGCCCAAGGTGATGGATAGGATACATAGGATCACTGCCACCACAAAGGACGAAACCGTGGTCTGGGTAATGGGAATGCCGCCAAGGATCGGAATGGTAAAATATACAAATGCACCGCTTACATCCAAGCTCATTTCTTATCCCCACCTGCCTTTCCGAAGAAATCCAAAAGGGTCAGGATCGGACGGGTAAAGGCCAAAGGCAGCAGCATTGCCAGCACATTGCAGATGCCGCTGATGCTGAAAGCAACTAAAACCAAAGCCATCAGAGCCAACCGCAGGAGCATAGAGCTTTTGATGGTTGCCTGACCGCCCTTCACATCCTGCTGCTGGGCTTTGTCAGCTGCTCTCATAGCACCGACGGCCATCAAAAAGAAGTTCGCAATTGCCAGCACGCCGCCGACCAAACTGCCCCAGAGGACTGCCATATTAAATTGTCCCAACAGCGCATAGATGCCGATCATCGCTGCCACACAAAGGGCTTGACCGATGGCGATCATTGCCGTCTGCTTTAAAACAAATTTACGGGAATCCATAATGCCTCCATTAGTCGTGGTCGTTGAAGGATACAGGGGGAGCTTCCTCATCCTTTTTCTTACGGCTCAATTGATTCAGGAGCTTTAACGATGTACACAAGCCATTCCAAGCGGACAGAAGCCCCAGAACGATCCCTGCGATAATCACCCAGACACCCAAATCGAATTGGCTGCGCAGCCACAGGGCGAGAAAGACAAAGCCTGCCAAAGGCATTGCAACCGACAGCCCCAGCTGGGTCAGCCAAGTCAGCAAAGACAGCTCTTTCATCCGTTTTCTCCCTTCCGCCTACAATACGCCAGTATACTGATCCTATTATAACCGAAACTTCCGGAAAATCAATGACAAAATTGTTAAATAAACCCATATACCCACTTGAAATTTATCATTTTCTTTTTTTCGTAAAATAATTTGGAAAAGCCTTTGCAATTGCACAAAAATATTGTAAACTATATCATAGATACGATTGAAAGGAGGGCAACGGTATGGCAGAGCAGGAACTGGAAATCATTCAGGGCACCATCGGTGCGGTTGTTTATCAGAACTATGACAACGGCTATGCCGTTTTGCGCCTGAGCGTTGGCGGTGGTGCTACAGTGACGGTGGTCGGCACCATTCCCCTACCGGCTGTGGGTGAACGGCTGATGGTTACCGGAAAATGGGGCAACCACGCCAGCTACGGCCGTCAGTTTGAGGCAGAGTTTCTGGAGCGTCTGCTGCCCCAGACCGCCAATGAAATATTAGGCTATCTCTCCAGCCGGATCATCAAAGGTATCGGTCCCAAAACTGCCGCTCGGATCGTGCAAAAATTTGGCGATCAGACCCTTGTCATTATGGAGCAGCAGCCGGAGCGTTTGGCGGAAGTTACGGGCATATCCGCCCAGAAAGCCCGAACCATCGGCGAGGAATTCCGGAGCCGGGTGGGTATGCGTCAGCTGATGGAGTTTTTTGCCCAGCATCAGCTGCCGGCAGAGCTGGCAGTACGCACCTATAAGGTCTACGGAGAGTCCACTGTGGAGCTGTTATATGACGATCCCTATCTTCTGATGGAGCAGGGTCTGGAGGCTCCGTTTGGTGCGGTGGATCGCTTTGCCATTGAGTTGGGTGTGGCAGGCAATGACGCACGCCGCATCCGGGCCGGTATCCTTTTTGAACTGAACTATAACCTTTCGGCAGGTCACAGCTTCTTGCCGGCGGACAAGCTGATTCCTGCCACCGCACAGCTGCTTAGTGTAGATGATGAAAGCATCCGGGGCGGTGTGGAGGAACTCATCAGCAATAAGCAGCTGATTCGTGCCGTTCTTGCCGGCATTACGGTGCTTTATCTGCCTGCGCTTTATGAAGCGGAGGAATACATCACCCGGCGGCTGTTGGCGGCAGGTACCAAGACTTATCCTGCCCCCCGAAATTTGGATAAGCTGATTGCCGCCATTGCCAAAGAAAACAGTATGTCCTATTCCGCTCAGCAGGAAGAGGCCATCCGGGCCGGTGCAACAAACGGCGTTCTGCTGATCACCGGCGGTCCCGGCACCGGTAAAACAACCATTATGAAGGGACTTCTCTCCCTTTTGGCGCAGCTGGGGCTCAGCTATGTGATGGCCGCCCCCACCGGGCGTGCCGCCAAGCGGTTGACGGAGGTCACCGGCGAGGAAGCCTCCACCATCCACCGTCTGTTGGAATGTACCCTTGACCCCACATCCGGAGAGATGGTATTCTTGCGGGACGAAGCCAATCCCCTGAAAACGGATGTGGTGATCGTGGATGAGATGAGCATGGTGGATGTGCTGCTATTGGACAGCCTGCTGCGGGCAATTCCTTCCAAAGCGCGGATGATTTTTGTTGGCGACCCGGATCAGCTGCCCCCTGTCGGTCCCGGTTTTCCCTTCGGAGATATGCTCCGCAGCAACGCACTGCCCTCTGCTCGGCTGACGGAGATTTTCCGTCAAGCACAGGAGAGCCTGATCGTTATGAACGCCCACCGGGTCAACAACGGACAAATACCGGACCTTCGAAATGTGAAAAGTGACTTCTTCTTCCTGCCTTGTCGGTCGGAAGAAGAAATGCGCCAAACCGTCACTGGGCTTTGTGCCACCCGTCTTCCTCAGAAAATGGGCATCCCTGCTTCGGAGATTCAGGTGCTCTCCCCTACCCGCAAAGGCGGCGTGGGCACCGGCGCGCTGAATGTGATACTGCAAGGGGCATTAAATCCTCCGGGCGTTGGAAAAAGAGAGCGGCAATTCGGTGACTTTGCCTTCCGGGAGGGTGACCGGGTGATGCAGATCCGCAACAATTATGACATTGTGTGGAAAAAGTGTGACGGCAGTGCGGTGGGCACCGGAATGTTCAACGGAGATGTGGGTATCATCACCGCCATTGATCCCCAAATGGAAACCCTGACCGTTGTATTCGATGACCGGGAAGCGGACTATGATTTTACACAGCTGGGTGAGCTGGAACCGGCCTATGCCATGACAGTCCATAAGAGTCAGGGCAGCGAATACCGGGCGGTGATCCTCTGTGCGTGGAACGGCTCTGCGTATCTGCTCAGCCGGAGTGTGCTGTACACCGCCATTACCCGGGCAAGGGAGCTGCTGATTATTGTCGGCAGAGAGGAAACCGTTACCGCCATGACGGAAAACGCCAAACGGGGCCGCCGTTATACGGGACTGAAGCTGCGTCTGCAGGGAAAGGCGTAAAATGTTTGATTTGCTGTTTCCGCCCAAATGTCTGCTGTGCCGCAGGATTTTAAAGGAGGAAGAGCTGGATTTGTGCCGTGGGTGCCGCACAGATGGTCCCGAGTGTACAAATTTCCGAAAAAAGCTTCCTTTTATTGACAGTTGGACAGCGGTTTGGTATTATGAAGACAACGCCCGGCGCAGCCTGCTTCGGTACAAATTCCGGGGCGCGCGAAGCTACGCCAAGGGCTACGGCAGATTGCTGGCGATGAAGCTGCAGGAAAGCCATCCCGACGGCTTTGATCTGCTCACTTGGGTTCCTGTCAGCCCGCTTCGCAGGCTCACAAGAGGCTATGATCAGGTGCAGCTGCTGGCAATGGCCGTGGGTGAGGAATTGGGCATTACTCCGGTTCCTCTGCTGCGCAAAATCCGCCACAACCGCCCCCAATCCGGCATTGTAGGTGAAGCCAAGCGTCGGGCCAATGTGCTGGGCGTCTACCGTGCCGAGAATCCCGATTTGTTCAGCGGCAAGCGGATTGTACTGTTGGATGACATCATTACAACCGGCACAACTGCCGGGGAATGCGCCCGGGTATTGCTGACTGCAGGCGCAAAAGAAGTTCATTGCGGTGCTATGGCTGTGGCCAGACGCCAGGCAAATAACAAGGTTAGGTGAATGCTATGCGATTATTTTCTCACGATTTAGGTGTCGATTTAGGCACTGCCAATGTGCTGATTTTTGTGGACGGCAAGGGTATTGTGGTCCGTGAGCCCAGTGTGGTGGCTGTGGACAAGAATACCGGCAAGATCATTCAGGTGGGTGCAGCAGCACGGAATATGCTGGGCCGTACCCCCGGCAATGTGGTGGCTATGCATCCGCTGAAGGACGGCGTGATCTCCGACCATGAAATGACGGTACAGATGCTCCGGGAGCTGTTCAAGGAGGCCTCCAAGACCTCTTTGTTCACCCCCAAGCCCCGTGTGGTCATCAGTGTACCCAGCGGTGTCACGGAGGTGGAAGAGCGCACTGTTATCAATGCCGCCATTGAGGCCGGTGCCCGCCGGGTATATCTGATTGAAGAGCCTCTGGCCGCAGGTTTGGGGGCAGGCTTGGACCTGCGGTCTCCCAAAGGACATATGGTAGTTAATATCGGCTGCGGTACCACGGATGTGGCTGTGCTGACGCTGAACGGTGTAGCCATTTCTTCTTCCATTAAGGTTGCCGGTAATGCCTTTGACGAAGCCATCGCCCGCCATGTGCGCCGCAGACACGGTGTGGTTATCGGTCAGGCAACTGCCGAGGATGTAAAAATTCAAATCGGCTCCGTCAGCCCCCGTCCGGAAAGTGCCAGCTGTACCGTCAAGGGGCGGGAGCTGAAAACCGGCATTCCACGGGAGGTGCACCTTTTGTCCGAAGAGATCTATGCGGTCTTGGAAAAGACAGTCAAGCCCATCGTAGATGAGGTGCGCTCCGTTCTGGATATGACCTCCCCGGAGCTGGTCAGCGACATCTCTGAAAACGGCATTACCCTCACCGGCGGCGGAAGCCAGCTTTGGGGTATGGACAAGGTGTTATCAGATGCTACCGGAATCACCTGCACCCTGGCAGATGATGCCGAATCCTGTGTGGCCTATGGCTGCGGCAAGAGTCTTGCGTGGATCAACCACATGCAGGAAGGTCCCATCAATATTGCAAGAAAGCGCATTATGCGCGGATAACAAAAGAGCCTGCAAACAGCAGGCTCTTTTTATATTTCCAGTTCAATGCCCACTATTCGGGCATCCGCCGCATCGTAATGGGACGGCTGCAGGGTTCTTTGTTCTTGTGGCTGCATAGCATGCAGGTATGCTGCATAAGCTATACCGCCCATATAGCAATCCCCTGCCCGATCATAACGCTTGTACCACACTGTCACTTGGCGAAGCACCCGTACATCCCGGTTGATAACGGTCACCTTTTTTCCCAAACATACATAGTCCAGCTGCTCCCGGGAGAATTGGGGATACTCCCAGCGAATGCTAAGTTCCCGACAAGCGGTTACTTCGGAGAGGTCACAGGTCTTTTTTGCATATGCCAAGACAAGGCATCGGCTGTTTGGCGGCAGACGATGGACAAAAAAGTATATGGTCTCCCCTGCCTGCTCCACCGCAAAAGCACCAAAGCCCAGCATCTGCTCTGTCGGATTGTATACGGTCAACGCTGTCACTTTTTCCACATACTCCTCACTGCCGTCCTCCCAATAGGGGCCGGTGTAGGTACTTAGCTTCTCCGCCACCAAACCATCAGGTAAAATCTGGGGGAAGTTCATCGGTGTGATTGTTGCGGCCTTCTCAGCAGGGCGGCTTTCCGTCTGCGCGGTATGGGGCATTGGCTGTGTAGCACAGCCCGTCAGCAGGCCCACGGCGACGATCACCCATATTAACTGCCGAATTCTTCCCATCCGATCCCCTTCTTTCATAAAAAAGCGTATTGGCATTATAAAGAAAAGGTCTTGGCTCTTTCAAGGGAAATGCCGCAGTTCCTGCGTTTTCTCAAACTTTTTCATCGACAAATTATGCTTGCTATAAAAAATGTATTTTGTGTGCATTCTAATCCGGGAGGGATCGCACAAAATGAAAGCATTGAGAATTATTTTCCTTATATTCCTGCTGGAAACTCTTTTAACCGGCTGTTGCCCGTTGGATAATCCGGATTCTGTTCCCTATCGGGTGGTAACGCAGGTGGATGTGGTCTACGAAAACGGAGCGATGCAGCTGCACCGTCAGTATTTTCAGGAGGAAAACATCCGGCCGATTCTGGACTATCTGCGGTTTGTAGATCCCTACGGCACGCCACGGGAGAATCCGGAGCAGCTGAACGACCGAAAATACGAAATCACGCTCACCTATTCCGACGGCTCCCAATTCCGATATCAACAGCGTGCGGACCGTTTTTTACGCATCGGTGACGGTCCGTGGAAGTGCATTGATCCCCGGCGGGCACTGTATCTAAGCGGCATTGTGGGAATGATACCGGGAGAAATCCCGGCTCAGGAGTAAATTTTTTGTGAAAACACTGGAATTTTAAAACAAGTAGCAGTATAATGTAGAAAAAGCACTGATTTGTATCAGCATTTCGGAGGCCCGTATGGAAAACGAAAAATCAACAAAGCGCGTCACCTGGCAACGGGTATGCCTGATTATTCTATGTGTACTGCTTGCCCTGATCTTGACTGCGATGATCGCCGCAACCGCTTATGTACACCATCTGCTCAGCTATATCACCGGAGATGATAACAGCCATCTCAACGAGACGCTGCCGCCGGAGGTTTTGGCTACTGCCACTTCTTCTCCGGGTTATATCCCTGGCTTTACCGGTCCCAGTACGGAATATGTACCGCAGGACACCCTTCCGCCTATCACAGATGACAAGGAAATTGTCAACATTCTTCTCATCGGTGAGGACCGCAAGGGCGAAAAGTACCGCCAGCGGTCAGACTCTATGATTCTGTGCAGCTTCAATACAAAGACCAACAAGATGACGATGATCTCGTTTCTTCGGGATACCTACATCGCAAAAATTCCCGGTTACTGGGCGGATAAGCTGAATGCGGCTTATCAGTACGGCGGACCTTTTACCCTGAAGCAGACCTTAGCGGCCTATTTTGGAGTCCATGTGGATGCCTGCGTAATGGTGCAGTTTGAAGGCTTCATCGGTGTGATTGATATGCTGGGCGGTGTGGACATCAATCTTACCGCAAAAGAAGCCAAGTATATGAACGAGAACAATCAGCTGGGTTGGGATTTAAAGCCCGGACTGAATCATTTTGACGGTGTGAAGGCATTGTTCTACTCTCGGATTCGAAAAATTGATATGGATGCAAAGCGCGCCCAGCGGCAGAGAAATGTGCTGACCGCCCTGATCAATGCCTACAAAAACAAGCCCTTGACAGAAATGATTACCTTGACCGAGGAAATTGTCGCCACCGGCTTTGTGGAAACGGATATGAGTGCGGAAGAAATAATGTATTATACACGCAAGCTCTTCCCAATGCTGTCGTCTATGTCCATTGGCAACCAGCAGATTCCCGCGGAGGGAACCTACCAGAGTATGGCCGTGGGTAATGTGGTAGATGCCAAGGTCTGCGACCTTGATGCCAACCGCAAGATTCTGGCAGCACTTTTTAAGTAAGGAACACGGGTCATCCTGAGAAGGATGACCCGTGTATTGCTTTTAGTGTTCTAATATAAAGTTCTTAATTTTGGAATTGAAGCACAAATAAAGCATTGGCCCAAGTGTAAGAAGGCAGCCTGCCGAGAATAACCATTGCATTGGGAATATATCCCCAAGCACACCGTACAAGACCGCAGACAGGGCTGAACCGCCCACGCAGGCAGATTCCATAAAACCAAGAATTGCACCGCGATTCTTCTCAGGAAGAGCCAGCATCAGGGCCGCATTAAACACAGAATTACCGGCACAGTTCAAAAAAGTACTGATAAAAAAGAATACGCACATAGCCGGAAAATCAGTGGAGAGATAGGTTAGGATTGAGAATACTCCGGATACGGAAAAACCAATCGCCAGCATCCAGAATCGTACTGCCGGCTTTAGCTTCACCGCACCCAACAGCACCACGCAGATTAGAGAAGCCACTGTGCTTACGCTCATCAGATAGCCATACATATCCACTGTAAAACCCTTTTCCATACAAAATGGCAAGAGCAGAGTGGACGGTCCTGCTCCCAACAAATTCAGAATCAGTGCACAAGGTATGAAAATGCGCAGGCAGGGTTCAGATAGGATCGCTTTGATCGCGGCTTGGGAATCCTGTAAAATACCCTTGACGGTCACCGGAGTGCCCTGCTGTACCGTTCGTGGTACATGGATGAACAGCTCTGTGATCGCAGAATACAGGTTGCTCAGACCGTTGATGATTACAATCAACGGCACGCCGAAGAAGGCTACCATTACGCCGCTGAAGGCTGTTCCCACCATATGGATAAGAGAATACACCCCGGAAAACACAGAGCGTCCCCGGACCATATCATCGTGAGGGATGATGTCGATCATCAGGGTGCTCACCGCAGGGCTGTAAAATACGCTGCCCAAAGCCGCCAGAACTGCAGCAATCAGCACTCCGGGGACATTCAGCTTGTTCGTATACGCCAAAATGCCAATGGTCAGCATCACCGCACTTTGCAGTAAATCCATCCCCACCAGCACCCATTTACGATTATATCTATCTACTATACTGCCGCTGAAGGGAGATAGAAACATCGTCATAAACATGGAAATAGAGGACATGATACCCATCAGGCTGTTGGAGCCGGTCTGTTCAAATACCCAGTAACCGATGGCCACACTGTACATCAGATCCCCGATGGTACTGATTGCATTTCCCTGCAAAAGCAGCACGAAATCCTTATTCCATAGTTTTCTTTCCAAAGCAGACCACCCCCTTGCCGAGGATTCTAGCACAGGATGTCACATGCGTCAATCAACCTTTCGTTGATTGACACCGTTCAACCACTAGTTGCAGAACGCGGTAAATATCAACTGCCATCACCTGCTCTGCATACTCTTTCGTGAAAAATAAAAGGCACCCTGTTGGGTGCGATTTACTTTATATTGAACAATTTGTTTTTTCCCATGGACTCTCCCACGGGCTAAAAACTGTCCACCGGACAGTTTTCTTAACGCCCTTTCGAGTCCCTTCCGACTAAAAATAAAAGGCACCCAAAAGGGTGCCTTTTATTTTTGGTACGCCGGAAGGGACTCGAACCCCTGACCTACTGGTTCGTAGCCAGTCACTCTATCCAACTGAGCTACCGGCGCATAGCGCTCAAGCGCCTAAGTATATTAGCACAAGAAAAGAGAAAATGCAAGCCTTTTTTTAAAAAAAGAATAATTTTTTTCCAAGGGGCGGATTGGTTGACAGAATTGCCGCCTTTGATGTAGAATAAAGGCGAAAGGATGAGCGTATGAACGGCGATATTTTGACCCAGCTGCCCGGGGCAATACTCCCCTGGTTTGAAAAGGAAAAACGGGATCTGCCATGGCGGCAGGACAAAGATCCCTATCATATCTGGCTCTCGGAAATTATGCTTCAGCAGACCCGTGTGGAGGCTGTAAAGGGCTATTACGCCCGTTTTTTGGCAGAGATTCCCACTCTCCCCCAACTGGCAACAGCCCACGACGAGCTGCTCCACAAGCTCTGGGAGGGTCTTGGCTATTACAGCCGCGTGCGCAACCTAAAAAAGGCGGCACAGGTGATTATGACCCGCCACAACGGGCAATTTCCTACCTCCCACCCTGAGATTCTCGCACTCCCGGGCATCGGTCCGTACACCGCCGGTGCGATCGCATCGATTTGTTACGATCTGCCCACCCCAGCTGTGGACGGCAATGTGCTGCGGGTCATTTCCCGGCTCTGCAATGAGGACACCCCTATCGACAGCCCTGCCTACCGAAAAAGCGTGGAACAGCGTCTGGCAGCAATCTATCCGGCCTCTGCCGGTGATTTTACCCAAGCCCTGATGGAGCTGGGGGCAACGCTCTGCGGTCCAAACCGGGCACCACGCTGCGCAGAATGTCCCTGTAGGACCTTCTGCAAAGCCCATAGTGCAGGAACGGCAGAAAAGCTGCCTGTCCGTTCTCCAAAAAAGGCAAAGAAACAGGAAGATAAAACAGTTTTTATTCTCTCCTGCAACGGCTTTTATGCCTTGCGGAAAAGACCCCACAAGGGCTTGCTGGCCGGTCTTTGGGAATTCCCCAACATCCCGGGGCAGCTGGATATGGCAAAAGGCTTGGAAATTGTAAAGGGGTGGGGTCTTACCCCCCGTCAGCCACTGCGCCAGGTGCAGCGGCAGCATATATTCACTCACATTCAGTGGCAAATGCAGGGACTTTATCTGGAAGTAACGGAAAAAGGCGGAGGTTTTCATTGGCTGACTCCGAATCAGATCCGTCAAGATGCGGCATTGCCCACTGCATTCCGACAATTTTGGGAGGAAATTCAAGATGTTTGATTTTCATATGCACTCCACCATTTCTTATGACGGTCATAGTCAGCCCCTGAAAATGGCCAAGGCAGCTGTGAAGGCCGGTATGCAGGAAATCTGTTTCACCGACCATTTGGATTACCAGCGTTTCATCCCTCGGGAGCAGACTACCTTTACCCCGGAAAACTACCGCGCTGCCTACGATAATCTGGAAGTGCCGGGTCTGACCATCCGCCACGGCGTGGAAGTGGCCTTGATGCCATGGAACAAAGAGGAAATGGAGGACGATCTGCGAAAATATCCCTATGATTTTGTTATCGGTTCGATCCACTTTATCGAGGACGAGGACATTTACTACCCGGAGTTTTGGACCAAGCACGGTGCCTTTGAGGGCGAACGGCTGTATTTTGAGGAAATGCTCCAAAATGTGCAGATGCACAGCGATTTTGATGTTTTAGGTCACCTGACCTATATCAGCAAGCTGCGTGCCCGCCCCAGCCTGCGGGTAATTCCTCCCGAGGACCATATGGAACTGGTGGTGGCCATTATGGAGAACCTGATTTCCAAGGGAAAAGGCTTGGAAATCAACACCAGCGGTGTGGATCGCTGCGGAGATTTTCTGCCGGGGCTTGCCTATCTGAAGCTGTTTAAGCAGCTGGGCGGTCAGATCGTCACCGTCGGCTCCGATGCACATAACTCTGACCGGGTGGGTCAGCATTGCAGCGATGCCATCGCCCTTGCCAAAGAGGTCTTTGGGTATGTTTGCACATTTAAAAATCGGCAGCCGGTTTTCCACAAATTATAATTTCTTTATTGTATACCAACGCGGTCTGTGCTATAATGAGTGTAACCGACTTTTTTCGAGGAACGATTATGAACATACAAGCTTTTCAAATAGATGCCGTAGACCTGCGCAAGATTCTCAGCACCGGCAGCGGTGATGCCGCACTTCTGTATTTGTACATTCGCAGCGGCAACGATCCCCAGACGGTATGCGACCAGCTGGGCTTTACGGCAACCCGGTTTTCCTGTGCCGGATCCACATTGCGGCAGCTGGGTCTGTGGCCGGAAGAGAAACGCACGGCCTTTGTGCCCGGTGAGCGTCCTCAGTATTCTGAAAAGGATGTTTTGGAGGCAATGAACGGGGAAGATTCCTTCCGCCTGCTCCGGGGCGAAGTCCAGCGTCTGCTGGGCCGGAATCTGAATACGGAAGATTTGAAGATCCTTCTGGGTTTTGTCCACTATCTGGGACTTCCTGCGGAAGTGGTTTCCGTATTGGTGTCCTTTTGCAAGGACCGATCCCGCCGCAAGGGCAATCCCCGCAACCCCAGCCTGCGCAACATTGAAAAAGAGGCCTACTATTGGGCGGAAAACGGTATTGATACACTGGAATCCGCTGCTGCCTATATTCAAACCCAAAATACCCGGCAGACTCAGCTGTATCAGCTGCTGGAGCTGCTGCAGGTTCGCGGCCGGAATCTCACACCTGCAGAGGAACGGCTTGCCAACGCATGGTTGGAGATGGGCTTTGAATGGGATGTTCTGGCAATGGCCTATGAGCGCACCTGTCTGAACACCGGTGGACTCAGCTGGAATTATATGAATAAAATCCTGCTCCGCTGGAAGGAAGCAGGATGGCATACGAAGGATGAAATCCTCGCCGGTGACCGTAAGGGAACCGATAAAACCGCACCCCGTCAGCTGGATGAGGACGAGAGAGCGGCCATCAAAAAACTTTTGGAGGGGGTATAAGCCGTGGCATACAGTAAAGATGTTATTTCCCGGGCGCAGGAACGACTGGCCATCAGCAAAGCCCGGAGAGAATCTCAGCTTGCCCAGCGGCTGACGGAGGCTTACCGTCAGGTTCCCCGTCTGCGGGAAATTGACCGTCAGCTGCGGCTGAGTATGGCTTCTGCCGTGCAGGCCGCTTTTTCCGGCGGTCAGGATGTGCAAGCCGCAATTGAGAATATCAAGCAGGATAATCTGCGTTTGCAGGAAGAGCGCAAAGCTCTGGTGGAAGCCAATTTCCGTCTGGGTTGGCTGGATGAAACCCCTATTTGCAGCCGTTGCGGCGGCGTGGGCTATATGGGCAGCACTATGTGCGACTGTTTGAAGGCACTGTGCCTTGAGGAGCAGGAAAAAGAACTGACTCTGCTTGCCGGCAGCGACGCATCCTTTGACCGGTTCTGTCTGGAATACTACGCTGACAGCGTCGATCCCCGTTGGGGCGTGAACACACGCACTGTGATGGCAAAGACCTTTGATACCTGCCGGCAGTATGCCCAAAACTTTAACTATTTTTCCGGCAATCTGCTGTTTTCCGGTGACACCGGTCTGGGAAAAACCTTTTTGTCCGCCTGCATTGCCAAGGAGGTTGCTGCCAAGGGTTTTTCCGTGGCTTATGAGAGTGCGGTGCATCTGTTCTCCAATATGGAGCGTGCCCGCTTCGAAAACGACGCAGAAGCTCGGGAAAAGGTTCAGAAGTATACCGATTGTGACCTGTTGATTTTGGATGATCTGGGCACAGAAATTGTCGGTCAATTCACGCTGACCGCCCTGTACACGCTGATCAACGATCGAATCCTCAGTAAAAAGGCGACGATCATTTCCACCAATCTGACCACCGACGGCATCGCCCGTCGATACAATCCGCAAATCGCATCCCGCCTCAGGGGCAATTTCCAGCGGCTGGCTTTCATCGGCGAAGACATTCGGCTGAAAACGGGTCAGGGAAAGCTGTAAGCAGGAGTAGAATATGGCAAATGAATTTTACGCGCTGATGGGTCGTATGCGCAATATCACCCGCTGGAGCCTGATGCGCAACACTTTTTCCGAAAATATTCAGGAGCATAGCCATCAGGTAGCGATTCTCGCCCACGCGCTGGCACTCATTCGTCGGGAGATTCTGAAACTAAAGAGTCCCGATCCCGATAAATGTGCGGTGGCGGCACTGTATCACGACGCGTCCGAAACCCTCACGGGAGATATGCCCACTCCCATCAAATACTACAATCCGGAAATCCGGGCAGCCTACAAGCAAGTGGAGCGGATCGCAGGCGAACGGCTGCTGCAAATGCTGCCGGAAGAATTGCAGCCTTTCTACGAAAGTGCCCTTTTGGAGAGCGACGAGGAAATCGGCATCATCGTCAAGGCAGCTGATAAGCTGTCGGCCTACATCAAGTGTGTAGAAGAACAGAAGGCTGGCAATACGGAATTTGAGTCCGCTGCCGTCCAGACAATGACCTCTATGCGGGATATGGGCAGACCGGAGCTGGATTGGTTTATTGAAAAGTGCCTGCCCGCATTTTCTCTGAATATCGACCAGTTGTAAGGCTTGACGGTTTGAAGAAAATGTGATACCATAGCTATTGCTTGCCGGTATGGTGAAATCGGTAGACACAAGGGACTTAAAATCCCTCGATGGCAACATCGTACCGGTTCGAGTCCGGTTACCGGCACCATTAAATGGGCAATCCCTCTTGGGATTGCCCATTTAATATTATCAGATGGATGACGGACTCGAGCCGGAGGTGAGAGTCCGGCCCAGCCCCCTGCGCCGCCGGTGGCGGATGCAGCAGGGTGGCTGGTTGTGCAGCGGTCGGCGAGGGACGCAGGCGTTCGCGCCAAGGACATTCGCCGGGCACCGCAAACCGGATACCGGCACCATTAAATGGGCAATCCCTCTTGGGATTGCCCATTTAATATTATCAGATGGATGACGGACTCGAGCCGGAGGTGAGAGTCCGGCCCAGCCGCCCTGCGCCGCCGGTGGCGGATGCAATCGCATTAAACAAACAACCGGTCACAATACACTGTGACCGGTTGTTTTGCTTGGTTACTGCAGACCCTGCTCGTAAGCCTCGATCATCTTCTTGACCATCTGGCCGCCGACGCTGCCGGCTTCGCGGGAGGTCAGGTGACCGTTGTAACCGTTGGTCAGGTTAACGCCCACTTCCTGAGCTGCCTGCATCTTGAACTTGTCCATTGCCTCACGGGCCTGAGGGACATTGATCTGGTTGTTGTTCTTCATATCCATATACGCTCCTTTTTACATCTCTTGCGGTTTTCTTCCGCAAACATAGCATTGCCGAAAAGAAGCGAAATATGATTGTTTCTTTTAGGAAAGACACGCAGTTTTTGGAAATGGTTTGTTTTTTTGAACACGCCGGATGCTTTGCGTCTGAGTATACTGTGCTCAGTTTGGCAAATCATTTTGGATAAGTATGCGCCCGACTCTTGCGAGCCGGGCGCGGGTATCAGATATTTACTTGACTGTCAGGTATTAGCCGGCAGCGAATGCAGCAACTGCATCACCGTAACGCATCATAGCCAGAATGACATTGCCCTGTGCGGAGGTGGTCAGGTTCTTGACCAGAGCCTCAACACTGATGGACTGGACAGCGGTCACGGGGTTGCCATTGGTGTCGTACAGAGCGAAGGTGACGGTGTCACGCATATTGGCAGCACCGATGGCGATACGGATCGCGGTCATACCGTAGGCGGCATAGGTGTCAGCATCAACGATGCAGGTCAGCTCCTTGCTGCCGATGGTAGCCTTGGGAGTGTAGGCGGAGATGTCACCGGTGAAGGCCAGCTGGATCTCAACCTTGGACTGCATACTGACGGAGGTCTGCAGGATGGAAACGGAACCGGTACCGGTGGAAGAGTTGGTTGCGCTCATCTCGGGATCGGTAGCAGTGCCCATATTGGCATACTCGCCCAGATTGGTGTTGGGCAGGTAGTCAGCATTGTGGTCGAAGGTAGTCTGGACAGCTGCACCGTAGTTTAGCATATCAACCAGAATACGGCAAACCTTTGCGTTGCTTGCGTTCTTGGGCAGCATGGACAGAGCCAGAGACTCGACGGATGCAGTGTAGGAC
>SVLL01000067.1 GCA_015067935.1 Oscillospiraceae bacterium | reverse complement strand
GGCGGAGAAGGAGGGATTTGAACCCTCGATACCCTTTTGGGGTATACACGATTTCCAATCGTGCGCGCTCGGCCAGCTACGCGACTTCTCCAAGTTTTGCAATCAGCTTGCATATAATACTACATTTCTTTTGTTTTGTCAACACTTATTTTTACAGTTTTTTAAAATCTTGAAATCAAAGATTCTCTATGCTATACTGGACTTATCCCCCAAATTCAGGAGGCTAGATATGAAAAAGCTGCTAGTATTATTCCTTTGTCTTGCGATGTTTGTTGCGCTGTCAGCCTGCTCCGGCAACCAATGTGACTATGACATAAAAAACTATGAGAGCAAAAGGGAAGGCATCCCCCATGCAAGTGATTTTCTTCCCACCCTTACTCAGCTGGGGGAGTACACCAAAATCAGCTATTCCTATCAATTCACACCGCTTTTGCTCTTTCAGGTGGAAACGGTTTCCCTCTTCGTGGAGTATTCTCCTCAGATGTATCAGCAGATGAAGGACACCCTGCCTGAGACCTATTATTTTCTGGAGAAAACGGTGCTTTGTGATGATGGCGCAAGCTATCAATCCGCACCGGCGAGCTTCACCTACAAAGGCTATCAGTTTAAGACTGCGGTTTATCCTGAGAGCCAAGGTGGGGGGTATTGCAAGCAGTTCCTAATGGTGGGTACGGATGATGAAAAATGCCGCCTTGCGTTCTGCTATTTTTATGATATGGATCTGGACTATGTGGGAGACGCGGATAAAACCGAAGAAGAAGTGATTACTAAGTTTATGGATGAATATTTCTCGTGGAATGATGTTGAATAATAAAAACGCACCCATCCGGGTGCGTTTTCGTTATTCCTGATAAGAACCTTCCGGGCCGAAGAAAGCGCGAACTTCCTTCAGGTAGCTTTCCACATCAATGGGGAAGGACAAGCCGTGTCCCGCACCGGGGACGGTAACCAGTCGTTTCTTTTGGCTGGTGCAGGCGTTATAGTTAATGACGCTCATTTCGTGGGGTACGAAACGGTCATCGTCTCCGTGAAAGAAAATCACCGGAAGGGTGCATTTTTTCATTGCTTCCTCTGCAGAGGTTTCCTCCAAATCAAAATGTCCGTAAATCCGGGCGGCGGCTTTGACAAAGAAGTAAGCAGGCTCCACCGGAAGCTTCATATCCTTAATAACCTTTTTGATAATGTCCTTCGCGCTGTTAAAGCCGCAATCTGCCAGCACGCCGATGACATTTTGGGGAAGGGGATGACCGGCAGCCATCAACACAGTGGATGCCCCCATAGAGATACCCGTGAGGATGATTTTCACATCCGGACCGAAATGCTTCACCATAAAATCCACCCACCGCAGGCAATCCTTGGATTCGTGGACACCGAAGGTAATGGTATTGCCGCCGCTGCGCTCGCTGCACCGCTGATCCACAATCAGGGTACTGCGTCCCAAACGGAAGCACCGCTGCACACCGCCGGAAAGATCCCGTTGGGCATTGCCTCGATAGCCGTGGAACATCAGCTCAATGGGCGCGCCGGGCTTGTATTCATAGAACTTGCCGTACAGCGTCAGCCCGTCGAAGGATTCGATGGTAAAAACCTCGTGTTTCATTGCCTTGGTTTCTGCCGTCCAGCGTTCGATGGCTTCCCGATACGGTTCATAGATCTTGCCTTCCGGGATGCTCCCGGCATCAAAGGTTTCCGGGTCCCGGTCCGGCACATAGAAGGCCATTCGGTAACAAACATAGGTGATCAGGAAAAATACTGCCGTGAGAAACGCCAGTACACCCAGCCCAATCCAAAGAAATTCCATAGTATCACCTCCTTGCCTTTCATTATAGCACCAATACGCCAAATGTGACAAGCCCTGCAAATAAAAAAGATTTATCTTGCTTTTTTGCCGATTTTTGTATAGAATTGTCCGAAAGGAGCGTGAAAAGGTGAACATTGAACCCAATTATAAAAATAACAAACGCTATAAAATGACCAAAGCTCCGCTCCATCAGAGTAAGTTTTGGGTGTGGCTCATTTGGCTGCTGTCTAAGATGATGCTTATCGGCAAAAAGTACAAGGTGGAGAAGATCAATATGGAGGGTCTGAAGGCTCCGTATTTGATGCTCAGCAATCACATGTGCTTCATCGACTTTGAGTTGGCGGCAATGGGAACCTACCCTTATGGCGTGAGCAATGTGGTGAATATCGACGGCTATATCGGCAAGTTTTTTCTTCTGGAGTGGATCGGCGCGATCCCTACCCGAAAATTTACGACGGATCTGGCATTGGTAAAAGCTATCCGCAAGGTGACGAAACGGGGTGATATTCTGGGAATGTATCCCGAGGCCCGGTATTCTCCCTGCGGTACAACGGCTTTTTTGCCTGATTCCTTGGGCAAATTGGTACGAATGAACAAAGTCCCGGTGGTGGCAGTGGTCCATCACGGCAACCATCTGTATGCCCCGTTCTGGAATTTCCGGGATAAGCGAAAGGTGCCCCTGCATACCACCTTCACGCAGATTTTGACTACTGAGCAGATTGAGCAAATGTCTGTGGCGGAAATCAACACCGCCATCCGGGAAGCGCTGCAGTACGATGACTATCAGTATCAAAAGGACAACGGCATCCGGATTACTGAGCCCACCAGGGCGGAGGGCCTGCACAAGGTTCTCTACCAATGCCCTCACTGCAAGGAGGAGTTCACGATGGACTCTGCCGGCACGGAGCTGTTCTGCACTGCCTGCGGCAAATGCTGGACTTGGCGTGAAGACGGCTATCTGGAGGCGCAGGATGGGGAAACGGAGTTCGACCACATTCCCGATTGGTTTAGCTGGGAGCGTCAGCAGGTGTCTGAGCAGATCGATAACGGCACCTATTCCTTCAGTGATGAGGTGGAAGTTTTCTCCCTGCCCAGAATATATCGGTATATTCCCCTCGGCAAAGCGAAATTGACCCACAATATGGAAGAGGGCTTCGTGCTGCACGGTCATTATCGCGGGCAGGATTACCATATCCAACGCACCCCGGCGCAGACCAACAGCCTGCATGTGGAATACGATTTCGCACCCTTAAAGAAGAAGGACTTTGTGGATATTTCTACGGAAGACGATTCTTTCTATTGCCAGATCAGCAAACCGAACGCAATCACAAAGCTGGCCTTTGCAACAGAAGAGCTGTATCTGCGCAGCCAGAAAAAGGGATAAATAATATCAATCCTGCAACACTGATTCTTTTGAATTGGTGTTGCATTTTTAATGCTTGCATATTACAATATAGAAAAAAGAAAACGGGGGTATTTCCATGCAGAAACTTATCGCGGCAGTTGAAAAGCATAAGCAGCTGATTTTGGATACAGAGCGGTATATCTGGAAAAATCCGGAGACCGGCTACAAGGAATTCAAGACCTCCGCTTATATGGCGGAGAATTTTCAAAAGCTGGGCTACGAGCTTGTGATGGCCGAAGGCCTTACCGGCTTTTATACCGATTTGCAGACCGGCAGACCCGGTCCTATGCTTCTGATTCTGGGAGAGTTGGACTCCATTATCTGTCCCGACCATCCTGAAGCAGACCCTGCCACCGGTGCAGTCCACTCCTGCGGTCATAATGCCCAGTGTGCGGCACTTCTGGGTGTGGCGGCGGCATTGAAGGAGCCCGGTGTGCTGGATGACCTTTGCGGCACCATCCGTCTGTGCGCTGTTCCGGCGGAGGAGCTGCTGGAAATCGATTTCCGCAGCAAGCTGCAGGCTGAGGGCAAGATCAAATATATGGGCGGCAAAAGTGAATTCTTGTACCGGGGCTATTTTGATGGGGTGGATTTGGCCTTTATGGTTCATACCTCCTCCGCCTGTGGCGTACGGCCGGGGAATGTAGGCTGTCTGGCCAAGAAGATTACCTACAAGGGCGTTGCCGCTCACGCAGGCGGTTCTCCATGGGATGGAAGAAATGCCCTCTATGCAGCCACCTGTGGCCTGAATGCGGTCAATGCTATCCGGGAGACCTTCCGGGAGCAGGATATTATCCGCGTGCATCCCATCATCACCTCCGGCGGTGCAATGGTCAATGCCATTCCTGATACGGTCACGCTGGAAAGCTATGTGCGCGGCAGCACCTTTGAGGGAATCTGCCTTGCCAATCAGCGGGTCAATCAGGCCCTGTGCGGTGCGGCGCTGTCTGTTGGCTGCAATGTGGATATTGAGGATATTCCCGGTTATGCGCCCCTGAATAACGATGACAATATGCGCAGCGTTGTGCTGGAAGCTGCTGCGCTCGCAATTCCGGAGTATCCCTTCGCCAACCACACAGAAAGAAGCTCCGGCAGTACGGATATGGGCGATTTGAGCTGCATTATGCCAGTTGTCCATCCTTATGCTCCCGGCGCAGTGGGCAAGGGCCATGGCAACGATTATTATATTGAGGATCCAGAGCTTGCCTGCG
>SVLL01000016.1 GCA_015067935.1 Oscillospiraceae bacterium | reverse complement strand
CTATGGTTTCGATCATAGGTCGGATTTTTTGCGATGTGTATCGGTGATAGAAAGGCTCCCTTGTGCAAAGGGAGCTGTCAGCGAAGCTGACTGAGGGATTGTTTTACCGCTGCATCGATGTGCTCACAGACCCCACGAAAGTTCCTGCTGACTTCGTTATTGGGTATTCGGATCACCCTCAATCCATCACCTTCCAGAAAAACGGTTCGTTCAGCATCCTTTTCCATGTTATCATTTTCGTAGTGCTGTGAACCATCCAACTCAATTACCAGTTTAGCTTCTACACTGTAAAAGTCCGCTATGTATTTCCCCAACACTTTCTGTCAGGAGAAACGGACAGGATAGGAGTGCAGAAAGTCATACCATAGATGACGCTCTTCTTTGGTCATTTCTCTTCGCAGATACTTTGCCAGTGGAATCAACTGTTTATTATTCTTTCTCTGCATAACAATCCCTCCGTCACGGCTTCGCCGTGCCACCTCCCTTTACACAAGGGGGGCTTTGGTGCGGTGCAAAGCCGCACAATGCGCACCACACCGAACGGTGTATAGAAGTGCGCCCTTTATCTGTTCGACAAATTCCAATTTATCGGTCTATATGAGTTATTTTATCATGCGGCTGCAATATATACAGTTCCAGTCCCGGCAGGCAATCTTGCCGGGACTGGAACTGTTTTGCGGACACCCGCCATTTGCACCGCTTTTTTATTTTTTCAGAGCCTTGCGAAGCACCGGCGCAATGGCCAGTGCCACACCGCCGCCAATCAGGGCGGTAAACAGCTGGGTGATGCCGAAATTCACCGGCAGGACCTTCAGCATTGGTGCCTTCAGCGCACCGTTTGCCAGCAGGGTTTGGGAAAGCACATCGCAAATCAGCCACACCACGATCGCATACAGCACGCCGAATTTCACTGCAGCAGCACTGACCCACGCCACAAGCTGGGATGCAATATTTTTCCTTGCTTTGCCGGCAATAAAATGCAGCACCAGAACAAATGCGGCGTTTCCCAGCATGATGGCCGGCACCGTCAGCAGCTGGGGCGCGATTCCCAGAAGGAATGCCAGCACCGGGGAAACCAATGCTACGGTCAAGCCGCTGTACAGCCCGGCAAAAAGCACCGACACTGCCAGCACCGCATTGACGCAGGAGCCGGTGACCAGCTGACCCATGGGTTTGGTAAAAAATTGCAGAGCCACCAAAAGAGCCAGCATCACGGCAGTTTCCGTGATCCAGCGAAGTTTCTTATTCATAGGATTACCTTCTTTTGAAATAATGATATGTGGGTGTATCCCGCAAGACGCCAATTCCATGCACAAGTCCCCCAGTTGTCATTCCGAGGGCCTCAAGGCCCGTGGGAATCTCCCGATACAATGCTGTATAATGGTACAATGGGCGGTGAACGCGATATGTTTCAGCGGGACTGGGAAAGTTCATTGGCAAGTTGTACAATACCTTACATCCTGCCGGGAGATTGCCGCGTCACCCCTACGGGGTTCCTCGCAATGACATCATCGGTAGTGCGTTGCGTTCAACAAAGGAGATTACTACACTTAATATCATACCACTTATGTCAAGAAAAAACCCGGCAGAGCCGGGTTTTAATTGGGCAGTGCGATTTTTGCTGGTGGGCAGCCGTAGTGTTTTAAATATGCCCGGTAAAAAGTGGAATAATCCCGGAATCCGCACATCGTGCATACAGCACTGGGGGTCTCCCCCTCTTCCAGCAGCTGTCGCGCCAGCACAAGACGCTTGACGGTGATGTACTGCCAAACGGTAGTGGCGGTGGTCTTGCGGAACAACCGGCACAGCTGGGCCTTGCTGATAAAGAAATGGTCGCAAATCTGATCCAGCGTCAGCTGCTCGGTGATGTGGCTGTTGATGTACTGAACGATCTGGTATTCCAGCAGCTCCTTGGCAACCTCCTGCTTGTCCTCCCGATAGAAAATATCGTGAATTTCCCGCAGCAGTCCGATCAACCCGGAAAGCAGGTTGATATAGGGGTCGCCGTTTTCGCTCATCATCGTCTGCCAGTAGCCGAGGCTGCTGCCGCCGGCAAAGGAAAAGGCCTTATACTGGTTATGCTTGCCTGCCTCCCGATTCAGCAGAGCTTCGGTCAGAATGCCGCTGGGGTCGATGCTGCGAAAGGCATCCACATTGAAATTGATAACCACCCGTTCGTAGGGGACTTCGGCAGTCAGCTCGATATAATGGGACTCCGCCGGACGCATTACCAGAACATCTCCGGGGCTTAAGGGGTAGGCTGTGCCCTCAATATGGAAGATGCCGTGACCGGACAAAAGCATATAAAGCTCCACCTCATCGTGGGTGTGCATCCGGTAGTCTGTAACATTGGGATGCTCGTCCCGGCGACGAAAAAGATTGAATGTCGGGTTATGAAAAAAGTAATTTTCGTTCATGGTCATCACCTATCATAAAAATAACATAGTTTGAGAATTTTTGCAAGGATTTTTGCTCTTTTTTTCTATTGCATTGCAAATATTTTCCTGCTATAATGAATATATCCAATCTTGAAAAGGAGAGAAACACTATGAAATATCAGTTATCCGCTTTCGCTGATGAGAGCAGCTCCGACATTCTGCAGCAGGTCGACGCCCTGAAGCGCAACGGCTACTCCTATCTGGAAATCCGCTCCGTTGGGGATAAAAGCTTCAACCGCCTGACCATCGCAGAGACCAAGGAGGTCGCCAAGATTCTGGCCGACAACGGCATTACGGTCAAGAGTCTGGGTTCCAACATCGGCAAGATCCAGATCGACGGCGATTTTGATGCCCATATGGAGCTGTATAAGCACACTCTGGAGCAGGGCAACATCTTCGGCTCTGAGATGATCCGTCTGTTCAGCTTCTTCCTGCCCGAGGATCAGGATCCCGCCCAGTACAAGAATCTGGTGTTGGACCGTATGGGTCTGATTGCGGAAACTGCAAAGCAGTTCGGCATTCTGGCCTGCCACGAGAACGAGAAGGGCATCTACGGCGCAGTAGCAAGCCGCTGTCTGGAGATCCATCAGGCTGTGCCGGAGCTCCGGGGTATTTTTGACCCTGCCAACTATGTCCAGTGCGGTCAGGACACGCTGGAAGCATGGGATATGCTGCACTCTTACATCGAATATATGCACATCAAGGACGCCAAGCTGGACGGCACTGTGGTCCTCCCCGGCACCGGTGACGGCAATGTGCCCGCAATTATCGCCAAGTATGTGGCGCAGGGCGGTAAGATGTTCACTGTTGAGCCCCACCTGTCCGATTTTGTGGGTTTGAGTGAGCTGGAGCAGGCCGGCAACAAGAGCCTTGTGGGTCACATGACCTTTGCAACGCCCGAGGCTGCCTTCGATGCCGCCGCCCAGACGCTGGTTAAGATTCTGAACAATCTGTAATTTCTACACCTAAAGGCGGCACTTCAGTGCCGCCTTTACAGCATATCAAAAAAGCCACCATTCGCCAAAATGCAAACCTATGACTTGCCGACAGGACCGTAATTGATACCTTGATTTTTGGGAATTTGTTCGTTATAATGAAAATATAACCAAAAAGGTGGTGTTTCTGTGAAAAAGTTTCTGGTACTGCTTGCGAGTTTGTTGCTGCTTTTTTCTCTGTCCTCCTGCGCGCTCTCGCGAAAACCCTACTCCGTGCAGAAAGGCCTCGAAACCTATGTGATCGACCCCGGTGCGCAAACCATATCCGACGGAACACAAACCTATAAATATAACATCCGTAGCTACCCTGGTGGGGCCTGTATTTCCCTGACTTTTGATCCTCACCTCCATATTCATTACCGCGTTTATCCGAATGGCACAGTGGACGGCCCATCTTCCAGACAGAAAGCGCAAGCAAAGCTGCTTGCCGATTTGTTAAAGGATGAGGTTGCCTGGAAAACCTCCACGCTGTTGAATCTGGGTCCTGTTATTTTGGCAGACATCGGTTTGATTACGCTCATTGTCCCTCAAATCGTTTGGTATATGACCATTGGCTTATTCCGCAGGAACAAAGAACCGAGCCGCAATGCTTTGATTGCCTATCGCGCCGGCGGAGCCGGAGCATTGATTGTGGGAATTGTGTTCATTTTCGTTGCAATGCTGTAAGCAGTATAAGTTCCGAAAACCTTATAAATAGCCGAAAGTCTCCCTTCCCGGGGAGGCTTTTTGTTGACATAGAACTGTTTTGCGGCTATACTATAAAAAGATAAAATGGGGGTGAAGGCGGTGTTTTTGCTGTATGAGGCCTTGGATGGCCGGGACGGTCATTCCGTAGGGCGTGCGCTGTTGACCCGGGCATACCGTCAGGCAACCGGCGAAAATCTGCCGAAAATCGCCCTTACGGAGCGGGGCAAGCCCTATTTTCCTGACGGAAAGCGGCATTTTTCCATTTCCCACACGAAAAATTTCGTTTTTTGCGCTCTGAGTGATCGGAACATCGGCTTGGATGCGGAGGAAAAGGGACGAAAAGTGACCCCGGCAATGATTGAAAAATTCACATCCCCAGCAGAAAAGCTTCGCTTGGGCAGCGACCCGCAGGATGCCTTTCTGCGGCTGTGGGTGCAAAAAGAGGCCAGTGCCAAGCTCACCGGACGGGGAATGGGAAATTGGCTGAAAAATACGGATTTTTACCCCGAAAGTCCGAAACTGCAGGAGATAAACGGATGTTATGTTGCCGTTTTGGAGGAAGAAAATGCTGTTTGATACCCATGTTCATTTAAATGACCCCTGCTTTGACCCGGATCGCGCCCAGCTGATGGCATCCCTGCCGGAAAAGGGGCTGACACTGGCGATGAATGCCGGCTGCTCCCTGCAGACCTCCAAGGAGGCTCTGGAAATGGCCGCGCCCTACGATTGGCTGTACTGCTCTGTCGGCTCCCATCCCGACTCCTGCGACGAGGTCAATGACGAGGTGTTGGAGGAATACCGCAAGCTGTGCCAAAACCCCAAGGTCAAGGCCATAGGTGAAATTGGCTTGGACTATCACTACGAGGATATTCCCAGAGAAATCCAGCAGAAAGCCTTTATTGCCCAGATGGAGCTGGCTCGGGAGCTGGATATGCCCGTTATCGTCCACGAACGGGAGGCCCACGAGGACGGAATGAACATCATCCGGCAATTCCCCACGGTCAAGGGCGTGTTCCACTGCTATTCCGGCTCTGCGGAAATGGCGCGGCAGCTGGTAAAACTGGGCTGGTACATCGGCTTCACCGGCGTTTTGACCTTCAAAAACGCCCGTAAGGCGGTGGAGACCGCGGCGGCAATTCCGCTGGACCGGATCGTGATCGAGACCGATTGTCCCTTTATGGCCCCCGAGCCCTTCCGGGGCAGACGGTGCGACCCGGGTATGGTCTATCGGGTAGCAGAAAAGCTGGCGGAAATAAGAGGCATTCCCGTGGAAGAGGCACAAAAAGCCACCTTCGAGAACGGCAAACGGCTATACCGGATTGATTAAAAGGGCGGTCGCATAGCTACCTTGGCCCCCTCTGAGGAGGGGGCTGTCACGCTTACCAAGCGTGACTGGGGGAGAGAAAAACGAATTATCTCTCCCTCCGTCAAAAATTAAAAAATTCTTGCCACCTCCCTCCCCAGAGGGAGGCAAGCCGCCTGCGGCGGTTATTCCCCGAGGGGAAGGCATTTTGAAGGAGTCACCTTATGAAGAAACTTCTCAAATATATTTTATTGATCATCGCCGTGTTGGCGGTGGACCAATGGACAAAGTGGCTTGTTGTGGAGAACATCCCCCTGTACGGACAGGTGGATTTCTGGCCCGGTGTCCTCAGCTGGACCTACACCCAAAACACCGGCGCGGCTTGGTCTCTGCTGGAAGGTCAGCAGTGGCTGTTTGTGGCGGTTTTCGGTGTGCTTACAGTCTTGCTCCTGCTTGAATTTTTCAAGTTCCCTCTGCCCTTCACCGCCCTTGAGCGGTGGCTCATTGCCGCCATCTACGCCGGCGGTCTGGGCAATGTGATCGACCGGGTGCGGCTGGGCTTCGTGGTGGATATGATCAAGACGGAGTTTATGGTTTTCCCCATTTTCAATGTGGCGGACTGCTTCATCACCTGCGGCTGCATCGGTCTGATGCTCCATCTGGTATTTTTCAACAAGAAATTCTGGAAGGAAGAGAAAAAATGACCCTCCATCCCGATATGCCCGGCGAACGGCTGGATGCCTTTTTGGCCCGGTCCGTAGAAAATATGACCCGTTCCGCCGCCCAAAAGCTCATTGAAGAGGGCTGTGTGCGGCTTTGCGGCAAGCCGGCAAAGAAAAATGACAAGTTAAAACCCGGTGACGAGGTCACCTTGGAGATACCCGAGCCCAAGGAAGTGGACATCGTGCCCACCGAAATGGCTCTGGACATCGTCTACGAGGATGAGGACCTTTTGGTGCTGAACAAGCCCAAGGGCTTGGTGGTCCATCCGGCGGCAGGTCACAGCGACGACACGCTGGTCAACGGCCTTTTATACGCGCTGGGCGACCGGCTTTCCGGCATCAACGGTCAGCTGCGTCCTGGGATCGTCCACCGCATCGACAAGGACACCTCCGGTCTGCTGGCGGTGGCGAAAAATGATTTTGCCCACCGGATTCTGGCCTCTCAACTGAAGGATCATACCATGGCAAGAACCTATGAGGCCATCGTCTGCGGCTCTTTCCGGGAGGATTGCGGCACAGTCAATGCCCCCATCGGGCGGCATCCCTCCGACCGGAAGAAAATGTGCGTTACCCAGCGCAATTCCAAGGAAGCAGTGACCCACTGGGAGGTGGTTGCACGGTACCGGGGCTACACCCACATAAGGTGCCGTTTGGAAACCGGGCGCACCCATCAGATCCGCGTCCATATGGCCCACATCGGTCACCCCATTCTTGGGGATACGGTGTACGGTCACAAAAAGCCGGAGCTGGGGCAGGACAGCCAGTGCCTCCACGCAGGTGCGCTGTGCTTCCGCCATCCCAGAGACGAGCGGCCGGTGATGGTCTTCGCACCCCTGCCGGAATATTTTACAAAAGTAATCGAGAAACTGGAGAGAATGGGATAATGGCATTGTTTTCAGATATTTTACTCACTGCGGACTATGACCGCACCTTGACGAATATGGCAGGCAATGTACCGGAAAGAAATCTGGAAGCCATCCGTTATTTTATAGAAAACGGCGGCACCTTCACCGTCAACACCGGCAGAAGTCTGCCCCAATCGGCCATTGTGCGGGAAACGATTCCGATGAACGCCCCCTTTTTGTGCTACAACGGCTCTCTGGCCATCGACGAAAAGGACGATATCCGATTCTGTCAAACCATCGACCTGCCCTTGGAAGAAACTCTTCGGGCAGTGTGTGAGGCTTTTCCCGACCTGAATGTGGACCTGCACGGGCTTTCGGCCCATGTGGGCTTTCAGCCGGTGGGCTGCTGGGATACTTACTATGCCGCCCGGAAATGCCGCTATTTTTTGGCAACGGAAAGTAAGGACTACGGTCCTTTTGTGAAATTCAATGTTTACGGGGAGCTTCGGGACGACACCTTCTATCAGGTATTTTCCGGTGAGCCCGAGGAAATTGCCCGATTGGACGAGGCCGCCGCGTGGCTGGAAAAGACCTACGGAGATAAAATCACCGTATTCCGGGCAGGTGCCCGGGTGCTGAACATACACGCCCCTAATGTATCCAAGCTTGCATCCGCCCGTCGGCTGCAAAAAGAGCTGGGCAAAAAGCTTCTGGTGTGCATCGGTGATGCGGAAAATGACCTGCCGATGCTGGAAGGCGCGGATTACGCCTTCTGCCCCAGTGACGGCACGGTTGCCCATCTGTTTCCCAATGTCTGTGCTTGCGACGAGGGCGCGGTGGCAGATCTGATTTATCACAAATTGCCCCAAATCGCGGACTGAGCCGGAAAGGAGTCATCGATGTTTTCAGATGTTTTGCTGACAGTGGACCACGACCGCACCCTGACTGCACCGGATTCCACCATCCCGGCGCGGAATCTGGAGGCCATCCGCTACTTTATGGAAAACGGCGGCACTTTTACCATGAATACCGGACGGAGCATCCCCATGGCGTTGCGCAACATTCTGGGGATCGTACCCAACAACGCGCCGCTGCTGCTGTATAACGGCAGCGCGGATTATGACGAAAAAGCGGGCCGGTTCACCCGTTACGCTCCCATTGAGCTGGACTATGCGAAATTGCTGCCGGAGCTGCAGTTACGCTTTCCCATGCTGAACATCGAGGTGCAGGCCATCGATGCCCACTATCTGATGCGTAAAGATGCGGGCTGGGAGGCTTACTGCGACAACAACGGCTGCCCGTGGAAATATGCCGCACCGGAGGACATTCCGGGTCCCTTTATCAAATTCTCCTTCTACGGGGAATTCCGGGAGAACACGGTGGCGTCTATGTATACCGCAACCGAGGAGGAACTGGCGGCTTTTGCGGAGATGACTGCCTATATGGAGGAGAATTACGGGGATAAAATCGAGATTTTCCGGGCCTGCCCACGGATCGCGGACATCCACGCCAAGGGTGTTTCCAAGGGAAATGCCGCCCGGTTGCTGCAAAAGCAGTTGGGAAAGAAAATCCTGATCTGCGTGGGCGATGCGGAGAACGATCTGACGATGCTGGAGAATACGGATTTTGCCTTCTGCCCGGCAGACGGTCGGGTGGCAGATCGGTTTCCCAATGTGTGCAACTGCGCCGACGGTGCGGTCGCGGATGTGATTTATAATAAAATCCCGGAGATTCTAAAAAATAGACCTTGACAAGAAGCGTTTCCTGTGCTAAAATTTCATAGCTGAAACCGTACACAGGACTTGCGGGTGTAGTTCAATGGTAGAACACCAGCCTTCCAAGCTGGATACGCGGGTCCGATTCCCGTCACCCGCTCCATAGAAATGCGCCAGTAGCTCAGCAGGATAGAGCAACTGCCTTCTAAGCAGTAGGTCGGGGGTTCGAATCCCTCCTGGCGTGCCATTTTTAGCAAATTAAATATGGTGGGTGTAGTTCAATTGGCAGAGCACCGGATTGTGGTTCCGGGCGTTGTGGGTTCGAGTCCCATTACCCACCCCATAAAAAAGAGAGTAGCATTTGCTACTCTCTTTTTTATATGGTATTTGGTGGGTAGTGGGACTCGAAAGGCGGATTAGAAAACATGCCGGTGGCATGTTTTCCCGCCGTGGGAGAGTCCCCCGGGGCAAAGCCCCGGAACGATAATAAGAAATGGATACCCTTTGGTATCCTTTCTTTTTATATGGGTATTCGGTGGGGAATGGAAATCCCCTCTTGCCTCCCTCTGAGGAGGGAGGTGGCATTTGCGAGGAACGAGCAAATGACGGAGGGAGAGATTTAAGCCATTTTCTTTCTCTCCCCCAGTCTGCCCTTGCGGGCATCCAGCCCCCTCCTCAGAGGGGGCCAAGGGGACGGGAGACGGAACGCCTCCCCTGCACGAAGCATTGAGGTGCAGTGGGCGTGCTATAGGTTGCAGATTTCCGAATATAAATGCAAACCCACTAACAGTCCTTCTCGAAATGCCGTTTCTTCGTATGCTCTGCAAAGACTGTAGACCCTATTAAATAATTGATTTGATATGTCAAGGGGTATATTTTCGTAATACGGTTCCATCTCTTCCTCAATAACTTTAATCGGTTCGCTGGATACCGGGTGATCTTCTAAATAGCAGATGGTTAAATACTCCAAAGCACTTGCGATATTTTTTTCTCCTCCGGTAAATGGATTTTCTTTTAAATATTGTTTCATTTTTATCACCTCCAATAATCACTCAATTAAATGATCAAACTAATTATCATTCAAATAGATGAATTTGTCAAGTATTCATTTGATTGCGTGATAAAATTAGCACACAAATTTACGAAGGGTGATATGATGTACCATTATTTCCGTATAAAAGATTTGCGTGAGGACAAGGATCTTGTTCAAAAAGAGGTAGCCGGGATTCTCGGCATTACCACACAGCAGTACTCCCTGTATGAGCGCGGTGACCGGGAAATCCCACTGCATCACGCAATTAAACTGGCTGAATTTTATCATGTGTCACTGGATTATTTGGCAGGTCTTACGAACAATAAAAAACGCAACTAAACCCGGCAGGAAATCCTGCCGGGTTTTTGGGTCCGTCGGGGACGACAGACCTTATTTTTTGGCTTTTATCATCAAAATATACAACATACTGCTGATACGGTTCATGGCCTGAAGAAGGTCCCCTCTGGTGGGACAGCCGTCGGCATCCGTAAATGCGGCAACAGCACGCAGCTCCGCCTCCCGGGCGGCACAGCGGCATCGATTTAAACGGGCGATCCCCATTCCGTCCGCTGCACTTGGCATAAAATGGGGCTGCCCATAGAAATCCTGCGGACGGTGACTATGGCTGCGGATTTCCTCAGGCGTCAAACCGCACAGTTTCCCCGATGGCACCGGCTCGCCCAGCACCTCGCACCGCAAAAGCATCCGGGCAAACTGAAGGATCTCCCCCACGGATTTGGCAGTTTCGGCATCGGCAGCAAGTTGACATAACACCAATTCCGCTTCCAGTGTGTCCATTGCCCCCCGGAAAAGAATCCGGGGGTGCGTTTTCAGCACCAAAACATCCCCGTTCAGGTGGGTCATATGCTCCGGTTTTTCCTCTGTAAAGCCGCCCCCCAGCAGCTGCCATCGCTCCGGCTTGGCGGTTTCCGCCGGCAGGATGGGAATCCGCTCCCGGGTGAGAAAATCCCGGGCAGCGGAGGTCAGCTGATCGTTTTTTCCCAGATAAAAGACCCGTTTCCCATCCCGATTGCGCAGGTTATCCCGGACATTTTCCTCCGTAAAAAGCATTACTGCTTGGCGTTAGGGGCAGAGCGTTTGGAGGGCAGAATGGCGTCCACCTCGGTGTGAGGACGGGCGATCACATGGACGGAAACCAACTCGCCCACCTTCTCCGCCGCGGCGGCACCGGCATCGGTTGCGGCCTTCACCGCGCCCACATCACCCCGTACCATCACGGTCACCAGACCGCCGCCCACCTGCTCCTTGCCCACCAGCTGCACATTGGCGGATTTGACCATGGCATCCGCCGCTTCAATCGCGCCCACAAGGCCCTTTGTTTCGATCATACCCAAAGAATTTGTATCCATTATAATTTTCCTTTCGTTTGTTGATTATTTTGCCTTCAATCTTTCCAGCAGTTTTTCCGTAAGGATCGCCACCAAATCATCATCCGCCGTCGGTTTTTGAGGTGTTTCCTCAACATCCCACGCCACCCGTCGGATATTGATGAGATCCAGGGGAGAAATATTATTGCTTGATGCGCTGCCGCCCACCGCACCGCAGCCCAGCGTCAGGGCCGGGAACAGATTCGTGGACGCGCCAATGCCTCCCAACGCCGCCGGTGTGTTCACCAAAAACCGGGAAACAGGGATCTGCAGGGCAAATTTCTCCACTGCAGAGCGATCCTGCGCGTGCATTGCGAAGGTGTGGCCTGCACCCTCGTGGGTCAGCACTTCTATGGCCTTTTGCAAAATGGCTTCCTCGCTGTCCATCACAAAAAATGCCAGCACCGGGCAGAGCTTTTCCATAGAATAAGGGCGCGTCGGACCGGCCTCCTGCTCGTTGGCTACCAGCACTTTTGTGCCGGAAGGAACGGAAAATCCCGCTTTTTCGGCAAGAAACACCGCATTTTTACCCACAATTTCCGGATTCAGCGCACCGGAAGGACGAAACAGCAGCTTTGCAAGCTTACCTGCTTCTTCGGTATTCATAAAGTAGAACCCCTGCTTCGCGCCCTCTTGCCGCACCGCGGCTTCCATACTCTTTTCCACAATGATGCTCTGCTCCGATGCGCAGACAGTGCCGTAATCAAAGGTCTTGGAACGGCAGATGCACGCCAGTGCCTGCCTGACATCGGCAGAGTGATGAATATAGGCAGGGCCGTTTCCTGCGCCCACGCCGATAGCAGGCTTGCCGGAGGAATAGGCCGCTTTAACCATAGCCGGTCCGCCGGTAGCCAGGATCAGCCGGATCTCAGGCGCACTCATCAGCTCCTGCGTTCCGGCCATCGCCCCCAAGCTTAGACAGCTGACGGTTCCCCGTGGCGCGCCGGCCTCCTCTGCGGCAGCGGCTACGATCCGGGCCGCCCGCAAGGAGCAGTCGATGGCCTTGGGATGGGGTGAAAAGACGATGGCATTGCCGCTTTTGATGGCAATCAGTGCCTTGTAGCAAATGGTCGATGTGGGATTGGTGCTGGGCACGATGGCGGCAATGACGCCCACCGGCACACCGATCTCCCACAGCCGCTTATCGGGGATTTTCCGGAGCAGACCCACGGTTTTCATCCCACGAATGGCCGATGCCACCTTTTCCGAAGCAAAGCGGTTTTTGGCGATTTTGTCGGTGGCATTGCCAAAGCCGGTTTCCTCCGCCGCAAGCCACGCCAGCTCATCGGCTGCAGCGGAGAATTTTTTGGCGATATGCTCCACGATGGCATCCAACTTTTCCTGCGGAAATTTCCCCAAAAGCTTTTGGGCCTCCTCCGCCTGACGGCAAAGCAATCTTGCCTCCTGCCGGGCGGCTAAGTCCTTGTCAATTTCCAAAATATCAACTCCTTTGTATGCCCTACCCCGGGGGGAAGGTTTTGTATGCGCTTATTCTAAAGCCAAGGCCTTGCGGCCACCTCTTTGACCCCGTTTGCAAAGGCATCGCAAGCGGCTTGGCAGGCACTTTGGGTGCCGCTGAGCAAGCCGCCTCCGAAATTGGTTTCGCTGGGGGGCGCATAAAGTTTACATAACTTCACATCTGCCGCCTTCAACGCCCCGTCCAGTGCGTACATTCCCTCCAGCGGCGGCGCGATCAGATAGGCGATGGCACTTCCGATGGGCACTTCCGCTTCCTTCGCCAGAAATGATCCCACCGAGCTGACCGTATGGGCAAGATAGGGCACGCCGTCCGCCTCCTCAAAGCCGATGCGCCCCAGTGCGGCAATTGCCGCATCCATTCCGCTGCGCACCGCATCGGGATTTCTTCCTGCCAAAATGCCGATGACCTCCCCGGCATTGGGGGTAGAGGCGTTGGCAGCACCGGCATAGAAGCTCCGGGCATAGCTGACACACACATCCGCCGCCTTTGTTGCCGCATCAAGGGCAATATAGGTGGCATCGTCGCAATCGGTGGTCAAAAGGCCCAAGCTGTTGCACCCCTCCGGGGCTCCCAACGCCCTGGCAAAACGGGGCTCCGCCCCGGGCAGGTACCGAAGGGCCAAAATGCTTACGGGAATCATTGTGCCGCCTCCAGATGCAGACCCACACCGGAGACCTTTTTCTGCAGAATCTTCTCGATCAGCTCTGCAATATACGCACCTGCCTCCACCGCCGGCGTACCTTGGGCGTGGATGTTGCTGACCACGGTACGGGCGGATTCGGACACCCCGGTGTGGGGCCTATAGGTGATATAGGCGGACATACTCTTGTCCGTCACCAGACCGGGACGCTCGCCCACCAGCACGCACACCAGCTCGCATCCGGTGATGTCCCCCACCGCATCGCCTGCACCCACCCGGCAGTATTTGACAAAAATATCCTTTCCGGTGGAAATTCCCCGGATTTTCAGCCCGTCCTTGATGGCAGACAGACAATCCATGGCGTTGGCGGCGATGGCAGCAGAGGAAAGCCCGTCGCCTACCACCAGCTGCACCCGGGGCGGTGTGTCAATGACCCCCTTGATGGCCTTGGCATTATGCTCGTCAAAGCAGCGGCCCAAGTCGGGACGGGTAAGATATTCTTCCTTATCGTTGCATTTTGTTTTGGTTGGGAGCAGATTGTTTTCCTTGGCAAAATCCGCCTCCAATTCCGACCAAACCGCGTCCTGCGCCGCCGCGTGGTCTGCACGAAAACGGAGCATTGTTAGCGTCTTGTAGCGAGGGCCTGCCCGACCGGAGCCGAGACGTGCAGGGGTTTTCATCTTCATTTTCTTGAATTTCTCCCCATCCGCGGCATTTTCCACCAGATACAGCTCCCGCAGATTCAGCTTTGTCACATCCGGAACAAAATCTCCGCTCTGAAAATGGGTGTTTTCCGGTTGAGGTTCGGGTTTGGTGGCTTTGTAATCACTGCCCTTGACTGTTGGTTCCTTGCCCATCCCGGAGAGGATTTCCGTAATGAGCGCAGAGAGTTCTTCTTTGTTCATAATGCCCCTCCTTAAAATAACAAGCTGGAGCCGTCGCCGGCCTTGGGCGTGAGATGCCCGTTTTCCGCAAACCCCATCTTTTCCAGCCAACGCTGAAATTCCGGGATAGCGGTTTTGCCGGTGATTTCCCGTAGGGCGGCAGTTTCCCGGAAGCCGGTGGTCTGATAGTTCAGCATAATGTCATCTCCGTGGGGGATGCCCATAAAGTAGTTGCACCCGGCCATGGTCAGCAGGCTGGCCAAGTTTTCAATATCATTCTGGTCGGCCTTCATGTGATTGGTGTAGCAACAGTCACAGCCCATGGAAATGCCGGTCAGTTTGCCCATAAAATGGTCCTCCAAGCCGGCTCGGGTCACCTGCCGGGCATCGTACAGATACTCAGGACCGATGAATCCCACCACCGTATTGACCAAAAAAGGCTGAAAACGCTTGGCAAAGCCATAGCAACGGGCCTCCATGGTCACCTGATCGGTGCCGTGATGGGCATTGCTCGACAGCTCCGAGCCCTGCCCTGTTTCAAAATACATCACATTGGGGCCCTCGGCAGTGCCATCCCGCAGAAGCAGATCCCGTGCCTCCGCAATGGTGGCGGCATTGAAACCGAAGGCGGCATTGCCCGCCTCAGAGCCGGCAATGGATTGGAAAATCAGGTCGCAGGGCGCGCCTGCCCGGACGGCCTTCATCTGGGCGGTCACATGGGCCAGAACGCAGATCTGGGTAGGAATGTTCCAATGCTCCTTGATCTCCTGAAAGCGGCGGAGGATTTTCCCCACCTGCTCCGGGGAATCCGTGACGGGATTCAATCCGATCACCGCATCGCCTGCACCGAAGGACAGTCCCTCCAAAACCGAAGCGGTGATGCCCTCCGGGTCGTCGGTGGTGTGGTTGGGCTGCAAGCGGCAGGAAAGGGTGCCGGGCAGACCGATGGTGGTATTGCAGTGAGCGGTGACGGTGATTTTTTGCGCAGCGTAAATCAAATCCAGATTGCTCATCAGCTTTGCCACTGCCGCTACCATTTCCGAAGTCAGACCCCGGCTGATGCGTCGAATGTCCGCACCGGTTGTGGTCTCTGAGAGCAGCCACTCCCGAAATTCCGCCACCGTCCAGTTGCGGATGCGGTTATACATTGGCTCATTTACATCGTCCTGAATGATCCGGGTGACCTCGTCCAGTTCGTAAGGAACAGCCGGGTTTTCCCGGAGATCGCCCAAGGTCATTGCCGACAGCACCACCTTGGCGGCAATGCGCTCCTGCGCAGATTCCGCCGCCAGACCGGCCAGCTTGTCACCGGTTTTTTCCTCGTTGGCCTTAGCAAGGACCTCCTTAATATCCCGGAAAAGATAGGTCTTGCCGGATAAAGTTGTTTTGAGAATCATAATTTCTCCTTTCTGAAGCCTCCCTTGAGTAAAGGGAGGTGGATGCCCGAAGGGCAGATTAGGGAGAAAATAGATTGCTATCTCTCCCTCCGTCATTTGCTCGTCTCTCGCAAATGCCACCTCCCTCCTCAGAGGGAGGCAAGGCGGCCTACGGCCGCAGGAAATCCTTTTTTGTCAGCAACAAGGCAACGGCAACTGCGCTCACACCGCCGACCAACTTGCCCACAATCACTGCCGGAAGCAATTCCGGTGCAAATCCGGCGGTGAAGCCCATGTGATCGCCGAATACAAACGCCGCGCTCACAGCAAAGGCCACATTGACCACCTTGCCCCGTTCGTCCATATTTTTCAGCAGCTCAAAGGTGGCAATGGAATTGGCAAGGCTGGCGATCAGCCCGGCTGCGGCAGTATCGTTGATGCCCAGCAGCTGTCCCAGCTTTAAAAGGGGCTTTTTCAGCAGCTTTGTCAGCACAAACACCAGCGGAAACGCCCCTGCCAGCACAATGGCAATGGATCCCACCGTCTGAAAACCCTCACTTAACGGAGCAAGACCGGGAAGGATAACAAAGCCTGTCAGCTCCTGGGCAATGGCAATCACCAGACCGGCGGTGATCAAAGCAATAATGCCCTTGCCGAAGAGAGCAAAGCCCTTGATCATCCCTTTCTCGAATTTCCACAGGCCCAAGGCAATCAGCAATGCAATAAGGGCAATGGGAATCAGGTTGCGAAGCACCATTACAATATCAAACCCTGCCACCAGGCCGCCTGCCAGCACACCGAGAGGGATGGTGACAATGCCGCAGAGAATTCCCTTGGCAAGCCGGGGCTTGTCCTCGTCGCGCAAAATGCCCATGGCCACCGGGATGGTAAATACCACTGTTGCACCCAGCATAGAGCCGGTAATCACACCGCCCAGCGCGGCAGCTTCGGCATTTTCCGTCAGCTCCCGGGCCAGCGCGCCGCCGCCCATATCGCAGGCGAGGATGGTACCGGCAAACATCGCTCCGTCCGCACCTAAGAAGTTATAGACCGGCACGACCACCGGCTTTAAGAGGTTTGCCAGTACCGGAGCAAGGCAGATGATGCCGATCATCGCCATAGCAAGACTGCCCATGGCCAGAATGCCGTTTTCAAATTCCTTGCCGATGCCGAATTTATTCCCGAAAATCCGGTCCAGCGCACCCAATACGGCAAAAAACGCCATAATTGCGATCAGAATCTCATGGGCACTCATATTTCCCCTCCGGGTCTAAAATGGCCACCACCGCTGCATCCACTGGGGCATCCATACAGTAACGGGACGCCACAGTGCCGGTAATCAGCAGCACATGGTCGCCCTTACCGGCTCCCACCTGATCCGCGGCCACCATCTGCTCCGAACCCACATTCACTACCAAAAAGGTCTGCCCCTGCAGGCAGGCAGCTTTTCTTGTGGCCCATACCGAGCCGGAAACAATACCGATTTTCATTCCGATCCCTCCAAAATTTCCTTTGCCAAGGGCGTCAGCACCGCGCCCGGACCGGGCTTGCGTCCGGTCCGGCGCATTGCTCTGGCTTCTTCTGCGGTGATGAGCCGCTTTTGTCCCCCATCGGTGAAGATAACGCCCCAATTTTTCAGCTCCCGACGGGCAGCCGCCAAGGAAGCAGACAACGCCCGATTTTTTGGGGCTTCAGGCAAGCCGGGGGTATAGAGAAATACACTTTTCCCCTCTGCCAAAGCGCACAGCACCGCCTCCTCCTGAAAACACAGCAGCTGACAAAGGGTCAGCGAGCCGATGATCACCGCGTCATAGGGCGGTGTATCCGTATATTCATAGCCCAGACACAGGGGCGGTGCCTTGCCGATCAGATAGGCTCTGCTCATTTTTCGATCCTCCCCAAATCCCCGGAAACAAAGCCGCAGGCGTTGGCTTCGTCATAGTCAAGATGCACCGCCGGGGCGAAATTCTTATCAATGCGCACCACCACATCTTCAAAAACACAGGGTCGGCAGGTAAAGGTCCGCAATTTCACCACCTGACCGTCACGAACCTGAAAATTTTCTGCCGCCTCCGGGGTCAGATGGATGTGCCGCTTGGCGACAATCAAGCCCCGGGGCAATTCCACCTTACCCTTGGGTCCCAATACCGTAATGGGTGGCGTGCCCCCGATATCTCCGGATAGCCGGATGGGGGGCGTGATGCCCAGCACGCGACCGTCGGTGAGGGAAAGCTCCGCCTGCCCCTCCTTCCGCTCCGGACCGAGGACCGCCACATTTTGAAACTCCCCTTTTGGTCCTGCAAGGGTGACCCGTTCGTTTGCCAGATACTGCCCGGGCTGAGAAAGAGGACGCTTCGGGGTCAGGCTGTGCCCAAAGAGGACTTGGGCTTGTTCCTTTGTCAGGTGAACATGCCGCCCGGAGGCCTCCAGAGGGATGAAAAGGCGGTTTATTATCGTATTTACAAGTGCTTGCGTGTCCAAAAAATCACTTCCGTTGATTAAAATTGGGGGTGATTCACAAATCGCCCCTACGGCAACAACGATAGGTTTCCACAATTGTTGTCCCTTTTTCGGCGGGAGTAAACCCCCGCCCTACAGTATGACGACCCAATTATGTCATTGTGAGGGGCAGCGCGTTTCCTGCTCCAGAATCAGAGTTTTCACTACCACCGGCAGAGCCGGTCCGATGGGAGAGCCGATATCCAGAAAATCCCCATCCCGCAATCGCACCCGGTCAATGCACAAAATCCCTTCCCCCGGGCGCAGCAAGGCGATAGCCTGCCCCAAGGCCTTTGCCATATCCGTTTCCACGCCAATCAAAATCGGGGACGGCAGAATTGCCGCCAAATCAGCTGCAAGGGCTTTGACTGCCGCATAGCCGGGGGCAGGTTCCCCGGTCAACGCCACCACACAAGTCCCCTCCTGATTCTCGATTCGTCGGCGGACGGCTTGCAAATCGGTGCTTTCCGGCACCACTACTGGGCAATTTTGCAAGGGCAGCGAAACATTCTGCAGAAAAACCGTACTGCCGGACAGCTGCGCACTGTGGCAGCCGGCACCGATGACAGTGGCACGGATGGTCTCTGCGCCCAAGCGGTAAGAACCCTGACAGAGCCGGCTTTTTCGGATGCATTGTCCCAAAATCGGCCCCATATCCCCGAAGGCGAAGCTTTCGCGACGGGTGTCTATACAATCGGCCACGCCCCCGGAAAAGGAGATGACCGCATCCGCAACCGCACAGCCCTGATGTGCCCCCAGCTCCGCAGTGCGCAAACGGGACAGCAAGTCGGTGGGCTGCCGCAGACCCGCCGCCATTTCCAACGCTTGGGTCAGCATCCGGGCAATTTCCTCCAAGGCATTCAAATCCGCGTCTTCTCCCACGCGCAGGTCGCAAAGGTCCTCCAGAACTGGGGAAATATAGGATATTTTTCCGTTTTGGATTTTAATCAGCCGACCGCCCACATTCAGGCAATCGGTGCAGAGAATTTTCCCGCTTTCGATCAGTGCCATATTGGAAGTGCCCCCGCCGATATCTATGTGAAATACCCTTTTCCCGGTGTCGGCAGAGTATGCCACTGCCCCGGCTCCCCGTGCGGCCAGCACGCTCTCCAAATCCGGTCCGGCTGTGGCTACCACGAAATCTCCTGCCAGCTCCGACAGCGCAGACACCACCGCCCGGGCGTTTTCTTTCCGGGAGGTCTCCCCGGTGATGATCACCGCACCGGTATCCACATCCTCTCTGGAAATCCCGGCATTTTTGTATTCTTCCTCCACCAAAAGCCGGATTTTATCCCCATCTACGAGGTTTCCCTCCAGAAGAGGGGTAAAATGCACCGGACTGCGGTACAGGATCTTCCTCTCTGCGATCTCCATTTCCGGTACAGAAAAAGCCCCGGCGCGGTTGCTGACGGTGAGCTTTGACACGATCAGTTGGGTGGAAGTTGTACCAACATCCAGCCCCACACTCAGCAGCTCAGCCACGCCCGGCCACCTCCCAAAGCACCTGCCGGACCAACTCTGCCGTCACCGGTATGGGATTGGTTTCGCAGCAAGGATCAGCCAATGCTGCCGTTATGATCTCTTCGCTTTTGGTCCGCAGCAGCTGCAGATCCACCCCGGCAGCTGCCAGCGTATCCGGCAATTTCAGCCGATTGCGCAAGCGCACCAAGGCATTTTTCAGATTCCGCAGCGCAAGCATATCGCTGCCGCCCCCCAACCCTAAGTTCCGGGAAAGTGCAGCATATTTGGGTACATTGTTATGCCCAAGGACCGCCGGCAGCAAAACGGCATTGAGCCGCCCGTGAGGGATGTGAAACTGTCCCCCCAGCGCGTGGGAGAGGGCGTGGCACAGCCCCAGGCCGGCCTGATTGAAGGCAAGAGCTGCCATTGTGGAAGCAATGTGCAGCTCCAGCCGCACGGACCGATCCCCCTCATAAGAGGCCGGCAGCAATTCCAACGCTGCTGCAACCGCAGACTGCACCAGGGCATCGGTAAAGGGATTGGCGTTTTTCCCCACCCACGCTTCCAGCGCGTGGGCCAAAATATCAAAGCCGCAATCGGCGATCAGGGTGCGGGGCAGCTCCCGAAGCAGCTCCTCCTCCAAAATAGCCATTTCCGGGCGCATCTTCGGATCGATCAGAGGATGCTTTACCCCCCTGTGGGTCAAAATGGCAAAATCCGTCACCTCCGAACCGGAGCCGGAGGTGGTGGGGATGGCGATCAGAGGGAGCTTTCCCTCACTAAAGCAGGCAATGGCCTTTGCGCAGTCCATCGCGCTGCCGCCACCCAAGGCGACAATGGCATCCGGCTTGAAGGCATGGAGCTTTTCCATTCCCTCCGCCACCAGCTCCACGGAAGGGTCGGGCGTGATATGGTCAAAAATTTCATATTCCTTTGCCTGCCTGCCCACGCGCTCTGCCCAGCCGTTTTTGGAGAAAAAGGGGTCTGCAACCACAAAAAGACGGGAGAATTTTCCCTCTGACAGCGCGTTGACCGCCCCGTTACCCATTACGATCCGTGTCTGACAGATAAATTCCTGCATTGTAATACCTCCTGAAGCTTTCTCAGTATCCGTCATTGCGAGGACTGTCAGGGCCGTGGATTTCCCACAAAATCACGGGATCGCCACAGCTGCATTGCTCCTTCGCGATGACGAGGTAGGAGGAAAGGCTTTTCCCTATTCTTTCCCAAAACCGGCAGTATTATTTATGAAAAATTCAAACTCTCTACTAGCACTCGGAACGGATATGTGGTATAATGCAAAGTAAGTATACCTTTCACGCCAAAAGGAGAGAAAAACCATGCTGGAGCTGCTGTCTCCTGCCGGTTCCATGGAGGCTCTGTACGCTGCCGTTCAAAACGGTGCGAACGCTGTCTACTTGGGAAGTGGCATCTTCAACGCCCGTCAGGGTGCGAAAAATTTCACAATCCAAACCCTCGCTGAAGCGGTAAAATACTGCCATATTCGTGGCGTTGCGGTGCATCTGACCCTGAACACGCTGGTGTCCGACCGGGAGATGGAGCAGGTGTGCACTCTCATTCGGGAGGCATCCGATTGCGGCGTGGACGCCTTTATCGTGCAGGATCTGGCGGTGGCGCGGCTGTGCAGCCAGATTGCCCCCCACATCCCCCTTCACGGCTCCACCCAGATGAGCATCCACTCTCTTTCCGGTGTGCTGTTTTGCGCCGGGCTGGGGATGAAACGGGTGGTTCTCAGCCGGGAGCTTGCCCGGGACGAGATTCTGTATATTACCCAGAATTCCCCCATTGAAATCGAGGTCTTCGCCCACGGTGCGCTGTGTATGTGCTATTCCGGGCAGTGCTATCTGTCCGCTGCCATCGGAGGCCGTTCCGGCAACCGGGGTCGCTGTGCTCAGCCCTGCCGCCAGAGCTATGGCTACGGACGGTGGGAAAATCGCCATCCCCTAAGCCTGAAGGACAATTGTCTGCTGCCCCATCTGGCGGAATTGGAGCGGATGGGTGTGGCATCCATCAAGCTGGAGGGCCGGATGAAGCGGCCTGAGTATGTGGCTACCGTGACCAATGTGTATCGCCGTGTGCTGGACGGAGAACCCGTAACCAGACAGATGATGAGTGCTCTGTCCGCCGCCTTTAACCGGCAGGGCTTTACCGACGGATACTATACCGGCAATGTGGGGCAGAATATGTTCGGCATCCGGGAGGACAAATACGACGATCCCAAATATCTGGCAGATGCCCGTGCTACTTACGAGGCCCGGGAAAATCCCCTTGTGCCCATCACCGCCCGAATGGTGGTAACGGAAGGAGAAACCGTTCTCACCGTCACAGATCCCCAGGGCCGGGTGTGTCAGGTACGGGGTGCCGGTGCGGAAAAAGCACGGACTCTTCCCCTGACGGAAGAGGTCTTGCGTGAGCGGCTGGCTAAGACCGGCGGCACGCCCTATTATTGCGAGGACATCGATGTGGATATCGACCCGGGTGTGACCCTTTCGGCCGCCTCCATCAACGCCCTGCGCCGCGAGGCATTGAATCAGCTCACCGCCCTGCGGGGAAGACGGGAGATCCCGGAAACGGGAAAGGCCAAACGGGCCTACATCTATCCCGGTGCCAAGGAAGCCCCGGTGCCGGTGGTACAGGTGACAAGCAAGGAGCAGATCACCGACAAGCTGCTGAAAATGAAACCGGCCGCCCTCTATGTGCCCCTGCACATTCTGGCGGAGGATCCCATCTTCTGCCACGAACTGAACCGACGGGTTCGGGTTGCCGCGGTACTGCCCCGGATCGTTACCGATCTGGAGCTGGATGGCATCAAACGGGATCTGCGTGCTGTGTATGATATGGGCGTACACGATGTTCTGGTGGGCAATCTGGGTCTGCTGCTGCCTGCCCGACAGATGGGTTTCCGGATTCGCGGTGACTACGGGCTCAACATTTATAACTCCCAATCGGTGAATATTCTGCGGGAGCTGGAGCTGATCAGCGCAACGCTGAGCTTTGAAATGACTATGCCCCAGATCCGGGATGTATCCAAGGCTCTGCCCTGTGAGATTCTGGTATACGGCAGAATGCCCCTGATGGTTACGGAAAACTGCCTGATCAAAAACCGAACCGGCACCTGCTCCTGCCATCTGACCCCCGGCAAGCTGGTGGATCGGACCGGTGCGGAGTTCCCCATCATCAAGGACGGCAACCGCTGCCGCAGTATATTGCTCAACGGCAAAAAGCTCAGCTGGCTGGACCGTCAGAAGGACCTGAACAAGCTGGGGCTGTGGGGCATCCGGATGTATTTCACCACAGAAAGTGCCCGGGAAGTGGATACTGTGCTGGAAAGCTATATGAATCCCGGGCCCTTTGACCCCGGTGCCTGCACCAGAGGTCTGTATTTGAGAGGATTGGAATAATGGGAAAGCTGATACTGGCCTCCCAATCTCCCCGTCGGCGGGAGTTGCTGGGGCTGTTCCGTCTGCCCTTTGAGATTCGGGTGGCGGATATTGACGAGGAAATGGACCCCAATTTACCCCCTTACGACGAGGTCGCCCGGGTCAGCCGGGAGAAGGCATTGGCCGTTCCTAGGGATCGCGACGATATTGTCATCGCCGCGGACACCATCGTGGTCTGTCAGGGTAAGGTACTGGGAAAACCCCACACCGAGCAGGAAGCAACGGAAATGCTGCGCCTGCTCTCCGGACGGGACCATCAGGTGATGACGGGTATGACGGTGCTGCGGGGAACGCAGGAAATCTCCTGCACCGAGGTGACGGACATCCATTTCCGGGAATTAAGGGAAAAAGAAATCTCCGCCTATGTAGCCACGGGCGAGCCTATGGACAAAGCCGGTGCTTACGGCATCCAAGGCGGTGCGGCACTGTTTGCGGAGAAGATGGTGGGCGACTATTACAATGTGATGGGTCTGCCGGTGTGCAAGCTGCACGCCCTGCTGACACAGCTCGCCCCGGAACTGTTTTAATTGTGAGTTGAGATTTATCGCACAGTGCAGCAACAATGTCATTGCAAGGGAGCTTACGACCGCGGAATGACAGATTAAGGCACAGAGGAGTAATTATGCGTTATTTGCTTACCAAAAAGGTAAAAATCATACTGATCGTGGCGGCTCTTCTGACCGCCGGTCTGATCGTGCTGTCCAGCGTGCTGGGCAATACCATCGGCGATGTGGTGGTGCAGACAGTTCTGCAGCCTCTGCGCGTCGGCACTGCCGCTCTGACGGATAAGGCCGAGCAGCTTTATGACTACATTTTCAAATACGAGCAGCTGCAGGCGGAAAATGCCTCCTTGCGTGAGCAATTGGCTCAGATGCAGGAGGACAGTCGGGATGTGGCATCCATCAAGCGGGAAAATGACCGGCTGCGTCAACTGCTGGAGCTATTAAAGGAACACGAGGATTATGAGCTGGTGGACAGCTATATCATCGCGTGGAATTCCAACGACTGGTCCTATTCCTTCACTGTGAACCGGGGCTCCTCCTCCGGCATCGCACCGGGTATGTGTGCCATTACGGAAAGCGGCGCAGTGGTGGGTGTAGTGTCAGAAGTGGGCACCAATTATGCGGTCATCAAATCCGTTCTGGACTCTTCTCTGGATATCAGTGCCACCATCGCCTCCTCCGGCTACTCCGGCATTGTTTCCGGCGGCTATGCCACCGGTCACTTGGGAAAGCTGAGGATGGACTATTTGCCTTCGGCAGCGGTAGTGCGTAACAACGATCAGGTGGTCACCGCCGGCTCTACGGTCTATCCCCGGAATTTGATTCTGGGGCATATCGTGGATTGGGCAATGAACGACAGCGGCATTGCCAAGTATGCCATTCTGGAGCCTGCTGCGGACATCGATTCTCTGGAGCAGGTATTCATCATCACGGAGTTTGACGCAGGCTGATTGCCTTTTTGCCCTCGCCCTTGCGCGGGCTGCAAAGTCCGTGGCAATTTTGAGAAAGGCCCCAAATATTAACAGGGTTCCCACGCCGGTGTGTGCACCGGCTCGGAATGACAGCGTTTTCTTATGGAGTAAAACTATGTTCTTTAAACGCAAGTATGAATTTAAGCCCGACCGTACTGAGGGCAGTTTCCTGAAAAAGCTGTATTTGACCCCTCAGCAGCGCAAGCGCATCCTCAAATGGAGTCTGACGGGTCTGGTGCTGCTGGCACTGTCGCTGCTGCAGGATGTTGTTTTGGCGCAGGTCAGCATTTACGGCGCGAATTTCGCGCTGGTGCCCTGCGGAATTTTGCTGTGCGCAATGATCTTTGACCCGGAAACCGCCGCGGTCTTCTCCCTCATCAGCTCTACAGTCTATTATTTTTCCGGAACTGCGCCCGGTGTGTATGTGATCCTCATACTGACGGTGCTGGGCACTTTTCTGTGTATGTTCCGCTGGGGATATCTGCAGCGGCGGTTCAGTGCTATGTATTTGTGCGCGGCGGTGGGAATGATGGGCTATATGCTGCTGGTATTTGCCATGGGTTATTTCTTCAAGGAAACCCTGCCCGCCCGATTTGGCAACTTTATGCTCACCGGCGGTCTGTCCGTGGCGGTAATGCCCATTTTGTACCCTGTTTTTTCTGCCATCAGTAATATTGGAGGCTCCACATGGAAAGAATAACCCGGCTGCGTGTACGCGCGCTGATTTTGCTGTTTTGTCTGCTCATCGGCTATTTTGCCCTGACGCTCTATGATGTACAGATCTTTCAGACCGGCGGCAACACGGACAATGTAAAAAAATTCTATACCCGGGTTCGGGTGAAAGCCGCCCGAGGTGACATTCTGGACCGCAACGGCAATGTGCTGGTGACCAATCGGGCCACCTATGATCTGGTGCTCAACCATTATGTCATCCTCAGCAATGCCAACACCAACGAGCATCTGCTGCGGCTGGTGCAGCTGTGCCGGGAGATGGGAGTTTCTTACAACGATCATTTCCCCATCACTATGCAGCCCCCCTTCCAGTACACCCTCAGCGAAGTGGGAGCTACGGGACAGAGTCATTTTCAGGCATACCTGCCGGTGGTGGCAGGCGGCTTGGACTCAGACATCACCGCACCTGTGCTGATTCGTTCCCTGCGGGAATATTACAAGCTCCCCGTGGAATGGTCCGACGAGGATGCCCGGGCGGTAATCGGTCTGCGCTATGAGCTGCGTCTGCGGCAGGACATTACCAACCTGCCTATGTACATCTTTATGGAGGATGTTAACAATGAGGTACTGGCAGCCGTTCTGGAGCTGGGCATCCCCGGATTGACCACAGAGGAATCCATGGTCCGGGTGTACAACACCGTCTACGGTGCCCATATTCTGGGCTACATCGGTGCCATCACCGCCAAGCAGTGGGCGGAAATTTACAAGGCAAAGCCCGGCTATGGCCAGGATGCGCTGGTGGGGCAAAGCGGTCTGGAGGAGGCCTTTGAGGAATACCTTCACGGTGTGGACGGCTACCGGATCGATGTGGTTACGGAGGACGGCACCCTGATTGACCGCTACTATGATCGGGACAAAAAAACCGGTCAGGAGCTACGCCCCGTCGCCGGCAAAAATGTGGAATTGACCATTGACCTGGAATTGCAGGAAACTGCCGAGCAGCAGCTGGATGCCCTGATCACACAGCTGCGGCAGACAGTAGATGAAAATCCTGATGACGATGAGATCCCCGACGGTGCGGATGCCGGCGGCGGCAGTGTGGTGGTGATGAATGTAAAGACCGGGCAGATTTTGGCCTGCGCCAGCTATCCCACCTACAATCTTTCCACCTTCCGCCAGGACTATAACGAACTTGTCAAGGATCCGTTGGCACCAATGTTTAACCGGGCACTGATGGCAACCTATGCCCCCGGCTCCACCTACAAGATGAATATGGTGGTGGCTGGCATTAACTCCGGTGCCATCAATTCCAAAACCCAAATTGAAGACAAGGGCGTATTCACCAAGTACAAGGGCTTTACCGCCAACTGTCTGACCTGGACCAGCAACGGCCGTACCCACGGGCATTTGGATTCCAGCTATGCGTTGTGCGTATCCTGCAACTACTTCTTCTATGAGCTGTCGGAGCGGGTGGATTGGAATGTGGTGGACCTCACCGCAAAGGCCCTCGGTCTGGGTGAAAAAACCGGCGTGGAGCTGCTGGAATACACCGGCTATCGCGCCAACGCGGAGACAAAAAAGCTTCTGCACACCGCTGAGGGCGAAAGCGGCTGGTATCCCGCCGACCGGATCATGGCCTCCATCGGTCAATCCGACAACAAATTCACCCCCATGCAGCTGTGCGTGTACACCTCCACCCTTGCCAATCGGGGCACCCGTTACAAGGCGACCTTCCTGAACCGGGTGGTTTCTTCCGATTACACCAAGCTGGAGTATGTGAACAGCCCGGTGATTTTGGGCGAGTTCGCCATTTCCGACGATGCCTACAAGGCCTACACCCAGGGTATGCGGGATGCGGCACTCACCGGCACCGCCCGGAAAATCCTCAAGAATTACCCCATCCCCGTAGCAGCTAAGACCGGCACAGCGGAAACGGACAACGGCTCTGACAACGGTGCCTTCGTCTGTTACGCGCCCTTTGACGATCCGGAGATCGCCATCGTGGTCTACGGTGAAAGAGCCGGTCACGGAAGCACTATGGGCCAGATTGCCAAGGCTCTGCTGGATGCCTATTTTAAGGATGTCCTTGCCGGCGACCTGCCCTCCGGTGAAAACCAGCTGAGCTGATAAGCAAAATAAAAATCACCGGCCGTGTGCCGGTGATTTTTTCACAAAAAAACTGCCGACCCGAAGGTCGGCAGTTTTGCTATATTTTTAATTACAGCAGCTTGGAGAAGTGCTTGATGGTGCGAACCATCTGAGAAACATAGGAGTTCTCGTTGTCGTACCAGGAAACGACCTGAACCTGAGTCATACCGCCGGGCAGCTTGTTGACCATGGTCTGAGTAGCATCGAACAGAGAACCGAAGGTCATGCCGATGATGTCGGAGGAAACGATCTCGTCCTCGGTGTAGCCGTAGGACTCGGTCTGAGCAGCCTTCATAGCAGCGTTGATCTCTTCCTTGGTCACTTCCTTAGCCACAACAGCGTTCAGGATGGTGGTGGAACCGGTGGGAGTGGGGATACGCTGTGCAGCACCGATCAGCTTGCCGTTCAGCTCGGGGATAACCAGGCCGATAGCCTTGGCAGCACCGGTGGAGTTGGGCACGATGTTGATAGCACCGGCGCGGCTGCGGCGCAGGTCGCCCTTTCTCTGGGGACCGTCCAGAATCATCTGGTCGCCGGTGTAAGCGTGGATGGTGCACATAATGCCGGACTCGATGGGAGCCAGATCATTCAGAGCCTTAGCCATGGGAGCCAGGCAGTTGGTGGTGCAGGAAGCAGCAGAGATGATGTTGTCTTCCTTGGTCAGGGTCTCGTGGTTGACATTGTAAACGATGGTGGGCAGATCGTTGCCTGCGGGAGCAGAGATAACGACCTTCTTGGCACCGGCGTCGATGTGAGCCTGAGCCTTAGCCTTGGAAGTGTAGAAGCCGGTGCACTCCAGCACCACATCCACATCCAGCTCGCCCCAGGGCAGCTCGGCGGCGTTAGCCTTAGCGTAGATGGTGATCTTCTTGCCGTCGACAACGATGTTGTCCTCGCCAGCCTCGACAGTATGTGCGCCGAAGGGAGCAGCGTAAGCACCCTGAGTGGAGTCATACTTCAGCAGGTGAGCCAGCATCTTGGGGGAGGTCAGGTCGTTGATAGCGACAACCTCGAAACCCTCTGCGCCGAACATCTGACGGAAAGCCAGACGGCCGATACGACCAAAACCATTGATAGCAACTTTAACAGACATGGGAAATTTCCTCCATTTCAAAAATTACTGCATTGCAGTATGGTTTACATATTCATACGGGATTTTTGACCCCATACGACATCATTATACATCAATATTCCAATATTGTAAAGTATTCTTTTGCACTAAATAAGTACTTTTTTATCGTTTTTGTTTGGACTTGTTGACAATTCAGGGCAGAAACCCCCTCGGGGAGAGGGTTTACGGACGACATGTTTACGCCCTTGCATTTTCAATTATCAATTTGCCCCATCAGGCCGTCCTGATAAATGCCGGTGAGCTTCACACGGGCCAAAACATTATGCCGTCCGGCTGTGGGGACATATACCTTAATGTAGTTGGGCGCGTGGCCCACATCGTAAGCACCCTCGGTTTCCTCAAAGAGGATCTCCTGCCGGGAGCCGATGAGAGCTTGCCGATATGCCAGATTCATCTCCTCTGCCACCGCAATGGCCCGACGGCTGCGGTCTTCTTTTGTAGCATTGTTATGCTGCCCGGGCATCTTGTCCGCCGGGGTGCCGGGGCGACGGGAATAGGGGAAAATGTGCATATCCGCGAAGGCACATTTGCGGATAAATGCCAGACTTTCTTCAAATTCCGCCTCGGTTTCTCCGGGGAACGCCACAATCATATCCGTAGTGATAGCGCAGCCGGAGAAATACTGCCGCAGCAGCTCCACACTCTGCAGATACCGGGCGGTATCGTACTTGCGCTTCATCCGCGCCAGCACCGTATCACAGCCGGATTGCATGGAAAGATGGAACTGGGGGCACAAATTGGTAAATTTTACCATTTTTTGACAAAATGCCTCCGTGATGACTCTCGGCTCCAGACTTCCCAGACGAATCCGGATCTCCGGCACCGCCGTACAGACAGCCTCAAGCATATCGCTCATAGGGGGCTTACCCGGCAGATCCGTACCCCAGCCGGCGATCTCGATGCCGGTGACCACGATCTCCCGATAGCCCTTTTCTGCCAGCTCCTTCGCCTGACGGACAACCACATCAGTCGGTGCGGAGCGCACCGGTCCCCGTGTGTAGGGAATGATGCAGTAGGAGCAGAAATTTACGCAGCCGTCCTGCACCTTCAGCATTGCCCGGGTGCGGCCCTCCAGACCGCCGGCAGGGAGAATTTCAAACTCCCGGCGGCGGAGGGCATTGTCCAAGCTTTCCAATTGCTGTTTCTCTTCCGCAGAGCGCAGCAACAGCTCCACAAACTCCTCCCGACTGCCGCTGCCGCCCAGAACATCCACGCCCAGCGCGCGTACCGCGTCAGCATCGTGCTGGGTATAGCATCCGCACACACCAATGATCGCATCCGGGTTTTCCTTTCGGCAGCGACGGATCACCGCCCGGTTCTTCTTGTCTGCCACCGCAGTGACGGAGCAGGTGTTGATCACATAGACATCGCATTTTTCGTCAAAATTGCCCAAGCAGTGCCCCTTCGCCAGCAGAAGCTGCCCCATTGCTTGGGTTTCATATTGGTTTGTCTTGCAACCGAGGGTATAAAAAGCAACTTTCATTTTGTTATTTTCACCAATTTCATGTTAATTTTTTTGCTAATATCCACCAAAAATGTGTATTGAATTTTTGCAAAGGCTTTGTTATAATTGCAAACGGTGCGTTTTGCAACATAGTCACCGAAATCTCATCCGAAATTATAGCACACCAAACTATGATTTGTACAGAAGGAGAATTTCCGATGCAAAATTTTTACATTAAGCTCCGTTCCTTCCAAGAGGTGCAGGAATTCATCTCCATGGCCACCGTACAACCCTTCCCCGTAATGGTTGGCAACGAGGTCCAGCAGGTCAACGGCAAGAGCTTTATCGGTATGGTCAGCTTGGACCACTCCCGTCCCCTGCTGGTGCAGGCCGATTGCGAGGAATGTGCGCTGGAAAGCTTCCGCAATGTGGTACAGAAATTCCTGACAGAGCAATAATGCATTTACATTCCGGGAATACTCGGGGTGTTAATAGGCCCACGGCATTGCCGTGGGCTCTTTTTTTATTTCTTTTCCAGTGCCATAACCTTGTCGATTCTCCGCTGATGCCGGGCATCACCGGAAAACGGGGTATTCAGCCAAATATCGGTAATCTCCAGTGCCAGCTTTTCCCCCACGATACCGGCACCAATCGCCATTACATTGGTATCGTTATGCTCCCGGGTCATTCTCGCGCTGAGCACATCACTCAGCAGGGCGCAGCGGATGCCGTCAATCTTATTGGCGGTGATGGAAACACCGATGCCGGTGGTGCAAAGGACGATGCCCTTCTCGCACTCGCCGTCTGCCACCGCCTGGGCGGCCTTGGCGGCAAAATCCGGGTAATCGCAGGAATCCGGCGTATCAGTGCCGAAGTTAACCAGCTCATGACCCTGCTTGGTCAGGTGGTTGATGATAGTGTTTTTCAGTGCCAGCGCACCGTGGTCGCAAGCAATTGCAATTTTCATAATATTTCCTCCTAATTTGATTGTCATATTGCGTTAAAAAGTCAGTTCCGCAGTACGGTTGTAATACCTTCCCCCGGGGGGAAGGTGTCGCCGCCAAAGGCGGTGACGGAAGAGGAATGCGGGCGGTAATTCTGGATAAATGCCATTTGTACAGACCTATCTCCGTGTCGATTCTGCCGCCGTTCCTATCCCGCCCCCTTTGGGGGCACCCTCCCCTAGAGGAGGGGTTTCTTGCGCCTCTATATCACATACCCGCCGTTGACGGGCAGGACCTGCCCGGTGACAAACTCCGCATCCGCCAGATACACCATTGCCTTGGCCACATCCATGGGCGTGCCGTTGCGGCCTACGGGGGTATCCTCTTCCATATCCTGCAGAATATCCGGTGCAACGAAGGCGCACATATCCGTCAGGATCACACCCGGCGAAACGCAGTTGACCCGGATGCCGCTGGGTCCCAGCTCCTTGGCCAGAGCCTTTGTCAGGGCAATGACCGCACCCTTGGTTGCCGAGTACGCCGCCTCGCAGGACGCGCCCACCTGACCCCACATAGAGGCAACCGTCACCACAGAACCGGCCTGCTTTTGCAGAAAATGGGGCATTGCGGCATTGATGCAGTGATACATTCCCTTCACATTCACATCAAAGATTCGGTCCCAATCCTTTTCCGGCATACTGCTCATAAGGCCCGTCATACTGATGCCGGCATTGCAGATCAAAATATCCACATCATCAATGACGGAAAAAGCCTTTTTCACCGCATTTGCGTCCGCCACATCGCAGCAGATGGCCATCGCGCCGGTTCTGCGGGCCACATCCTCCGCCGCCTCGTGGTCCTTTTCAAAGAGGAAGGTCACCCGATCGCCCCGGACGGCAAACAGCTCCACCGCTGCCGCACCGATGCCCCGGCTTCCTCCGGTTATGACTACATTTTTCATATCACAGCTCCCGCAGAGCGTCCACCAGCGCGGTTTTGCCGGCGGTCTGGGCGTCCTTCATCTTGATGACCCGGGCAGGACAGCCGGCCACAACCGCATTGGCAGGCACATCCGAAACCACCACAGCACCGGCGGCAACCACAGCGTTCGCGCCGATTCGGCAGCCCTCAATAACCACCGCATTGGCACCCACCAGCACCCCATCCTCCACAATTACGGGGGTAGCTGAGGCAGGCTCAATCACGCCGGCCAGCACCGCGCCGGCACCGATGTGGCAATTTTTGCCCACGGTAGCACGACCGCCCAGCACTGCGCCCATATCGATCATAGTGCCCTCGCCCACGATGGCACCGATATTTAAAATTGCGCCCATCATAATCACCGCATTGGCACCGATCTCCACCTGCTCCCGGATGATAGCACCCGGCTCAATACGGGCAGGGATATTTTTCATATCCAGCATGGGAATGGCGGAATTTCGGCAGTTGTTTTCAATTTCCAGATGGGCAAATTCGTTGTTTTCCAGCACGGGCGCGATGTCCTTCCAATCGCCAAAGACGATCTTACAGCCCTGACCTGCAGGAAATTCGTGGCAATTGGGGAAAGCTACGGGCGTTTTCTCCCACACATAGACCTTTACGGGGGTCTTTTTTTCCGAGGTGCGGATGTATTCAATAATGCTTTGGGCGTCCATAATCGGCCTCCTTGGTTTTGTTTTTATCATCGTACCATTTTTTACCTGAAAACACAAGAGAAAAATAAGAAGCATTTGCGAATCATAACCACCGGCCGTGCCGGTGGTATGCACAGGCCCCCTTAGGGCCTTTTACCAGCCGAGCCTATAGGCTCATCGAATTTTCTTTCGCTTGCGTGTGGTGCCCCACCACCGCAGATGCGGTTAGGTGCGAACTAAGGCCCCCTTGTGTAAAGGGGGCTGTCACCGCACAGCGGTGACTGGGGGATTGTCACTACGAGTACAACCCCTCCGTCACGGCTTAGCACCGTGACACCTCCCCTTACACAGGGGAGGCTTTCCGCTGCGGCGGGACTAGGCATAGCGAAAGCTTTTTGGAACCCCCAGCCGTGCTGGGGGTTTTCTTTGACAAAAGTAAGGCAAAAACGAGCAGGGCAACCTGCTCGTTTTTGTATTCAGCTCAGCTTCAGGCATTTTCTGTAATTGGCCAGCTCGCAATCGCGCACATAATCCAGCTGCCGCAGTTTCCATTCCAAATGCCGCCGGTCGGTCATATACAGCATACTGGGCTCCCAGCCAAGGCGGGAATCCATTTCCACCAAGGGGATGGTGTCCTCCACCACCTGCCGTTCCGTCTCCAGCAGCGCATCCATCCGGTCGTAGAGCTCGGAAAGACCCGTCACCTCAAAGGTCGCATTGGACTTTGCCAGCAGCACGCTCCACCGCTTTGCGTTCAGACCGGTGCGGACGCAGTTTCGGATGAAATGGCACAGATTGGTCAACCGGTCCAGCCGCTCGTTCCGGTTGGGTGCGGCATACAAAAGCTCCACACCCTTTTCCATACACGCCTGCATCTTTTCAAGGGAAGCACATTCCTGCAAAATCCGTGCAGGCAAGGGCAGAGTGCGGTACAAGCTGCTCCGGGGCGTGCCGCCGGTATAATAAATGTGGCTGCCGAAATGGGCACCGGGGTCATTGGGCAAAACCGTATCCCGGATCAGGCAGAAGGGGAAGCTGGGACCCACCCGGAATGCGCCGTACTGGTCGCTGTCGCTGGGGGTGTGGTGGGTGATGGCCTCGCTGATATGCTCCATTGCCTCGTTCACTTGTGTATAATTTTCCTCGCCAAACTCGGAAATCAGGATTTTCTTCAGAACTTCGTTCAGGTCCTCCCGGGGCTCCATAAAGGCGTGCTTGCCCAATTTGCTGATGAAAGAGGGGTAGAAACCGAAATGGTGGGACTCCATAATGCCCCGCAGGCCCCAATCATCGTGGGCGCTCCGCATCGCCTCAAAGCGGCGCATCCACTGGTACGGCATTGGCTCATAGGGAATCACGCCGATGTCCCAGGTCAAGCCGCCGGAGTTGGCCATGGAATATAACGGGATGTTATTTTCTGCCGCCGCCACCGCTTCGCTCATAAAGTAATCGCCGGGACCCTCAAAGGCAAGGGTATAGTCATCACAGCCGCCCACAGCACCGTCGTAGATGCGTTTTTGGTACATTTCAAAGGTCGCCTGCAGGCTGATGTCCTTGGGCAGGCTCTCAATCAGCTTGACCCGGGCCTCCTTGGGCTGACTGCCCCAGTTGTAGGACCAGAAAACGATGTCCGCATCGGGATTGTACTTGCGGATGATCTTCTTGATAAAATTCAGCCAAACCGGGTAATCCTCGCAGGGATACCAGCCGGAGCTGGGCTTGCCGGTGGGAATGCCGTCCACCACCGTATCCCGCCAAGTGCCGGGGGATACATGGGGGTCGGTGCTGGGGAATTCCACACTTTCGCCCACCAGCGTCACGCCCTTTAAGCCGGGGCATTCCCGGAACAGCTTGCCGTAAGTACCCTCGTAGTATTCCTCCGCCTTGGGGTCCAGCGGACTGACGGGACTTTTCATATAGCTGTAGGCGTACACATCCAAGCCGTATTTTGCCGCCCGACGGATTAGATCATTGAAATCCACCGGTCCGACGGGAGTCAGGTTCACATCCTTGGCAAAAATCAGAATGGCATCCCGTCCCTCGTGAGCGACCCGGGCCAGGTATGCATCGGGATATTCATCCAAATAGTAGCCGGAGTGGATCATCTGAGGAGAAAACAAAGGCTTTTTGCAGATCACGCCCATGCTCAGGACCGGCGCAGACTCGAAGCACATCAAATCCTCCAGATAGTAAAGTGCCTGACCGATGCCACGCTCGTCGTGACCCAATACCCGGACACCGGATGCCGTCACCTCAATACGGAAGCCCTTGTAGGTGGCGTATTCGCCCAAATCAATGCCGGCATCTGCCGCAAGTGCCACCCGGAGGAAGGCGTTTTCCTCAGTGGTGATTTCTGCGTGCAGGCCCATGGAAACCTGCAGGAAATCCGCAAAGTCCTCCGCTGCGGTGGCGGTCACAAGACCGGCATTCCCGGGCAGGGAAATGGTTACCCTTTCCGGAAAAAGAAGCTCATTTTCCTTGGGCTGACGGGCAAAATTCCGACGGTTCGGCTCGTGAACGGTCAGCAATCGTTTTTGAAAATCGTAGGCGTTTTCTTTTTTCATCATAGCACCTCATTTTTAAAATGGGATTTCCCTGCCATTATACCCCGTAGGGCATCAGAATGCAAATGTTTTATGTGCAACATTCCGCATTGGTGCCACACGCCTTCCCACGGGGAGGGTTTATGGGAGTGCATATATGATCGGGATAATCATAACCACCGGCCGTGCCGGTGGTATGCACAGGCCCCCTTAGGGCCTTTTACCAGCCGAGCCTATAGGCTCATCGAATTTTCTTTCGCTTGCGTGTGGTGCCCCACCACCGCAGATGCGGT
>SVLL01000015.1 GCA_015067935.1 Oscillospiraceae bacterium | reverse complement strand
TGGCGGATTTGATATGATTGCGGATCACAAAGCCCGCACCATCCGCATCGGTGAATACGATCAGGCCACGCACCTGTGCCACCCGGCGAAGCAAGTCCAGTTGTGCCTTATTTTTAAAGATGCCGAAACCGGACGACTCAAATATGGGTGCATCTACGATTTGGCTCAGGGTGTTCTTATCATAACGCCCCTCCACCAGAATCGCTTCCTTGATTCTGACCATATTACGCCCCCTGTGCCAGCTGCAAAAGCAGCAGCTCCAACAACCGCTCAGGCGTATCAAAGGAGGTCTTGATCCGGTAGTCCGTTTCCAGAACCAGCTCGGCAGCTCGCTTGCAAAAGTCCGGACTGAACCTCCGTGCGGAATCCATGATCTTGCCGGCAGGATAGTTCTTGAGCCCGGGATAAAGGCTCATCAGCTCCGATACCTGCCTTCCGTTGTCCACCAGTACCCGAGCTGTACTGATTTTTCGCAAATGAGAACCGATCGCACCCAGTATTGCCAACGGCTCCTGCTGCATTTTCAGCAGCTGATGGAGCTTTTCCAAGGCCTTGGCGTACTGCTTTTGTCCCAGAAAATCCGTCATCTGATAGACAACCGCATCCAGCACCGGCTCTACCACTGCATCAATGTCGGCCCTGCAGATTTCCTCAGAGCCGGAATAGGCGCAGATCTTATTGATTTCTCCGTTGAGTGCGGTCATAGTACCGCCGGTCAGCTCGATCAGGTAAATGCAAAGATTGCTGCTGATGCGCTTTTGGTTCGCCAGAAAGTGCCGGGTGATCCACGCAATCAGATCCCGCTGTTCCTGCTTGGCAAATTCCACAATTGCCGCATTTTCCGCGATGGGATCCCACAATCTCTTAAACCGTTTATCAGGGTTCCACGAGGCAGTTTCATAGGTAAATACAACTGTGCAGTAGTCGGGAATGTCGTCCAGAATCTCCCCCATCCGATTTCGGTCTGTCTCGTTCATTTTAAACAGGTCGATATCGTCCACCTGCACCATCGTGCGTTCTGCCATCATCGGCAGATTCTCCACCGCATCGGCAAACATCTGCAGGTCAAAGCTCTCGTTGGTGAGTCTGTGGAAATTAAAGGATTCGGTCAGCTCATCGATCAGCAATTTCTTCAGCTGACCAAGATAATGATGTAACAGAAAGGTTTCTTCACCGTGGAAAATGTAGAGCCTTCCCGGATCTTTCTCCTTCAGAGCCTGCTTAAGCTCCTGCAGGGTATCCTGCTTTTCTTGTTGCTTTGCCACGGTCCTCACCTCCTGAAAATAACTGTTCCGTGTATGTCTGTGCGATAAATGTCGCACATTGTTTCCTCTAGTCGCTGTAACAGCTCTTCTGCCGGATGTCCGTAGCGATTGTCTTCCCCTACGGATATCCACACATAATTGGGATCTACGGTATTGAGCAGTTCCTCCGAGGTGGAGCCTGCAGAGCCGTGATGCCCGGCAACCAAAATGTCCACCTTCGGCAAATTGTGGCTTGCCAGCAATGCAGCTTCTCCGACAAAACCCCGGTCACCGGTAATCAGTATACCACAATCTTGCCGTTGGAACAAGATGCAGATGCTACTTTCATTGCCGGAATCGGCTGAAATTGGCGCGAAAATCGTCATTCTTGTCTCACCGAAGGTAAATTCCCGGTCACAACTGATAAATTCAACTATGCCGTCGGTCCTTTCTGCAAGGAATAGACCCCGCTGTATATCCGCCGGAATGTAAGGAAGCAAAAGCCGGTCACTTTTGACCCGGGTCAGCAAATGGGCAACACCGCCGGCGTGATCATCATCGTAGTGAGTCAAAATAATGCCATCTAAGCGGGCAATGCCCTGACTCAACAAATTCTCAGCCGCTGCATCAGCCGCTTTTTCATCGTAATCACCGCCGCAATCCACCAAAAAACACTTGCCGTCGCTTTGCAGTAAAATGCTCTGCCCCTGCCCCACATCCAGCATTGTCACACGGAAATCATCGGTTACAGGTTCCAGCCACGAAAGGGCGAATGTCAAAAGCAGAGTAAAAACCGAACAGGCAACAAGCAGCATTGGCATTTTCTTGCGCTGGCAAAGAAAGATAGCAAGCAGCGCATATACACCGATCAGCCACACAACCGCATAGATATTCTCCGTATACAGTGCCGCCATCGGCAGGTGGGAAAGCAGGTCTGCAATTGTCAGCACAAACCAAACGGGCAATGCGATAATACTTCCCAGCAGCTGCGCAAGCCATATACTTGCAATACTCACTAACAGACAAAGGATAATTCCGTAAAAGATAAAGCTGATAATCCACAGGACCAAGAGGTTTGTCAATATGCTTACCGTGCTGATGCAGCCGAAATAGTATGCCACCAGCGGTGTGGTCACAATGCTCGCACTCAGAGATACCGAAACTGAGGAGGCAATGGCTTTGCACAGCCTTTCCAATGCTTTCTTCCCCTTGATGGGTGCAGATTCCGCAAATCTGTGCAAATACCGACGAATGGGCTCAGAAAACAGGAAAATACCTGCCATACATCCCACAGAAAGCTGGAAACTGACGGACAGCACTGTTAAAGGATTTGCTGCCAGCATCACCAATACCGCAAAGGACAACGCAGTCGGGCCGTCGTATTCCCGATCAAAAAGCATTGCAATCAGCATCAGCGATTGCATAATACAGGCTCTTGTGATGGACGGTGTAAATCCGGCAATGGCTGCAAAGAGAAACAGTACCGGGATACAAATCAGGCAGGATAGCACCCGTCGGCGGGCCAACAGCGTATAAATCAGGCCAAATACAATGGAAACATGCAGACCGGATACCGCAATCACATGGCTGATTCCGCTAACCTTGAAAGCCGTATTCATTTCATAGGTAATTCCGCTGCGGTCGCCAAGCAGCAATGCCGCCCCGAAATCCCCGGCTTTGCCGGGTAGAACTTCGTGGATGCGGTCCAACAACTGCCTGCGCCAAATGGCTGGGTAGTGTTTTGCTGCAACTTCTTCCGCTTTTGTAACTTCAACAGAACCGGAAGCATACGCCAGCAGGAAGATCCCCTCTGTGCGATGATTGGTCGGGTCCTGCATACCGCCTTCAGTGGTCACACGAAAACGGAAAGTACTGCGCAGCAGATCACCGGGTGCAATTTCTGTGTTTCCGTTTAAATAGGCTTTAACGCGGTACTCCTTGTCCGACAAAACCACAGTACCTTCAACAGAAATGCCGCTTTTATTTGCAACACTGTAATCTGCAGCTTCTATGCTGACATTCAGACTTTTCCCATCCGCCATCCGGGGAAGTGTGACGAAGAGCTGGTCATAGAGTGCGAACCACAAAAGTCCCATTGCACACCCCAGCACAAGAAGGAAAGGCAGCTTACACATTTCCCACCGTTTCATCAGAATAACCAGCACTCCGGCGCAGATCATCATTGCGCCAAATCCAAGGACGAGCCACGGGCTATACAGCAGTGCCGCCAATAGACAGGCGGCACCGAAGCCTATGGTAAACCACATCAATTTGCGCAATTGCTCTCCTCCTTAGAAAAAAGCACCGCCGGGTGGCAGTGCTTTTTCAAATTAGTTCAGCTTGGATGCGACAAAATCATCCACCATAGCCAGTGCATTATCTACCAGAGTAGCATCCTTGCCGCCGCCCATAGCAGAATCGGGCTTACCGCCGCCGCTGCCGCCGCAAGCGGTGCACACCAGCTTCACCAAATCGCCGGCCTTGATGCCCTTAGCGATGGCCTCCTTGCCGCAGACAGCAAGGAAGGTGATCTTATCACCGTTGACAGCAGCCAGAACAGCAACCACGCTGTCGGACTTGTCACGCAGAGTATCGCCCATCTGACGCAGCTTGCCTGCATCGGCATTGGAAACCATAGCTGTCAGAACCTTCAAACCGCCGATTTCGTGGGCACCGAAGAGGAAACGATCCACCTCGCCGGCTGCTTCCTTAGCTTCGAAGCTCTCAATGGCACGCTTCAGGTTGCGGATCTCATCGGTTTGGTTCTGGATCTTCTCCATAATATCCGCAGGCTTTGCCTTCAGCGCAGCTGCTGCGGCGTACAGACGCTCACGAGTCTTCTGCATATCCGCCATACAAGCCTTGCCGGTGATGGCTTCAATTCGGCGCACGCCGGAGGCAACACTGCCTTCGCTGGCAATGAAGAAGGGACCAACCTTAGCTGTATTGTCCAAATGGGTGCCGCCGCAAAGCTCGATGGAGTGACCGCCCATATTGACGACACGGACGGTATCGCCGTACTTTTCGCTGAACAGTGCGGTTGCCCCCATCTTCTTGGCATCGTCAATGGACATCTCCCGAATGTCAACACAGTAGCCTTCCAGCACCGCAGCCTGAACCAGCTCGTCGACCTTTGCCAGTTCCTCGGCAGTCAGCGCACTGTAGTGGGTAAAGTCAAAACGCAGATGATCGGGTTCTACCAAAGAACCTGCCTGATGGACATGATCGCCCAACACAGTGGTCAATGCTTTCTGCAGCAGATGGGTTGCGGAGTGGGCACGCATAATAGCCTTGCGACGCTCCACATCAATACTGGCGCAGACAATATCATCTACCTTGATGCTGCCGCTCGTCAGCTTACCGTGGTGCAGGTACTTGCCGGACTTATCCTTCTGGACATTAGAAACCACAAAGCGGCTCTCACCCACGAGAATCACACCGTGGTCAGCCACCTGACCGCCCATTTCTGCATAGAAAGGAGTCTGATCCAGCACCAGAATACCGCTCTCGCCACCGGCGATAGATCCGGAGACTTCCTCGCCCACGCAGACAGCCAAAACCTTGGCACTGCAGGTGTTTTCGGTATAGCCTACAAAGGTGGTGGGGGTGTTATCCAGGCCCAGATCAATACCGGCCCATGCCAGATCGCCCAGAGCCTTGCGGGCCTCGCGGGCGCGGATCTTATCCTCTTCTCTCTGGCGGTTGTATTCTTCAAGATCGACAGTCATACCCTCATCCTCCACCATTTCCATGGTCAGGTCGATGGGGAAACCGTAGGTAGCAGACAGCAGGAAGGCATCTGCGCCGGAGAACACAACCTTGCCGGCAGATTTGTGCTCTGCCATCTTGGCATTGAAGATCTGCATGCCGGTGTCAATGGTCTTGGCAAAATTCTCTTCCTCGATCTTGACGATCTTGGTGATATAGTCTGCACGCTCACGCAGATAGGTGTAGTGGCTCTCATTTTCCTGAACAACCGTCTCCACAACTTCATACAAGAAGGGGCGATTCACGCCCAACAGCTTACCGTGACGGGCAGCACGGCGGAGCAGACGGCGCAGCACATAGCCGCGGCCCTCGTTGGAAGGCAGAACACCGTCAGCAATCATAAAGGAAGATGCACGGATGTGGTCGGTGATCACACGCAGACTCACATCAGTCTTGGTGCTCTGACCGTAGGATGCGCCGGTGATTGCGGTGACCTTGTTGGTGATATTCATCACGGTGTCCACATCAAACAAGCTGTTCACATCCTGACAGACTACTGCCAGACGCTCCAAACCCATACCGGTGTCAATATTCTTCTGTGCCAGCTCGGTATAGTTGCCCTGACCGTCGTTATCAAACTGGGAGAACACATTGTTCCAAACTTCCATATAGCGGTCACACTCGCAGCCCACGGTGCAATCAGGCTTGCCGCAGCCATACTTTTCGCCACGGTCATAATAGACCTCGCTGCAGGGGCCGCAGGGACCGGAGCCATGCTCCCAGAAATTATCCTTCTTGCCGAAACGGAAGATATGGTCAGCAGGCACACCGATCTCCTTGTTCCAGATCTCAAAAGCCTCGTCGTCATTCTCATAAATGGAGGGATAGAGTCTGCTCTCTTCCAGACCAACCTCCTTGGTCAAAAACTCCCAAGTCCAAGCGATTGCCTCACGCTTAAAATAGTCACCAAAGGAGAAGTTGCCCAGCATTTCAAAATAAGTGCCGTGACGGGCGGTTTTGCCGATGTTCTCAATATCACCGGTACGGATGCACTTCTGGCAGGTGCAGACGCGGCGGCGGGGCGGCTCCATTTCACCGGTGAAGTAAGGCTTCATAGGTGCCATACCGGAGTTGATCAGCAGCAGAGATGCGTCATTTTGCGGAATCAGCGAAAAGCTGGGCAGACGCAGATGGCCCTTGCTTTCAAAGAATGCAAGAAATTTTTCACGCAGTTCGTTTACGCCATAGGGTTTATTGCTCATTGGTATTACCTCCAAAAGATGTTCAAAAAATAAACCTCGCCCCCAAGTTTAGGGGCGAGGTGAATCGCGGTACCACCCTAATTCGTCCCCATAGGGACATCTTAGACACGCTTTAACGGGCGCACCCGTCCCGGTCCTCCCGGGCGACACGAAAGTGGCACACAGAACCTGATGCAAGGGGCTTTCACCGCTCCCCTCTCGCTTTGGTCATACTGATCTGTTTAGCTTCCGTATGGTCTTTACATATCGGCATTATTCTAGCACAAATCCGGAAAAAGTCAACATTTTTCTCTTAAATATGTGCCTCCAGCCAGGCTTTCATTGCGTTTCTGCCTTCTTCTGTCAAGGGAAAGACCTCTTTGCCCTCCATTTCGCTCTTTTCATAGCAAAACTTACCGTGCCAGAACTCAGCAACCATGGAGCTTTGGGGAAAATCGATTTCCTTGGATCCGGAAATTTTCTCCACCTGCGGTACGATCCGAAACCGGAACATACCGCAAGAACCGGTGAAGGTATTTTCCATTGCGAAGGTGTGCAGCGTGGGGATATAAACTTCTGCCATATTACAGATCCTTGGTCAGCTCTTCCATCTCGTCCAGCAGCTCATCGAACAGCTGCAGAGCCTGATTGACGGGCTCGGGGGTGGTCATATCCACACCGGCACCCTTCAGCAGGTCGATGGGACTCTTGGAGCAGCCGCCGGAGAGGAAGTTCAGGTAATCCTTAACTGCGCTCTCGCCTTCCTTCAGGATGCGACGGGACAGTGCAATAGCGGCAGAATAACCGGTTGCATACTGGAACACATAGTAGTTGTAGTAGAAGTGAGGAATTCTTGCCCATTCCACAGCGATGCGGTCATCCACCACCATGTCAGGTCCGAAATACATCTCATTCAGACGCTTGTACTCCCCGCTCAGAACATCTGCCGTCAGGGTCTTGCCCTCAGCCACCATCTTACCGATGTTCAGCTCGAACTCTGCAAACATGGTCTGACGGTACAGGGTGGACTTGAACTGCTCTAGGAAGTGATTGATGAGGAAGGCTCTCTCCTTCTTATCGGTGGTCTTAGCCAAAAGGTACTCCATCAGCAGTGCCTCGTTGCAGGTGGAGGCCACCTCGGCCACGAAGATCACATAGTTTGAGTCTACGGGATTCTGGTGCTTGTTGGACAAATAGGAGTGAAGGGCATGACCCATCTCGTGAGCAAGGGTAAACTGGCTGTCCAGCGTACCGGTATAGTTCAGCAGCACATAGGGATGGACCGCAGCACCGGCAGAATATGCGCCGCTGCGCTTGCCTTCGTTGGTGTACACATCGATCCAGCGATTCTCAAAGCCTTCCTTCAGAATGGCACGGTAGTCCTCTCCAAGGGGTGCAACTGCCTCATAGACAGTCTGCTTGGCCTCTGCAAAGGGGATGTGCTTGTCCACATCAGCAATCAAGGGCGTATAGACATCGTAAAAATGCAGCTCATCCACACCCAGCAGCTTCTTGCGCAGGCGGACATAGCGGTGCATCTTGTCCATATTCTGATGGACGGCCTCGATCAGGTTCAGGTAAACGGATGTGGGCACATTGGTACGGTCCAAAGACTTCTCAAATGCAGTGGGATATTTGCGTGCCTCAGCATAGAACTTCAGCTGCTTGTTCTGGGCATTCAGGATCGCAGCAGCGGTGTTTCTATAGTTATTAAAGCTGTCGTACAGATTCTCATAAGCACTTTGACGCAGAACCCGGTCGGGGCTTTCCTCATAGGAGACGAAGGTACCCTGACGCAGGGGATACTTATTGCCCTTGGAATCCACAGCGTCCTCAAAGCGGATATCCGCATTGGCAAACGCACCGTAAATATCATCGGGAGCCTGACCCATCTCACCGGAAGCGGCCAGCAGCTTTTCCTCAGCGGGAGAAAGGGTATGCTCCTTCATCCGGCGTTCATCGGTCAAACTGCGGCGGTAACGCTCCAGCGCAGGGCAATCCTTATAGAACTGCTCCAGCGTTTCATCGGGGATAGCCATAATTTCAGGGGTCTCAAAGCTGGTAGCAGCACCCAGTGCAACGATGATACCCATAAACTTGCCGTACATTGCCTGATAGGTAGCGTTGCGAGTGTCCTCATCGGCCTTGCGCATACAATAATTGCCCAAACGGTGGAACTTCACATTTGCCATCTCGGAAAGATACAGGTAATCATAAAGGGTCTGACCGCTTTCACCCAGCCGACCGGCATAGGAACACATAGCTTCCTTGTCCTTCTCGATCGTTGCCAGTTCCGTTTCCCAAGCTTCGTCGGACGGATAGAGGTCCTCAATGGCCCAGGTATCCTCAACGGCCAACTCAGAACGGGCAGGAATTTTCTTGACTTCAGACATAATAAAACCTCCAAAAGTTTTTTCTCTCATTATAGCACATTCATTTCAAATTGCAATGTTGCATTTTTATTCTTTTTATGTTAAAGTTTCTGCGGTGATGAAAAATGTCAAAGAAATTTAAAGGCAGCTTGAGTATTCTCCTTGCTACCGTAATATGGGGCTCCACATTTGTTGCCCAAAGTGTAGGCGGAAAGGCTATCGGGCCTTTCAGCTTTTTGTCCATCCGGTGCTTTCTGGCAGTCTTTTTCCTGCTGGCAGTACTGTTTCTTACAAAGCGCAAGGAATTCCTGAAAATAATTACCGATCCGCGGCTGTGGAAGGCAGGAATCCCCTGCGGCATTGCCCTGTTTGCCGCAACCGCCTTGCAGCAGTTCGGTCTGCTTTACACATCTCCCGGCAAAAGCGGCTTTATTACCACCCTGTACATCATTATGGTTCCGATTTTCGGCCTCTTTTTGAAGCAGAAGCCGCCCAAGACGGTTGGCATCAGCGTTGTGCTTGCTGCCGTCGGTCTGTATTTACTCAGCGGTGCAGGCTTTACGGCTATCAATATCGGTGATGTGCTGACCTTTGGCTGTGCCATTGCCTTTGCGGTGCAGATTTTGATTATGGACCGGGTTGCCGGTGAGCTGAACAGTATGGCTCTGAATATCTCTCAGGCACTGGTTTGCGCGGTACTCTCGGGAATTATGGTTCTGTTCACCGAGAATCTCAATGGCAGCGATATTTTGGCAAATTGGTTCCCTCTTTGTTGGGCCGGCATTATGTCCATGGGTATTGCCTACACATTGCAGATCGTGGGCCAAAAGAGCATTGAACCCACCACCGCTTCCCTGCTGATGAGCTTTGAATCTGTTTTTGCCGCGCTGTCCGGTTTAGCTGCCGGCTATCTGGGCTGGATCGACGATGCAACCTTCACAACCACGGAAGGCATCGGCTGTGTACTGGTTTTCGGAGCCATTATGCTATCACAAATTCCCGTCAAAAACAAAGCGAATAAATGAGAAACAACCGCAGCACCCTCAGTGCTGCGGTTTACTGTTTGCTAAATTGGAATTTATAAAGATTATTTCAACTTATAGTTTTCCTGAATCGTAACGCTAAATTCGTGAAGCACTTTCTCATTGGGTTCAAATGTCAATTTGATTGTTCGTGTTACGTTGGTCTCCCCTTTGCGTTCATCTGTGAAGGTATATTTCTCCGTAAAAACCAACTCATACGGAATGTCCACCTGGTTCAAATCTTTTGAGAGATACAAGTTCCTGAAAACAAGCGTATAACGCTCATTCTTATAGAGTGTCATTTCAGCATCCGTACCCTCGTCGGAGCCAAATTCCGAGGGAAGCTTCTCTGTAATTCCCATCTTCAGCAGCACATCTTGGAAAGTATCCGCAAACTCGATACCTAAAGGAAGTGTGAGACCCCCAAGTGGAACTTTTGTATAGAATAAGTTGGTATAATCTGCGGTCTTTCTATCTTCAGATACACGATAATCATTTGTAAAACCGATTTCCTCACCGTACACTGTATAACCGCCGCCGTATAAACTGTCATAAAATATGCCGCAGGAAGCATCAAACGGATGACCGTTGTATGTATACCCACCCATTTTCTCAATCATATCTCGTTGTGAAATAGAGGGGGTAAAACCTTCGCTGTCAAGCCATGCAGTAAAATCTGTGATATCCCCTTCTTTAACGTTTGAACAGCCCACAAGCACAAAGAATAAAGCGACTAAAAGCAATGCACAAAGACGTTTCATAACATTTACCTCCTGATACGGTCCAATTTTTACACCGGTGCGAGAGCGTCCAAGACTTCCTTATGGAAAAGCAGGCTTTGGTGCGGTGCGTAACTGTTAGACAAATTCCAATTTATCGGTCTGTGCGGTCTATAAACAGTAGTGGCGGGAGCAAGCCCCCGCCCTACAAGTATACTTACTTTTTCGCAAGATCAGCAGCGATGATGCGCTTCATCGCCTCAATGCCTACCTTGATTGCGCCGGAGGTATCCTCCGTCATGGGCATAAACATACCTGCCTTTTCCCGCTCCTGATTCCACACTGCGTGGAAGCAGCTGCCGCAGCGAACCTTCAGTGCTGCAGCGACCACAAACAGAGCCGCGGACTCCATTTCGCTGGCCTTCACGCCCAGCCGCTTCCAGCTTTCCCATTTCTGGAGCAGGTCATAATACACAGGAGACTTCTCAGGGCTGTGCTGGCCATAGAAGGAATCTTTGCACTGAACGACGCCCGTATGGGTGCGATAGCCCAAATCCTCACTGGCGGCCTTCAGTGCCGCAGTAATATCGAAGTCAGCTACTGCCGGAAACTCGATGGGGGCATACTCCAAAGAGGTGTGCTCATAGCGGATCGCACCGGTAGCGACCACCACATCTCCGGGCATCACATCCAGATCAATACCGCCGCAGGTGCCGACACGAATAAAGGTGTCAGTACCGATGGCCGCCAACTCCTCCATAGCAATGGATGCGGAGGGACCGCCGATACCGGTGGAGCAAACGGAAACCTTTTCTCCCAGCAGCGTGCCGGTGTAGATGTTGTATTCCCGGTTCATACCGATATGTACAGGGTCATCAAAATAGGCAGCAATGGCCTCGCAGCGACCGGGATCGCCTGGCAGGAAGCAGTAGCGACCCACATCGCCCGCTTGGCAATGGATATGATATTGCAGAGCAGTCTCTTGCATAGAAATTCTCCTTAACTATTTATTCTTTTTAACCACATCAATAACAGTCTGGCCGACCGTGCCAAACACAACATTGATGATCAGTTCCGGCAGGAAATTCGCGACCACCAAACCGGTCAAAATATATGCCAGCAGGTCTCCTCCGCCGGCCCATGCGCTCAGCACATCCTTAAAGAATGTAAGCATGCACAGGATGAATACACCGGTATTCACAACAGGGCAAATGATTGCAGCAGCCAGCATTGCAGCAAAGGTATTGACCTTCTTCAGCAGCTGATACACACCGCCGGATGCCAGACCTGCCAGAATGCCTTTCGCCATCACCACAAGGAAGCACAGAACGGGGTTTGCCTGAAACACCATAGCACCACCGGGATCTGCACCGGTGACACAGTTAATGAAGACGATCGTTCCGAAGGTCGCGCCCAACAGTGCGCCCACACCGGGACCGTAGAGTGCAGCACCCAGGACCACCGGGATGAGAACCAGCGAGATGGAAAAACCCCCCACCGGCGGAATCATACCGCTGATGAACTGCATCACCACCACCAGTGCCATCAAAAAGGCTACTGCAACCATTTTTGTGATTTTTGCGTTTCTCATATTAAGTTTCCTCCTACTGTCCCTCCGGTTATCCGGATGGGATGTATTATTTATTCCTCACGCATTCGCGTGAAAAAATCAGTCGATATCCTCGGGAACGCCGGTGTCACCCAGATCGTCAAAGCCCATTTGGCCGCCTTGACCGTTCTTCATAGCTTCCCATTGCTCTTTCGTCACGAGAATCTCACGGGGCTTACTGCCTTGGAAGGGACCTACAATGCCAAGCTTTTCCATTTCATCCACAATACGGGCGGCACGGGAATAGCCCAACCTTAACCGCCGCTGGAGCATAGAAGCGGATGCCTGGCCAATTTCCAAAAACACTTCAACAGCTTCAGGCAGCAGCTCATCTCCTGCCAACTCATCCTGATTGGGCTCCGGGTCGGATGCAGACGACTTGCCATTGCCGGCTTGCGCTGCTTTCCGCTCGATTTCCTCCATGATTTCCTTATCGTAGCTGTTATTGAAGTTCTCCTTCACAAAGGTGGCAACTGCCTCCACTTCGCTGTCGCTGACAAAGCAACCCTGCACACGAAGCGGCTTGCCTGCACCGATAGGCGCAAAGAGCATATCGCCTTTGCCAACCAGCTTTTCTGCACCGGGGGTATCCAGAATGATACGCGATTCCATTGCAGACGCAACGGCAAAGGCAATTCTGGAAGGAATGTTGGCCTTCATCAGACCGGTAATCACATCCGCAGAAGGACGCTGGGTAGCGATGATGAGGTGAATGCCCGCAGCACGACCCATCTGGGCCAGACGGCAGATGGATTCTTCCACCTCCTTGGCAGCAACCATCATCAGGTCAGCCAGCTCGTCGATAATGACGACGATCTGAGGAATCTTCTGACCCTCCCCTTCTGCCTCAACAATGCTGTTGTAGGATTCCAGATCGCGGACACCGGCATCGGACATTGCCTTGTAGCGGCGCATCATTTCCGACAACGCCCACTGCAAGGAGCCTGCCGCCTTTTTGGGATCGGTGACAACGGGAATCAGCAGATGGGGAATACCGTTATAAACACCCAATTCCACCATCTTGGGGTCAACCATAATCAGCTTAACATCCTCAGGGCTCGCCTTATACAGCAAACTGATGATGACAGAGTTCATACAGACAGACTTACCGGAGCCGGTAGTACCGGCAATCAGCATATGGGGCAGCTTGGCAATATTACCCACGATACAAGTACCGCCGATGTCCTTACCCACTGCAAAGGTGGACTTGGAATCCGCCCGGGCAAATTCCGGAGAGTCGATGACCTCCCGAAGGGAAACATTGGTCACAGCCCGGTTGGGCACTTCGATACCCACAATGGATATTTTGCCGGGCACAGCCGCAATACGCACACCGGACGCGCCAAGGCTCAGTGCAATATCATCGGCACAGGTTGTCAGCTTATTCAGGCGCACGCCCTTGTCCAGCTCCACCTCATAACGGGTGACACTGGGTCCCCGGGTCACATTGATGATGTGGGCTTCAATACGGAAGCTCTCCAGCGTTTCATTCAGTCGCCGTGTATTCTCCCGCATTTCCTCTGTGGCGTCCATACTGCCCCGCTTAGCGTTTTTCAGCAGGTCAATGGGCGGGAATTTGTATTCCGGCTTGATTTCCTGCTCTGCCAACGCAATTTCTTCTGCAACTTGTGCGGCAGATTCCCGGGCTTCCTTTGCGGTAACCTTGGCATTGGCCTCTGCAACCTCAGCAACAGTTGCGGCTACTTCCGCAGCGATTTCTTCATCAAAGTCCTTGTCAGCAGCCTTGTTGAAGGGTGTCATCGATTCGGGGCTCTTTTCAATGGCAAAGGTATTGGTATCCACATAAACAGGCTTGGGAGTCTTGTCCTCCAGAATCAGATCCACATCGGCATTGCCTACCATTTCCTCCTTGGAAGCAGCAACGGGAGTCTCCAGATCCGTATCCACCTCCTGCATAAAGGCATTTGCCTTGGGGGTGGTCGCACGCTTTGTCTTAGCAGGCTTCACCGGCTCGTCATCCACGGGAATGTCAATCTCCATCTGCCGTTCCTCCTGCTGACGCCGCTTGTTTTCGATATGGGCAATCCGTCTGTTCGCCAGATGGTTGACCACCACGGCAGCAGGCTCCTCCACCTCAGGGGTTTCCTCCTCCCAATCGGCACGGGGGCGGTTCTGCACTGCACGGATGATACTGGGAATGGTGATCTGAAAAGAACCCAGCAGGAAGATCACCGCAGCCACGATCAACAGAATCAGGCTGAACACTGTACCGAAGAGTGCTTCGAGGATCAAACCGATGCCACCGCAAAGGATACCGGCGGTCTGACCGGTCACACCCGTTTCCGCCAAATCCTTCAGTAGCTGCCACCCCTCGGACAATGGGGCATTGGCACTCATCAGCAGCACAATTTGAGAAATGCAACCGGAGATAATCACAAACACGCCCAAACTGATGCTGCGAAAAATCACCGGACGCTTGCCGCTAAAAGCGTGGATCGCGAATAAGTACAGCAATGCAGGAACAGAAATATAGAATGCCGCCTGACCGATCAGGGACATAACCAATTCCCGCACAAAGCTCAACACCAAGGCGTTGGGGCTTAAAAATGCGAACAGCAGCAGGAAAAAGCCCACGATACAGATGCAGGAAGAAATCAAGCGGATAGGTATCTGTGTGCGCTGCTTTTCCGGCTGCACCGGCTGCTTTTTGGTATCCTTTGCGCCGGAACGCTTATTTTGTCCGTTATTTGGGGACTTATTGGACTTCTTGGCAGCTGCAGCCTTTTCCGCCTGCGTTTTTTTCTTTTCCGCCATAAAGCACCTCCTGATAAATCATCCAATGAGATAAATAATAAATGTAAACATCGCAAGGCCCCAGTTATAGTACGCCAGAGCCTCAAAGCTGCCCTTAACCGACAGAAACCGCATCAAGCGGATCACGGCCATTGCCGCGGCAAAAGCAGCAAAACACGCAAGAGCAGCCGTAATAAAGGGCACATGATTCTGTGTGTTACCGGACAGCACAAGCATTCCCAAATCTCCCAAACACGAGGCAACCAATGCCGGGATCATCATCAGGAACACAAATTTAACAGCAAACTGACCGTCCAACCCTCGCATGGATGCGACGGCATTCAAGCTGCCCACCCGGGAAAAACCGGGCAGTGCGCCCAACATACCGCTCAAACCAATCAAAGTTGCATCCAGCGGTGACATTGTCCTGGCCTCCTTATTGGCGTGGGACATATAGTGAGGCAGAAACACCACCACGCCATTAAAGATTACCAACAACGCCAGAACCCACAGCCGCTGAAAATACTGGCTCAGCCAGCTTGAGGCCAGACAAGACAGCACCACCGGCACAGCTGCAATTTTCAGCAGCTTATACTCCATCAAAGCTGCCGCATCCGGCTGACGCGTTCTGCTCCTTCTTGGCTGCCTGCGCAGCTTTTGCTCCCGCCTGTATTTCCCCAAGAGCGGATAGTAGGACAGCAGCACCGCAGCCAGCGCGCCAAGATGCACCGCAAAGGCCATTCCGAATCCCGGAGAAGGCAACCCTGTAAGCTTTTGCAGCACCAGCTGATGGGCCTGAGGTGAAGCAGGCAGAAACTCAAAAAAGCCGCTGAGTAATCCGTAAAATAAGCCCCATAGGCCGTTCCATTCCATTCCTGCTCCCCCTTCCGATAACTATTCAATTTATTGTATCACAGTTTTTCGTAAATTTCCACCCTTACTTGAAATTTTTATTGCTTCTGACTGTCCTTTTTATATTTCCCGATCATCCGGTGCAAAGCCGCCAAGGCATCACTCAGTCCGCCAAGCTTATCAATCAGACCGGAGGCAACCGCTTCCTTGCCGTAAAGAATGGTACCCACATCTGTGGCCATCTCCCCCGTCGCCATCATATAGTGTTCGAAATCCGCTTTTGAAATCTTGGAATTAGCCGTAACGAAATCGGCGATTTGCTCCTGAATACGGTGAAAATAACGGTAGGTCTGAGGTGCACCAACCACAAGCCCGGTCATTCGCACCGGATGCACCGTCATACTGGCAGTGGGAGTAATGAAGGATTTTTTGGTACACACCGCCAATGGGATACCAATGGAGTGACCACCCCCAAGCACCAATGAAACTGTCGGCTTTTTCATACCGGAAATCATTTCTGCAATGGCAAGACCGGCCTCAATATCACCGCCAACCGTATTGAGCAGCAGAAGAAGCCCATCAATGTCATCGCTCTCCTCAATTCCGGCCAGAAGGGGCAAAATATGCTCGTATTTTGTGGTTTTGCAAGTTTCCGGCAGCACCTGATGACCCTCCACCTGCCCGATAATCGTCAGCGTGTAGATGTTTCCGCTGCGACATTTTGTGACATCCGAGCCCAGCTCAACGAGCTGCTCTCTTTCCTGCTCCATTTGATCGGATTGCTTGTTTTTCATAAGAAACCTCCTTTTTTTCTTATAGGATAACCCCCTTATGCGGAAAACAAACAAACCAGTTGACAAATGCATTATAATAGTATTGAAAAGTCACTATGAAAGGAAAATTATTATGCAGTATTCTTATCAGACCAGCGGCACCTGCTCCCGGGAGATCCTCTTTGAGATTGAGGACGGCAAGGTGAAGAATGTTCAGTACATCGGCGGCTGCAACGGCAACCTGAAGGGCATCGGTGCCCTGATTGAAGGAATGGATGTGCAGGAAGCCATCACCCGTCTGGAAGGCATCACCTGCGGACCCAAGTCCACCTCCTGCCCCGATCAGCTGGCAAAGGCACTGAAGAAAGCACTGGCTTAATATGGATCGCGAAACTGTCAAAAACGGTATTGAATGCCGTTGGAGAATGCGTCAAATCAAGACATACGGATGTCTGTTTTTACTCATTCCCGTATTTACATTGTTCGTCGCAATGTTTTCTGCCTCTGGTGCAAAATTAAATCCCGACGACATTGCAGAAGCCGTTGGCTGGAGCACCGGATATATGCTCATCCTATACAGTATTATTTGGCTTCCCTTTGTGCTGTATAATCTGTACCGATACCGGCAGTTGATCAACAACTATCCCAATTATACTGTTCATTCTGTGGTGTTGGATAAGCCCCACACCTCTTTCCTCTACAAAAATTCGGTGTATTTTACCGTTCGTGTGGATGGGAAGACAACTGTGGACACCACTCCCCTCTTTTCAGATGGACTCTTTTCAGCATTCACCCTTGACGAATACGCCGGAAAAACTGTCCGCGTTCTTTACGACGAGGAAAAAGAAAAGGTCTATTTAATTGACAAAGTCTGAAAAAATCCCGCAACCTGATGGTTGCGGGATTTTCTTATTCATTGACTGCAGCGAGAATGTACTTGACCAAATCGTCCCGGCCGTTGCCCTTTTCCGCAGAAAACGGAATAATGGGGCAATCCTCCGGCAGCTCTAAATCCTCTCGGATGGTCTTTAGATTCGGCTCAAGCTCACTCTTTTTCAGCTTATCCATTTTGTTTGCCACCACAACAAACTTACAACCGCTGTCCATAAACCAATGAGCCATGGTAATGTCGTTATTCGTGGGCGGATGGCGGTAATCTACGATCAAAACACCCAGATCGATGCGGTTTGCTGCGAAATAATCCTCCATCAGCCGACCCCAGCGGTCCTTTTCTGATTGCGCGACCTTTGCAAAACCATAGCCGGGCAGGTCCACCAGATAGCACTTGCTATCCAGCGTGAAGTAATTCACATGGATAGTCTTGCCGGGTTTTTCGCCCACACGGGCAAAATTTTTCCGCTGCAGCAGCCGGTTAATCACCGAGGACTTACCCACATTGGATTTGCCTGCAAAGGCAATCTCCGGCAGGCGGTTCTTAGGGAAATCCTTGGGGGACGCCGCAGAAATGAGGAATTCAACTTTCTGAAAATTCATAGGCCACCTCACTGCCGCAAGCCGGGCTTACGGTTCTTACTCTTGACATCCCCAGGAATACTCGCCAGCAATGCCGGTGCGCCGGCATCAATCCGACGGTTCAGGGCTGTATCCAACACAGCTTCCACCGTCTGCACAGACACAAAATTCAAAGCTTTACGCACCGTTTGGTCAATTTCCTCCAGATCCTTCTCGTTGTCCTTAGGGATGATGACAGTACGAATACCGTGACGCAGAGCCGCCATAGTCTTCTCCTTCAAGCCTCCGATGGGCAACACACGCCCCCGAATGGAGATCTCACCGGTCATCGCCACATCGCTGCGCACGGTAACTCCCGTCAGGGCGGAAACCATAGCGGTGCAGACTGTTACACCGGCAGAAGGCCCATCCTTCGGCACGGCACCCTCGGGGAAATGGACATGGATATCCTTGGTCTTGTAAAAGTCTGCAGGAACACCCAATTTTGCGGCATTTGCACGAATATAGCTCAGCGCTGCGTGGGCGGATTCCTTCATCACATCCCCCAGATTACCGGTCAGCTCCAGCTTGCCGGAACCTTCCATCACATTGACCTCTGCCTCAAGAACCTCACCACCGACGCTGGTCCATGCCAATCCGGTCACCAGCCCCACCTGATCGCAGGAAGGCAGCCGATCGGGCAAGAACTTTCGAGGGCCAAGATATCCTTCAAGATTGCTGCCGGTAATGCGGATGGACTTTGTACCGCTGTTTTGCAGCAGTTCCATAGCAGACTTGCGGCAGGCCTGTGCAAGAATCCGTTCCAGATTACGCACACCGGATTCCCGGGTGTAGCAGGAGATCATCTCCCGAATGGCCTCGTCGCTGATGCGCAGTTGTGTTTTTTTCAAGCCGTGCTTACTCAGCTGTTTGGGAATCAGGTGATTCTTGGCGATCATCAGCTTCTCTTCGTCCGTGTAGGAGCCAAGCTCGATGATCTCCATGCGGTCTAGGAGCGGTCTTGGGATGGTATCCGGATTATTGGCGGTGGCAATGAACATCACATCGGACAAATCATAGGGAACTTCCAGATAATTATCCCGATATGCACCATTCTGCTCGGAATCCAGCACCTCCAACAGGGCTGCGCTGGGGTCGCCACGGTAATCGGAACCCATTTTGTCCACCTCATCCAGAAGGAGCAAGGGATTGCTGCTGCCGGCTTGGGTCATAGCGGTCATAATCCGGCCAGGCATTGCGCCCACATAGGTCTTGCGATGGCCCCGGATATCCGCCTCATCGTGGACACCGCCAAGGGAAAGGCGGGCCATCTTCCGATTCAGGGCACGGGCAATGGAGTAAGCAATAGAGGTCTTGCCCACACCGGGAGGGCCAACCAGGCAAATAATGGGTACGGGATTCTCCGGTGCCATCTGTCGGACGGCAATGGTTTCCAAAATGCGCTCCTTCACCTTCTGCAAACCGAAGTGATCCTTATCCAGCACCTTACGGGCGGCGGTCACATCGATCCGCTCCTTGGTCTTCTTATTCCAAGGCAGTTCCAGCACCACATCCAGATAATTTCTCAGAACAGATGCTTCAGAAGAACCAAAGGGCTGCTTTTTCAGGCGGTAAAGGTCCTTCAGGAGCTTTTCCTCCGTCTCCATAGGGAGATTCAAGAGTAGGATACCTTTTTCAATTTGGGCAAACTCATCGTCATCGGTTTCGCCAAGCTCATCCCGGATGGCCTTCATCTGCTCCCGGAGATAATAATCTCTCTGCTGCTGGTCAATGGTGAATTTGGTCTTTTCGTGGATGCTGTTCTCCAGCCGGACCATTTCCAACTCCTGACGCAGCAGCTTCACAGCCGTCTCCAATCGACGAACAGGATTCATCTGGCACAGCAGCTTCATCTTATCCTTAAAATCCATACCGGAATTTTGTGCGATGGCATCCGCCAAATAGCCACAGCTTTCAGATGCCAACATTTTCATCTGCACCGGCTGGGCCTGATGATCGGTCATTTCCAGATAGGTACCGTACAGATTGTTGGCTTCCCGGCGCAGTGCACGGGAGGACAAATTATCCATCACTTCCGTATCCGGCACCGAGGACACCACGCCGCGCAGATAGGGTTCAAACTGCGTCAGTTCCTGAATACGGGCGCGGTAAAGACCTCCTACAAGCACCCGGATCGTTTCTCCCTGTCCTCTTAGAATCTGCTTGACCTTGGCAACTGTACCGATATTATACAGATCCTTCAGTTCCGGGTCGTCCTTGGACACATCACGCTGGGGCATCAGAAGCAGGGTTTGGTCCTTCTTCATCGCATCTTCCAGGGCAAGAACGGATTTCAGCCGTCCCACCTCAAAATGTACAGTTTGCTCAGGGAATACTACAAGCCCACGAAGGGCTAAAATCGGCATTGCGCCGATATTTACTGTCTCATTCATAGGATTTCTCCTTTCGCTAAGGGTAGTGGAAAGAAGGGGGCATTGCTACCCCCTTCTTATGGATTATTTCGTACCTGACGGCACACGGGGATTCTCCCCATCCCGCAGGATCACGGGTTCTGCACCACGGACACAGTCTGCCGTGATGATCACCTTTTTAATGGAAAGATCAGAGGGAATCTGATACATGATCTTCATCATGATGGATTCCATTATGGCACGAAGACCTCTTGCGCCGATTTGCCGTTCCAGAGCCTTTTGGGCGACTTCCTTCAGAGCATCGGGACGAATCTCCAGCTCCACGCCGTCCATCGCAAGCAAGGCTTCGTACTGACGGGTCAGGGCATTCTTGGGCTCATCCAGAATCCGCACAAGATCCTCTTCTGTCAAACTCTGCAGGCAGGTAATTACCGGCATACGGCCCACCAATTCGGGAATAATACCGAATTTCAGCAGATCGTGGGGTTCAACCTGAGAAAGCAGCTTACCCACATCCCGCTTCTTCTTGCTCTGCACCGGAGAATCAAAGCCGATGGCAGACTTATCGGTGCGGCTTTCGATGATCTTATCCAGACCGTCAAACGCGCCGCCGCAGATAAAGAGGATATTGGAAGTATCCAGCTGGATCATCTCCTGCTGGGGATGCTTTCTGCCGCCCTGAGGGGGCACATTGGCAACAGTACCTTCCAGAATCTTCAAAAGTGCCTGCTGCACGCCTTCACCGGAAACATCACGGGTGATGGAGGTATTTTCGCTCTTACGGGCGATCTTATCCATTTCGTCGATGTATATGATGCCCCTCTCTGCCAGATCCACATCAAAATCTGCAGCCTGCAGCAGACGAACCAGGATATTCTCCACATCGTCACCCACATAACCGGCTTCGGTCAGGGTAGTGGCATCCGCAATAGCAAAGGGTACATCCAGAATCTTGGCAAGGGTCTGGGCAAAGAGGGTCTTGCCGCTGCCCGTAGGGCCAATAAGCAGAATGTTGCTCTTCTGGAGCTCTACATCGGTATCGGGATTATTGTAAATACGCTTGTAGTGGTTGTAAACTGCCACGGACAAAGCCATTTTTGCATTGTCCTGACCCACAATGTAGCTGTCCATAAAGGTTTTCATCTCCACGGGTGTGGGCAGTTTTTCTGGTTTACGGAGCTTGCCGCGGCTATCGATCTTCAGATCATCCTGCAGCAGCTGGGCACAAGCCTGCACGCAATCACTGCAGATATACACGCCGGGACCGGCAATCAGCCGCTCCACCTGGGTTTCACGCTTTCCGCAGAAACTGCAGCGGATGGACTGTTCTTCTTTTCTGGGCATAACAGGCTTCCCGCCTTTCTACGGAATCAATGATGGTCAAGAACTCTATCAATCAGCCCAAAGGACAGAGCCTCCTGAGCCGTCATAAAGTTGTCACGCTCGCAGGCATCGGTCACTTCCTCCACGCTCTTGCCGGTGTTTTCGGCAAGAATGCGGTTCATCCGCTCCTTGATGGTCTGCAGACGCTTCATGTGGATAGCCATATCCGTAATCTGACCCTGCGTACCTGCACTGGGCTGGTGGATCATAATCTCGGAGTTGGGCAGAGCCATCCGCTTGCCCTTGGTACCGGCAGACAGCAGGAACGCGCCCATAGATGCCGCCATACCCACACAAATGGTAGCTACATCGCACTTGATGTACTGCATGGTGTCATAGATTGCCATACCTGCGGTGACACTGCCGCCAGGGCTGTTGATATAAAACTGAATATCCTTGTCCGGGTCCTGCGCCTCCAGATACAGAAGCTGGGCAACCACCAAGGATGCGGTGGTGTCGTTCACTTCCTCGGACAGGAAGATGATGCGATCGTTCAGCAGACGGGAGAAAATATCATAGCTGCGCTCACCGCGGCTGGTCTGCTCAACAACATAGGGTACTAAACTCATGGTCATTGTCTCCTTTCATGGGTCTGAAACATTCTAACCACGAAACAGGCTGCTTATTCCTTAAATTAAGCCTCTTCCTTAGCGGCAGGGGCAACAGCAACAGCACTGTCAGTGATCACCTTAACGGCCTTACGGGTCTTCAGGCTGGTCTGGATCTCCTCAGCGGGAACCATGGTCTTAACCTTTTCGACCTCCAGAGAATACTGAGCGGCAACAGCAGCATACTCTGCTTCCACTTCCTCATCGGAAACGGTGATATTCTCCACCTCAATGATCTTCTCCAAAGTCACATTGGCCTTGGCCTGCTTTTCAGCGGCAGGACGGAAGGCGTTACGCATGGTGTTCAGATCGCCGCCCATCATCTTGGCATACTGCTCCATGGAGTAACCGCTCATCTGCAGCTGATAGCCGAAACGCTCCATCTGGTTGTCCAGCTCGGCCTCGATCAGGGCCTTGGGCATATCCACAGTGGTGTTCTCAGCAGCCTTGTCCACAGCAGCCTGCTCGAAAGCATTGTCGATCTGCTTCTGGGCATTCTCCAGAGCCTTTGCGCGGATATCAGCGGTCAAAGCTTCCAGAGTGTCAAACTCGGAAACATCCTTTGCAAACTCGTCATCCAGCGCAGGAACGATGGTAGTGGTGACCTTGTTGCACTTGACATGGAACACAACTGCCTTACCGGCCAGCTCTGCGTGGTAATCCTCAGGGAAGGTGATATCGATGTCCTTCTCCTCACCGGCGGACATACCGACAACCTGCTCCTCAAAGCCGGGAACGAAGGAACCGGAGCCCAGTTTCAGGTCGAAGTTATCGCCCTTGCCGCCAGCAAAGGGAACGCCGTTTTCAAAGCCTTCAAAGTCGATATTAGCAGTATCGCCCATCTTTGCGGCACCTTCCACAGTCTCGGTGGAAGCAACATTCTGAGCCATACGGTCCAGCTCAGCCTGCACCTGCTCGTCAGTAACAACAGCCTCAGCCTTCTCCACTTCCAGACCCTTGTACTGGCCCAGAGTGACCTCGGGGTAGAGCTCGGTGGTGATGGTCAGAGTAACGATGCCGTCTTCGGAAATGTCCATATCGGTCAGGCTGGGACGGCCGATGGCCTTCACATCCTGCTCAACAACTGCCTTCTGGTATACTTCGGGGAAGATTTCTTCCAGGCCGTCTTCGTAGAAGACATGGGCACCGTACATCTTCTCGATGAGCTGACGTGGAGCCTTGCCCTTACGGAAGCCGGGGAGCTGAATGTTCTTGCGAGCCTTCAGGTATGCCTTCTGCACGCCGGTCTCCATCAGTTCCTTGTCGATTTCTACCACGATGGTAGCCTGATTACCGTTCTTTTCGATGTTCTTAACAGTCATGATTTGTGTCCTCCAAATTGTTGATGGCATACTGCCACCATTGTATTTATAAATTCAGCCGTAGTATTTTATCAAAGATTGCAGAAAAAGTCCAGTATTTTATTGAAAATTTTCGCATTTTTTTGCAAAGAGAATGAAAAGAACCGGGAAATCCCGGTTCTTTAAGGCAAAACCTGATATGGCACAAAGTTAAGTCTGTCTGCAGAAAGCAATTTGTACTGAATTCCGTCCCAGATGCCCTCAATGGCCAGGCCATGGCTGGCACCGTGGAGGTGGCCGTAATAGCAGCACCGGACCTCATATTGCTTCAACAACTCCAGAATCTCCGGGCATTCATAGCCCTTATACCGGGGCGGATAATGTAAAAAAACCAGTTTGGGCAGCTCCCCTGCCGCCTTCAGGGATGCCTCCAACCGCAGCAATTCCCTTTTGAATACTTTTTCGTCGTGCTGACCGCTGCGCTCCTCTTCAAAGAACCAACCCCGGGTACCGCAAATGGCATAACCGTTATATTCAAAATGGTTGTTATGGAGAATATGGAAATCCTCAAAACCGTTTTCCTTGCAGAAAAGCTCGAATTTCCGCACGGTATTCCACCAGTAATCGTGATTCCCCTTGAGGATGATCTTCCGGCAGGGAATCTGATTAAGCCACGCAAAGTCTGCCTTTGCGCCTTCCAGATCCAACGCCCAGCTCAGATCTCCCAACAGAACAAGAGTATCCTCCGGTTTGATCCCGGAAAGACCTTCCTTCAGCTTATCCATATACCCCACCCAAGCACCGCCGAAAACATCCATCGGCTTTGGCGCGCCCAGGCAAAGGTGTAAATCACCAATGGCGTAAAGTGCCATTATTTCACACTCCTAAAATCTCACGCAGATGATACTCCGACATCTCCATACTTGCCGCAATTGCCTTGATGTCGGTAGAAGGACTTCTTTCTGCCAGCAGCAGCGCATTGCGCACGCCACCGGTCTTGGCGCGATAGTCCTGCAGACCGCTGAAAGCCAATGCCGTCTGGGGACCCATCACATAATTTGCCATACGGTAAACGCTGGAGATCACGGAGTTGACCCGGTCCTGACTGGTCACGGTTGCATACATACCCTTACGAAGAGGCTCCAGCATACCCATACGGGTGGTATAGAGCCGACCGCCTTCCACAATTTCGCAGAAACGCTGATTCTCTTCCACACCCAGCGTTGCCGTAATCAGCCGTTCCAGATTCTCGGGCAGATGCTCATCTCCCCTGACCTCTCCCTGATGGAGCAGATTCCATACGCAGGGATGGTTGTGGCTGCAGATGATATTGCCGATGGGCAAACCCATCTGACGGGCATACCACACTGCCATAGGTGCGGCAAAATTCCCCGTGGCGACCACAATGTCAAGGGGCATTAAATTAGCAGGCAGCTCCACAAAAATGCTGCAAAGCATAGCAATGCGGATCGCGATATTCACCCAAGAGGTGGGCTTAATCAAGCCATGTTCGCTGTCGCTGATCCGGGCCGCCAGACGGGCGGCAAAACGGGCATAGTCCTGATCATGATTATGCCAGAGCTCAGCCACCAGTACCCGATGCCCAACGCTCACAAGCTTGACAGGCTTTTTACCGCCGTAAAGCTCCACATCCCAGCCGGTCAGCTGGGTGCCGAAAAAGCAGTTCAGGAGTGTGGCAACCCGTTGGCAAAAGCTCTGGGAGGGCAACGCCTGCAGCTCTTCCTGGGAAAGCTCCGGCATGCGGAACGGCAGGAACAACCCCCCATCCGGACCACGGTCCAGCCGGGTGGCCCAGTTTGCCGTATAAGTATCAAATTTGTTACGGGTAGTTACATACAGCATTTTTTAACACTCCCATCGCATTATTCCAGAATATATCCATTACCGTTTCTTCGCTGATGCCGCGAGCCAGCAAACGCTCTGCCAGCTTGGGGTAGTCCTGCACGCCGCTGAACCCGGCAGGAAGGGTATCACAGCCATCCAAATCGCCGCCGAGAGAAATATTCTTCTCTCCACCCAATTCCAGCCAATGGATTGCATGATCACATACCGTATCAACTGTGGCATTCTCCCCTAAGAATTTCGTGTACAGATTCAGACCTGCCACGCCGCCGGTTTGGCAGATTGCTTTAAACATTTCATCCGTCAGATTTCGACTCACATTACAAACAGAACGGGAATTGGAGTGGCTTGCAATGACCGGGCCCCGGGTGATGTCCATAATATCCCAGAAAGCCTCATCACTGATGTGGCTCACATCCACAAGCATCCCCAGACGCTGTGCTTCAAAAACATATTCCCGGCCCTGCTCCGTCAGTCCGCCGCCTGTTTTATGGCTGCCGCAGAGAACATTGCTTTCATTCCAGCCCAGCGTGGTGATCCGGAAACCGATCTTATAAAGGTCTTCAAGCAGAGCCGGATCAAATCCAAAGCCTGCCGGACCCTCAATGGTCAAAATGGCAGACATTTTTCCTTTTTCCCGATTCTTTTCCACTTCTGCGGCAGAATAGGCCAAGGAAATCAGATCCTTGTTCTTCTCCACCTCGCGCAGAACACTGACCATTTCCCGTTCAAACATCTCGCTGACAGTAACACCGTCGGGTAGCTGCTCCAGAGGCGAGGTAAAGCAGGCAAAGCACTGGGCATAGGCCGGCAGTGTTTTCGCCCGTTCCAGATCGATGTGGTATTCATTTTTCCGCAGAGAGCCTGCCTGCTGCAGGTCCTCACCCAAAAGGGCCAGAGCCGTATCACAATGCAGGTCAAAAACAGGGAAATTCATTGAAACGCATCCTCCAGATGGGTAATTTCGGGATTTTTCGTCATGGCACCATCCGGTGCAAAAATTTCAATCACATCAAAGCGTGGCTGCAGCTTGGTCGGGTTTTGGGACAAATACATAGAGGCTGTTACCCGGATTTTGTCCTGCTTTGCGCGGTTCACATACTCCCGGGGCGCGGCAAAATCGCCGCTTTTTCGCAGCTTAACCTCCACAAACACCAAATACTGCTTATTTTCCACGATCAGATCGATCTCGCCAAAGCGGCTGCGATAACCGGCAGCCACCAGCTTATAACGCTTCTTACGCAGGTATTCCGCTGCCAATGCCTCTCCCCACGCACCGCTGATTTTACTTATCGCCATAAAACTTCTTCAAGAAGGTCAGGCGGTGCAGGGCACAATGACCATAAGTACGAAGTGCCTCATAATGGGCCTTGGTGCCGTAACCCTTGTGGATTTCAAAACCATACTGCGGATACTGCTTTGCCATTTCATCCATATAGTCATCACGACTGACCTTTGCCAAGATGGATGCGGCAGCGATATTGGCACTGCGGCTGTCACCCTTGACTACGGTCATCACAGGCAGACCGAAATCCTTTTCCCGGTTGCCGTCAATAAGAGCAAAATCAGCTTTTCCTTCCAATTGATCGATGGCACGCTGCATAGCAAGGAATGTTGCCTGCAGGATATTGATCTCATCAATCTCTTTCTCCGTAGCAATGCCGATGCCGTAGGCAATGGCTTGCTCTTTAATGATGGGCATCAGCTCTCTGCGCCGCTTGTCTGTAAGCTTTTTGCTGTCGTCAAGTCCGGGAATTTCCAGATGCTCGGGCAGAATCACTGCCGCAGCATACACCGGTCCTGCCAAAGGACCCCGGCCGGCTTCATCCACACCGCAGATCACGCCAACTCCCTGTCCTTTCAGACCGTCTTCAATTTCCCACATATTCTTATCTGCCATTTTATTCCTCCGCAGGCTCTTCGAAGGTGATACGCCCCAGCTTACCGCTGCGGTACTCATCCAAAAGAACCTTCGCCGTTCGTTCTGTATTGACTTCGCCGCCGGAAACCAGATAGCCGCGCTTTCGGCCCATCATTTCCAGCAGTTCATAGGCAGGGGTTCCCTCCTCGGCTTCCAGACCGTAGCGTTCCTTTAACGCCTGAGGGTACCGTTTATGCAGCACACCCATAAGATGGCAGGCCAGCTCCTCCACATCCAGAATGCCGTCCTTGACCGCGCCGGTATAGGCAAGCATCATCCCCACTTCGGGGTCTTCAAACTTCGGCCACAAAATGCCGGGGGTATCCAAAAGGAGCAAAGAATTGTCCACTGTTACCCACTGCTTGCCACGGGTCACACCGGGCCGATTCTCCGCCTTTGCACCCTTCCGACCGGAAATCTGATTGATTAAGGTGGACTTGCCCACATTGGGAATACCCACGATCATCACACGCAGAGGTTTATTCATACCCTTGGCGGCGTTACGCGCGATTTTATCTTTTAAAATTGAACGCACAGCCGGCTGGAAATCGCTGATACCCTTCCGGCTCTTGCAGTCTGTAGGCACTGCCGCCATACCCTTGCTCTTGAAATAGGTCACCCAGCGTTTGGTCGCCTCCGGATCTGCCAGATCCATCCGATTCAGGATAATCATCCGTGGCTTGTCGCCACAGATGGCATCAATATCCGGGTTGCGGCTGGCAAAGGGAATCCGTGCGTCCACGATCTCGCACACCGCATCCACCTGCTTCAGATCCGCCTCGATCTGCCGCCGGGTTTTGGTCATGTGACCGGGATACCACTGGATATTCATCTGCCCAGAATCCATCAGTCAACCACTCCAATCCTTCCAAAATCCTGCTCATACTGACCCTTATTGGTGCCGGGGACGAAGAGGAAAATCACCTTGCCCAGCACTTCCCGCTTATCTACAAGGCCGATTTCCGGATCACGGCTGTCCTTTGATCCATCCCGGTTGTCACCCATCACAAACAAGCACCCTTCGTCTACCTGCAGCGGAAAAATAACGCCCTCTTCTCTGATGGTCAGCGTCAAAGTATACGGCTCATCCAGCGGTTGCATCGTATCCTTCGTATCGCCTACATAGACAATGCCGGTTTCAAAATTGATATTCACCCACTGACCCTCCGTAGCAATAACGCGCTTGACAATGGGTGCTCCGTTATCAAAGCTCTTTTTGCTGGCGACGATTACATCACCGTACTGGGGCTCATGGTAGAAAGTGTTACTCAACAGCAAAAGGTAATCTCCGTCCAATAAGGTATTATTCATTGATGTACCTTCTACAATTACAACACGGAACAGCAGCAGGAACACCAGAATCAGGCTTGCCAGCAGGTAGGAAAGGTCGTGCAAATAAGTCAGAACAACCTTACGCCAATCCTCTTTTTCCTTTTTCTCTTCTGCGACTTCTTCAGATGCAGGTTCTGTAACTTCTTCCGGCAGCTGTTCCTGCCAATTCATTTCGTCCAAAACAAGATCACTCCTTGTGTATCTAAGAAAGGGTTATACTCCCCTTTTACGCTTTTCTACCATTATAAACCAAAAGAGTACAAAAAAAAAGAGGGCAAGCCCTCTTTTTTTTCGTTTTTTTGTTAGACCTTCTCTTTGATCTTGGCAGCCTTGCCCATACGATCGCGGAGATAGTACAGCTTTGCACGACGAACCTTACCGTGACGGACGGTCTCGATTGCTGCAACATTGGGGGAATGCAGAGGGAAGACCTTCTCACAACCCACGCCGTAGCTAACACGACGAACAGTGATGGTCTCACCGATGCCACCGTGCTTCCGGGCGATCACAGTGCCTTCAAACACCTGAATACGCTCACGGGAGCCTTCCTTGATACGCACATGCACACGAACGCTGTCGCCGACCTGAACCTCAGGCAGCTGCTCCTTCATGTACTGGCTGGCCAGAGCCTTTACCAAATCCATAATCTTGTCCTCCTTAAATATTAGGCGTTCTTACGGCGCATATCAGCCCGCAGAGGACTCACCTTGATTTCAGACTAAGCGATTATAGCACAGTGTTTTCCAAAAATCAAGCATTATTTTCGGAAAAAACCGTATTTTTCATTATTTCTTTGCCTGCTTTTTAGCATTGCGAATGGCCAGAATGCGATTCATCTCATTATAGACGATCATATAGCCCTCGTCCACACCCATACCGGGCTTTGCCAGGATCTGCACGGGCTGGGTTGCCATAGCGCAGTGTACGCAAACCTGTGCGCTGCGGTCGGTCTCGTTGCAGGTACCTCCCTGATATGCTCCGATGCCCCTTTCCTTGCAGTACAGCACTGCCTCAATGGTGTTGTTGATACCGCCCAGATCAGGGGTCTTGATCTGCACCATGTGACCGGCCTTGTTATCGGCAAACAGCTTGATATCCTCCAGCGTATTGCACCACTCATCAGCCACCAGCTCCACATCACAGCCCCGCTTATCCAGCTCAGCGGTCAGCCCGGCAAGAGCCTTCATTTGCGTAGGCACATCCACATCGCAGTCCATAGGACCTTCAATGCGCAGATGGAAGGGCTTTGCAATACGGCCCAGCTCTTCGATGTAATCGGCCATTGCCTTATAGTTGGTGTTGCCGAAAGCTGCACCGATGGTACCGTAAACATCCATATGGAACACGGGCAGATAATCCTCGCTGGTGCGGTTTGCCAAAATACGGTCACGGAGCCACGCCACATACTCTGCCAGCTTCTCACCGTTGCGGCCCAGCTTGGTATCCACATTGTTAATCAGCGCGTGGGGCAGCACCTGCGCGCCCTTGATGATCATTTTGTCCGCATTGTCATAGCGGTCATCGCCGGATTGGGTGAAGATGTCGATGGGTGTCTCGGAAACGGTGCAGCCGTATTCGTCCGCCACGACCTCGCACATCAACCGGCCTGTAGCCTTTGCCACGGCGTCCAGAATAGCCTGAGAAACGCCGTAACGAATAGCGGTATGCAGACGCTTGCCCTCCACCTGAATGGCCTCCATCATAGCGCACAGGCCCCGGAAATCATCCGCTTCCCTGCCCACTAATTCGGGCTTAATGTACTTATCGATAACAGGGATAAAATCTTCTGCAAGAAACAGCGGATCCCGTCCGCCCGCGCCGGAATACTGAACAGCAGCGCAGTCACCGAAAGCAACCTGACCGTCCTCCAGCACCAGCATCACGGAGATGCTCTCACCTGCCTGACGGATGGAACGGAAGCCATCGGTCACGGGAGAACCCACATAGAAATGACCGTCGTGACCTGCGCCCTGCTTAATGGCGCGCTGATCGTCGAAATAGAAGCCGGTACGGCCGGCAGAACAGACAACATCAATAATTTTCATTGCTATTTCTCCTTATCAATACTTGGGGCGTCCAACCAGACGGCCCTTGCCGATGGCATAGACATCATCGATGACCATCTGGAAGGAAGCCTTACGCTTTTCTGCCATGGCGCGCTCATAGATCTTGGTTTCGTGGAAATCCTTCAGCTCCTTCGTAAAGGGCAGATTGCCGGTATTGAGGATACGCACTGCGCCCTCGTTGTCCCGGCAAGGCAGCATCAGTCCTGCGTTGGCGCGGCAGGGTGCAAAGGGAACATCCAGCACACCGGCTTCTACACCCCGGCAGACACCCACAGCAATATCGCCATTACCAAGCTCAAAGCACTTGTCCACAATGCACCGGGTTTCCAGACGGATGATTTCCATTTCTTCATCCAGATGATCGTCACGGAATGTCTGGTCGGCAAGCATATTGACCACCTGCTTGGTGCAGCGCAGTCCCTGTGCATTGGCTTCCATAGTGGGAATACCCACTGCTTCGTGAGGTGTCTTGACGATCACCTTGGTTGCCTTAGCCAAAGCGGCGGTCAGGCTGCCGGAGGAAATAACGCCAAAGGCCTTTGCCTCATCTGCAGGAAAACCGCCCATCCACTGATGGAGAACGGTGGTAACCTTCACATCGCCGTGACCGTACTTCTGCAGATATTCATCGGTCAGCTCCTGCAGAGTGCGGATGGCCGCAATATCCTGCACCAGATTGCCGCACTGGCCATAGCCCACAGTAATATTCTTAACGCCCTGCTCAGCTGCCAGCAACGCCTCGATAATGGCTGCGGCGTGGGAGATGCAGGGAGGCACCAAGGTGCCGGTGAGCGGGCCATAGGGTTCCCGATTGATGGAAACGCCCATTTCCTCATAAAGACCGGTCAGGCGGTCCACATACTGCCAATCCCGGATGGTACGCTCCATGGGGATATTCTTGCAGTAAGGCAGATTGTAGGAAATGCCGCCGCCTTCATAGCTTGTAAAGCCGCCGGCGTATGTAATTTCGGTCAGCAGACGGGCATCGGGAGTACCGTGGCGCACCTGCATAGGTACATTCACACTCTCGATGACCTGACGGCACTTGGCAACACCGTGGTTCACCGCAGGGAAGCCGTTGAGCATTGCCCGGCCCAAACGAATGGACTCGGCAATGCCGTTTTCCGCTTCTTCGTAGCGGTTCTGACGGGTGTAGCTGTCAATAGTAGAGGGAAGCAGGTCCGCCTCACCATTGTCCTGCAGATACTGCATCAGTTTGATATGCTCCTCCACAACGGGAACACCTGCACGGGGCTGGACGAGGGTTCTTCCGGCCGCTTTCGCATCCAGAAGTTTCTGGGAGAAATTGCGGCTGACAGGCATTGCCTTGTGATAAGCAACTGCTTCTTCCAGATTCACATCTTTACCGGTAGGCCACTGGGTCAGGACCTCCTGACGCATCGCCATAAATTCACCTTCGGGAATTCTCTTATTCTGAATATCCATGGTGCTCAAGCTCCTTTTTCATAATTCGCAGGGCCGTTTGGGGATAGTACCCGGAAAGAAGGCCCATTGCGGCTAAAATATATGTTCTGTCCACCCACACATCCGCCTTCACAGGCCGTAGGGATTCCGGTTGCATCGGCGAATACAGGGCGTGGGAGGCAATTTCCTCTGTTCGCTTGGTGTGGATCAAGCTGCCGCCCGTCACTACGATTTGTTTGACCTTTGTCAGGTTTTTGCCCTCCTGCAGGTAGGTCTTTCCCATCAGGGTATAGGTTTCTTCAATGGTGCCTGCGTGGCGTTTAACCGCTTCTTCAATGGCCATTGAAGCGAGGGCATAATCCAGCCGCTCCAGCTCCTCATCCCCATTGGGTACCATATCTGTATGCGCTTTCAGCTGTTCAACCAGCTCGGTAACCCGTTCCTTTGAAAGGTCAGAGAGTTTTGCGATCCGGTCAAGTCCTGCCGCATCCACGATGCCCTGAATGCTGTAACGCATTCCGATATCCCCTTCCACCGTCCGCTTGGCAAAAGGTTCGGGCAGACCCTTATACACCGTGTTCATGTGTTCGGGCATACCCTCGGCTATGGAATAAACATCCGTGGTCGCACCACCCACATCCACGGCAACCAGTTCTCCGATCCCCTGCTCTCCTTCACAGCCCTGAGCCAACAACTCCATTGCCTGCAGCACCGCCGACGGGGTGGGCATCATAATATCAGAAAGCAGCGCGGTGGCCTTGCTCAGGCCCTTGGCCTGAATAATGCGATTGAGGAAAATCTCCCGAATCTGCTTTTGGGTGGGTTCAATGTTCAGCGTGCCGAATTTTGGCATTACATTTGGGCAGACATAAACCTCACATCCGGCAAGGATCCGCTCACATTCCCGAACTGCCGTGCGGTTACCCGCGATGACAATGGGAAACTGGGGCTTGATGGAAGCCAAAGCCTTGGCATTGTGCAAAATACACTCGGTGTTGCCGCCATCCGTGCCGCCAACCAGCAGAAAGATGTCAGGCTTATTCCGGCAGATTTCCGCCAAGTCGTCCTCAGTCAGCTGAAATGAATAAACACTTTCCACCTTCGCACCTGCACCAAGGCTTGCAAGCCTTGCGGCCTCACCGGTCAGCTCCGGCACAAGTCCGGAGGTGGCCATCCGCAAGCCACCGGCAGCGGAAGAACAGGCATAGGTAGCCGTGTATGTAAGCTTCCCGGTCTTTTCCTCCAGCTTAGTCAGCGCGGCCTGCAGACCGTCGTTAATGTCGGTCTGCACCGTGGTATAGGCGGCAGCAGTGCCAAGAAGGCACTCGGCATCCACATCCACAGCCGTCAGCTTGGTATAGGTACTGCCAAAGTCAATCAGTAAGACAGGTTTCACACCGTCTCACCTTCCATATGTAACAATTCACGCAGTGCTTCGATGGTAGTCTCCGGAGCGGTGCCGGGAGGAAATGCCCGGTCAAAGCCCATATCCTTGAAGCGACGCTCCACATCCTCGAACTTCTGCTTGCCGATGACGATGTTACCGCCAACCACCAGAGGAATCCCCTTCAGGCCGGCCTCGTCGCACTTTTCACGCAGACCACGGCAATCCAGCTCGCCCTGACCGTACAGAGAGGACACGACGATGGCATCCGCATTGGCTTCGATGGCAGCTGCGATATACTCCTCCTGCGCCACCATAACACCTAAGTTGACCACATCAAACCCGGCCTCTGTGAAGGCGTGGTAGAGGATCTTGTTGCCCACTGCGTGGACATCGGCGCCAATGACGCCCATAACCAGTACTTTCTTTTCCCGTTTTTCCATAACTGCACCTCATTGCATAGTTTTGCAGAATACTGCATTATAATTGTTCTGTAACTTTATATTACAATGTTCTATACCTTTTGTCAAGAAGAAAGATGCAGCATTTTTCTGAAATGTAAAAAACAAAGCCGACACAATATGCGTCCCCAAGGTGTTCATCCTCAAGGTTCATATTATGTCGGCATAGTTATTACTTTCCTTACAATTTCTTCTCATCCAAAAGCCGCTTGATCTTTGTTTCCAGATACAGCAGCGAGCCTTCGTCCATTTCGTAGTTGCAATCGATCAAAACACCGTGATAATTCTTCAGTGCATTGTTCATCTGAGCGGTAAAATACTTTTCATATCCTTTCGGTACCAGCACCGCATCCTTTCCCCGCAGGTAGTCTGCAAGCTTCTCCCCCATTTCGGTAACAACCGGCTCGTGAATCACAGCATCCTCCGCATAGCTCTGAGCAGTGCGATAAAGCAGATCTCCGAAGCGGTGGCTATGCCCCACGATTCCCAATTCTTTACCGGGACGCAGCTTGATGATGGGCGACAGACTTTCAGAAGACAGTCGCAACGCCACACGCACCACCCGTTTATTGGAGGGCACAAGGCTTTCCAGATAATCCGCGTGATTTGCGGTGGTGACAATCAAATCAAAGTCTTCATTCAGCTTATAGGGATACTGCTGAATACTGTCCAGCAGATAAGGATACAAATCCACGCCGCTGATATGCCGCAGCTGTTCGGACATTTGAGAAAGGTTTTCCGGGTTACATTCCACAACCGCAACTTTAACAAAAGCTTCCTGCTCTTCCCGCTCACGAAGCTTTAGATTCAGGAAAATATTGATCTCCGCAGGAGAAAAACCCATATTCTCCAATTGGTCCAGCATAGAATCAATTGCCGCCATAGCCTGCTCCTTACGGCTGCCGGAATTGCTTGGTTGATAGCAAACAAATGTACCTCGACCCTGCACCTTTTCCACCACACCGATGCGCTCCAGTTCATCATAGGCGCGCTTTACGGTGCCCCGGGCAATTCCCAGCTGCTCCGTCATCTCCTGCACTGTAGGCAACTGCTGCCCGGCTGACAAGTCTCCCTTCTTCACGGCACTGTGGATAGAATCCACCAACTGCCGGTAAATGGGAACATCCAGTTCCATATTGACCTTGTAGATCTCAGACATTTCATCACATCCTAAAATTGTTCTATAACAATTCTAGCCTTTTATGCGCATCTTGTCAAGTCCTATATAACAATAATCGCTCTGCCGAGCCGGCAGAGCGATCATTTTATTTGATTTGCGTCAGATAGTTTGCTCTGCCGGACTCGTAGAGATTATTTCCCTCGCTGTCGATAATTACGATAGCCGGGAAATCTTCAACCTCCAAACGGCGAATCGCTTCCGCACCCAGATCGTCATAGGCAACAACCTCGGCTTTTTTGATACACTTGCCCAGCAGTGCCCCACAACCGCCGATGGCACCGAAGTACACCGCGCCGTGGGTCTTCATTGCTTCCACAACCTCCGGGCCTCGCTTTCCCTTGCCGATCATACCGGTCAGTCCAAGAGAAATCAAAGTGGACTATAGGCATCCATCCGATAG
>SVLL01000014.1 GCA_015067935.1 Oscillospiraceae bacterium | reverse complement strand
TATTTCCGCTGTTGCGGATACCACTATTATGAGGGGTAATTCAACTATCTCAAACCGCTGCCGCTGTCACCGCACTGCTGCCGTTGACCACCGCACCAGCTGCCGCTGGAGACCGCCGTATGCATATGTGGAGGCAGGAAAGCCGGTGTTGGGTATTTGCCGGGGATATCAGCTTTTGAATGTATTTTTCGGCGGCTCCCTTTATCAGCATCTGCCGGAAACCCCGGTGCATACCAATAAGCAGGATTTTTATATTGCCCATCCGGTGACAGCGGCGCAGGACAGCGTACCGGGGAAACTGTACGGTACGGATTTCGCGGTCAACAGCTCCCATCATCAGGCGGTGAAGGAGCTGGGCGAAGGCCTGCGGGCAACGGCTTGGTGGGATGGTAAGTATGTGGAGGCTATCGAGCATACTGCGCTGCCTGTTTTGGGCGTGCAATGGCATCCGGAGCGGATGTGCTGCACCCAAGCAAGACCTGACACGGTGGATGGCTTGGCGTTTTTCAGATATTTTGTGGGACTTTGCAGAAGGTGATCGTATGGAAAAAATGATTTATAATCAGGCTCGGGCAGCAATCGCGGAGCTTTATGAGAAGGCAAATTTGAGAAGTGGAAATCTGGTGGTCATTGGTTGCTCCACAAGTGAAGTGGTTGGTTCCAAGATCGGCACCAATTCCAATTTTGACCTTGCCGGTGAAATTTTCCGGGGGCTTTCCGACTTCGCCCGGGAGAAGGGGCTGTATCTGGCGATTCAGTGCTGTGAGCATCTGAACCGGGCGGTTATTACGGAGCGTGCTGCGGTGCCCGGGGCGGAAATCGTAAATGTGGTGCCCCAGCCTAAGGCAGGCGGCTCCTTGGCAACGCAGGCCTATGAGCATTTTGATGACCCGGTGGCGGTGGAGGAGATCAAGGCGGATGCCGGTCTGGACATCGGTCTGACCCTGATCGGAATGCATCTGAAAAAAGTAGCGGTGCCCGTTCGGCTGGAAAACAACCGGATCGGTGAGGCCATCGTGGTGGCGGCGCGCACCCGACCCAAGTTTATCGGCGGCGTGCGTGCCATATACAATCAGGAATTACTGTAAATAACAATGGGTGTTACCCTCCTTGTCTAATCGGACAAGGAGGGTATATTTTTTTTACAAAATAATTTCAAATGATGCGAAAAAAAGGAAATTGGGGGCGTTCTAATATGTGCAAGACACGAAATAGGAAAAATTTTGAAAGGAAGGTTCCGTTATGGCAAGAGAAAATTCCCAAATTGAGATGTTGTCCGATCAGTATTTGCTTCGCAAGAATCAGATTTATCTGTTTGGACCTGTGGACACGGGTATGGCGGCCCGGGTCATCCCCCAGATGCACTACATTGAGCAAAAGATGATTGACGAGAATCTGCCCGAAGAGGAGCGGATCCTCACACTGCTGATCAATAGCCCCGGCGGCTCTGTTACCGACGGCCTGGCGATCTACGATACCATCAATATGCTCGATTGTAAGGTGCGTACTATTTGCGTCGGCTTGGCGGCGTCTATGGGCGCATTTTTGCTCTCTTCCGGCAGCAAGGGGATGCGTCTGGCATTGCCCAACAGCGAGATTCTGATCCACCAGCCTCTGGGTGGTGCGCAGGGTCAGGCATCCGATATTATCATCGCTGCCAAGCATATTGAACATACCAGAAAAACGCTGAATACCATCTTGGCCAGAAATACCGGCAAGACGGTGCAGCAAATTGCCAAGGATACGGATCGTGACTACACCATGACAGCCGAAGAGGCGCAGAGCTACGGTCTGGTCGACCATGTCCTTGTGCCCGACACCATCAAAGCATGGAGATAAGGAGTGATTGGAATGAAGAGTACCAACTATCTGATGGAGCCCTTGCTGACCCAGTTTTTTCTGATCGATGCCGTCTGCCGCGGCTTTATAGACGAAGCGCAGCAGCGGACGCTCTTTCAGGAGCTGGCGAGGGTTTTCTGCGTTCCTATGGACGGGGAAGCCGAGCAATACTATGCTTTGGCGAATGCCGAGCAGTACAAGACCATTACCGATTATGCCGCCTATGAGCGGCTGTGCCGCACCATTGAATTTGCCGAGAGCAGCGGTCAGAATGTTCAGATGACAGCCGCGGATCGGGTGGTGCTGTCCCAGAAGCGGGAAGCAATGCTCATTAAGCAGGAGCTGTTCAAGCAGAGCAAGAACCTGACCGCAGAGCTGATCGCCGACACCCTTTTGAATACGGCTATGAACGGCAATGTGGATGCAATGGCTACCCTTTCCTATATGGAATATCACGGTATTTGCATTTGCCGGGACGAGGAAAATGCTGTCCGCCGACTGAGCCTTTGCGCTAAGTGGAACAATCTGTTCGGCAACCTGATGGGCATCGCCTATGACCCGGAGAATCAGGACGCATATTACAACACCCTCTACACCATCCTGCGCAGCTCCAATCAGCGGGAAGTGTTTAAGTACATCTGCGCCGCAACGGGCTATGACAAGCCCTGCACCAAAAGCTCTGTTGCGAAGATCATCGAGAAGGCTTTCGGCTTGGGAATCATCCAGCGCAATACTTACGACCGCATCTTCGCCAAGGTGGCTTTTTCCACCCTGCTGTCCGCAGAGGACAAGGAAAAGCTGCTGCTGAACAAGAAGCAGGGAGCGATTGATGCACTGTCCGACCTGCCCTTTGATGCCACCCGAGAAAAGCAGTTCTCCTTTGATCGGAAGCTGGCACAGAACCTGCCCCTGCGTCGCGAGGCGGAGCTGGACAAGCTGCTGTGCAGCTTGTCGCCTGCCACCAATAACCGCCTGAGCCTCTACCAGACTCTGCTGGTGGCCGGTGACGATGCCTATGTGGCGGATATGTATGTGGACGCCCTGAAGGCCGGCTTTGCCGACGGCAACAAGGTCATCGAGGTGGATGCAGGCACGCTGGGAATGGAAGACTTCGTGGGTGCCAAGGAGAATTTCCTGCTCCGCGGACTGTCTGAAACCAAGCAGTCCCACACGGTATTTCTGGTGAAGGATTGCGAGGAGCTGGGTGAGCGGGAGCTGGAGGAGCTCATCAAGCTGCTGGATTATGAATATCGCTGCAAGTTTAAGCTGCTGGAGCCGACGGTCTGTCTGGATTTGTCCGATGTGCTCATTGTGCTGTTTGCCTCCGAGACCAACGAGACGGTTCGCACATTGGCACGGGAGTGTGATGTGGTTTGGACCGCCCGTATCAGCGAGGAAGAAAAGCAGACAGTGATCGATGCCACCTTCCGCGAGCGGGCTCGCTGCTTCGGCGTGGGTCGGGCGGAGCTGGAGGATGCCGGCAAGGCATATCTGGCAGGCTTCAAGACCGAGCAGATTATGCGCATCATCGACGGCGCGCTGAAGAAGGCAGCATACGAAAACGATTCTGTTGTCACTGCCGAGACACTGAAGACCATCTCCGGTCAGCAGAACATTCCCGGCACCAGACGGGGCTTTGGTTATATGGGAGGAGTAGGGAATGAACAATATTGAGCTTTTTAAGGATTATGAAAATGCCAAGCTGACTACGGCAGAGGAATATGCCCGTCAGAACAAGGAAAGAACGGTGTCCTACAGCGCACTTTCCGAACAGAATATTGACGGTATCCCCATCTGCGTCCGCCGGGACGCAGATGGACAGCTGCAGGTGACCTTCATTGAGGACACCCATTTGCTGGCCATCGGTGCCACCCGAAGCGGTAAGACTACGGGCTATGTGATCCCCACATTGAATGTGCTGCTGAACAAGAAGAATAAGCCCAGCTTGGTCATCAGCGACCCCAAGCAGGAGCTGTATCGGAGCAATGCCCAAAAGTTTGCGGACAAGGGCTATCGGGTTCTGATGCTGGATTTCACCAACTATATGCACAGCGATTGCTGGAATCCCCTGACCAAGTATTATCGGGCCTATCAGAAATATCTGAATGTGGGAGCCTCCGTGAAGGTGGTACAGACCGAGCACGGCTCCAGAAACGAATTTCAGGGCATTATCTATGAGAATCAGGAGGAGCTGGATCTGGCCATCGCAGAGGTGCGCGAGGGATATGTTGACGAGGTGGAGAAGGGCATTACCGCTCTGGCCGGTGCGATCATCCCCACCCAGAACACCAAGGACCCCTTCTGGGAGGATTCTGCCCGTGACCTGCTGATGGCGGTGCTCTACGGTATGCTGGAAGACAGCGAAACGGGTATCGTTACCGAGGATAATTTCTCCTTTGATACGGTGATGCGGATCTTCGATACCTTCACCGACGCCAACGAGAATGACTACGACAAGGGCTATTTCACCAGCCGTCCGCTGGCCACTTCCCGGGCCCATCAGCTGGCCCACAAGTGCATCATCGAGCAGGCAAAGACCACCCGACGGTGTATTTCCTCCTCCTTTATTACCAAGATGAATAAGTTCCGCGATACCGCGGTGCGGCGTATCACCTGCGCCAATACCTTTGAGATCAGCCAGCTGGATGACGGTGCGCCTACGGTGATCTTCCTTTCCTACAAGGACGAGGAAAGCCTGCACTATGAGGTCATCAGCATGTTCCTGAGCAACCTTTACACCGAGCTGATCGGTGTGTCCCGTAAGAAGGGAACAAGGCTGCAGCGGCCCTTCTACTTCCTGCTGGATGAGTTCGGCAATCTTCCCAAATTCAACGATTTCGACAAGGTCATCTCCGCCTGCGCAGGCAGAAACATCTGGTTCCTGCTGATTTTACAGTCCTATGCCCAGCTGTACAACATCTACGGCAAGGAGACCGCGGAGATCATCAAGGACAACCTGAACACCCATGTGTTTTTCGGTACCAACAATCCGGAAACCAAGCGGGAATTCTCTGAAGAGTGCGGCCGCAAGACCATCATCGCGCCCACATCGGCCCTGAATGGCTCCGGTGAAGCCATTGAACGATTTGAAAAGGATACGGTGGCGTTGGTGCCCGTGAGTATGCTCACCAAGCTGAACCCGGGTGAGTGTATCGTCACCCAAATGCGGGAGGATGTGCTCTGGTCCAGAATCGAGCGCAGCTATACCTGCCCCGAGTTTTCTGACGATCAGGCCGATCCCGATGCACGGCAGCCGAAGCTGCGTTTTTCCGATGCCAAGTATACCTATGTACATAAAAAGCGCACTGCTGACAAGCAGAGCGTAGCAAGCCTGTTTGATTTTTAAGGAGGTGCAGTATGCGAAAAACCAATGCACTGCAGATTCAGGAAGCCCTGAAAGGGGAAAAGTATGTTACCATCCCGTGGCTGCAGCTGAATTATGATATGACCTACACCGAGGCCAAGCAGTTTCTGCAGCAGCTGCAGAATCGCGGCTGGGTGGATACGAATGCCGAGGGCATTCGTTACGCCGTACGGCACAAGCAGCTCTGTCTGCGAAAGGTGCAGCGCAGCGAGGTGGACAAGCTGTATTTGAATATGACCAACGATTGTATTCTGGCCCTGACCTGTCTGGAAAAGCAGGAGGGAGCCGGTGCGACCAAGCGAGAGCTGGAACGGGCAATTCACGGTGATGAGGACACCGACGAGGCAATCAGCACCCTTTTGAAACACAAGCTGATCTATCAGGTGGATGAGCTGTATTTCCTCACAGTATCAAAAAGAACAGTGCAGGTGCTGGCACTGGTGGAGATGGAAAAGCGCAGAGCGGTAATGCGTCGGAAAATATCCGATTCCGGCGACAAGGATGCCGAAATCAAGAAGCTGTACGATCCTTTGTTTGAGGATGACGATGAATAAGACTTATCATTTGCGCCTTTCGACGGGGTATTACATTCTTGAACGAAAAGAAAAATAAATATTTTTAAAAATTTTTGGGAAATCCTGCGAAAAAAACGATATTTTTTCCGTTTTCTGTATTAGACAGGAAGAATGGAGGGGTTTTTATGGCAGTGAGACCTGTTTTCACGGCAATCAGCGAAGCACCGTATTTCAAACAAGTGAATGTGGAATTCCCTTGGCACGGAGCCTTAAACGCAACCCAGAAAAGACGGAATGTGGCGGAGATTCATAAGGCCTTTGCCGCCCAATGTCCCGGGATGCGGATTCTGGAGGCATCCAGTAAATCGACGGTACCTCTCGGCGTCAGCCTGAGTGCCTTTTATCTGAGAAAGTATGTCCCTTCACTTGATCAGCAGTTGACCGTGGAGAATGTGTATCAGGCAGGCAAGTGCTTTTCCGGCGGCGGTCCCTATCAGGACTTGCTTACGGTGACCCCCAAGGAGGCAAAGCTGGACCGACGGCTGCAGAGCTCCGGTGCGCTGACGGGTTTCTTCTTTGAAGGAGAATCCTATCCGCTCCGGCCGACGAATGCGTTTTATGACTGGCTGTACATATCTGCCCTGCAGGAGAATCCTGAGGTGGCAGCGCAGATTTTGGAATACGATGCCTTTACGGACATCGAGTTCAATCCGAAGGTATCCTTGAACTGTCAGGCCCGCACCGCGGCTGTTTTTGTGGGCATGACCAGAGCAGGTGTACTGAGCGGACCGGTCACATTCGCGCAGCTGTGCGCCTTGTGATTGTCCCCCACAAGGCGATGCCGATGATCAATTGCAAATTCCCCCCGATAAGTTCAAACACGCGCTCTTTATATGGGTGCGTGTTTGACGCGCGTGTGGAGTGTTTTCAAATGACAGACAAAAATTCTTGTATTGCGGTCGAATTCTTGGAGGTTTTGGCCAAATACCCCAAAAAAGTCTGAATATTTGACATTTTACACCCTTTGATTCCTTGATTTCCCCCGTTTGATATGCTATAGTAGATTTGTTCGTGAGTGTGTAAGAAGAAAACGCAAGTCCGAAGAAGGATGGTGGTTGAGATGCGTTTTACAAGAGAAGAGTTTGAAACCATGGCCAGCCAGATGCTGGACCAGAAGCCCATTTCTTACGAAATGTTGGCGCAGATCGCGGAAAAGACCCTGCGCAGCACGGTGAAGAATTGGTGTAGCAGCGACGAGACCCTCAAGGGAAGAGGATATGAAGATGACATTATGCAGGAAATTCATGTGCGTCTGATCAAGACGACCATTCCCTATTTCCTGCGCCGCAGCGGCGTGAGCGGTCCCTACAACAATGACCCCGAGGGCTTTGAGGACTGGCTGTTCCGCGTGGCAGAAAACCTGAAGAAGGATTTCGCCAACAATGTGCGGAAAATCGATTTCAAGACGGCAGATATGGAGGACCCCCTGGTGGAGAATCTGCCCGATCGGAACAACGGCGACGATGACCAGAATGCCGAACGAGTGGAAAAGCTTATGCAGGCGTTCAACATCGTGCTTTCCTCCAGCGTGAATATCTACAAGGTTCTGACTTGGCTGGCCCATTGTCTGTTTATGTTTGACAATGACGCTACCAAGATCGAATCCAACAAATTGATTCTGGCGGCCTTTGAAAACAAGACTCTGGATGAGATGTACAATATGCTGTTGGATGCCTCTGTCAGCATCCCGTGGCTGGTGATTACCCAGACGCAGGATGCAAAAATCCGCACCGCTTTGCGAAAAAAGCGGCGCGACGGCGTTACATATGGTGAAACGCAATACAAAGCGTTCTTCATGAAGAACAAGGGAGAGGTTTCCGGCAAAAAGTCCATCAGCGACTGGATGAATCGGATGAACGATATTGTCCGCCGCGAAATGGGCGAAGAGGAACCTGATCCCATGTCTGAAAAGGATGAACAATCCCCGGAAAAACCCGGGGATGAAAAAACTCCGGAGGATGACGGGGGCAAGAAAGGGAGGGGCGGAGATGAAGCATCTAACTGTTGATGAAATGATTGATTTCGTTTCATTGACTAAGCTGGACGCTGACGCGTTGATGCTTTCCGCTACCGTGAATGAGCATATTCGTGATTGTGACCAATGTCTCAGATATGTGCAGGCATTTCAGATGATCCACGACGAGTTTGCCAGACTACATGGAAGCGACGATTTCAGAAAGTTCGTTATCAACAAAGTGCGTAGTGCCAACAATGCGAAAAATGCGGACCTTCCGCTGGTGGCGTCGGAAAAACCCACACAGCAGGATGAGTATGACGGCTACGCATAATTGCTTTTGAATAATAACAGATTGGAGAGATTACTATGGCTGATTGGCAGGATATGAATCTGGCGAAGGCTACCTTTGAAACTATGTGCCGGACTTTGGACAATAACGGATGGCACTATGCAAGAGACGATGAAAAGCTGAGGCTGAAGTGCGGTGCGCGGGGCGATGACCTGCCCATCGATCTGACGCTGGCGATCGATGCAGAGAGAATGCTGATTATGGTTTTCTCCCATCTGCCCGGTGTGATCCCGGAGGACAAGCGGCTGGATACGGCTGTGGCTGTGAGCGTTATCAATAATATGCTGGCTCACGGCTGCTTCGATTTCGATCTGAGCACCGGCCATCTTTTCTACCGGATGACCAACAACTTTATTGAAAGTCAGATCGGTGAAGAATTGTTCTTCTATATGCTGATGGCTACCTGCAATACTGTGGATGAATACAACGACAAATTCCTGATGCTGGGCAAGGGTATGATTACCATCGGACAGTTTCTGGATGCGCTGAATCATTGAGAAGGAGGATGTTACGATGGCTGACGAAATGAAAATGGCCCGGGCACAGCAGGTCTATGAATTGCTGTGTACTGCTGTGGACAACAGAAACTGGACATACGAAAAGGTTGAAGAAGATATGGCAGTGCGTTTTGTGGTCAACGGCGACGACATCCCTCTGCAGATGGCAGTGCTCGTGGAGCCGCAAAAAGAGCTGGTTACCGTGTTGTCCCCCTTCCCCTTCAAGATGAGCGAAAATAAGCGTATGGAGGGCGCAATCGCCGCCTGCTCCGCTTCCTTCGGTATGGCTGACGGCAGCTTTGATTATGACATCAGCACCGGCGGCATTGCATTCCGGCTGGTGGCCAGCTACAGAGGCAGCCAGATCAGCGAAGGCGTTCTGCAGTATATGATCTCCTGCTCCTGCGCTATGGTGGATAAGTACAATGACCGTTTCCTCGCGCTGGAAAAGGGTATGATCTCCATCGAGAATTTTATCAATATGGATTAAATGCTTGCTTTAAGCCCCGAGGTTTCCCTCGGGGCTTAAGACGCATACGGGGGAAATATGACATACATCGAATTTTTTGACAAAAATGCAACCCGGAATGTTTGCAGCTGCCTGAGCCGTGCACCGGAACGGGTGATCTTCATCGGCAACGATTCCAAAGAAATGAAAAAGAAAATTCAGGTCTATGAAAAGCTGTTTGCGGACCGGGGCCAGCAGGTTCAGTTTGACTACAAAAGCACGCCGCGGAACGATCTGGAACATGCGGTAAGCGTGCTGGAAAAGCTGTTGGCTGCTTACGAAGACTGCGTGTTTGACATCACCGGCGGCGACGAGCTGCTGCTGATGGCTCTGGGCGTATTCCGGGAGCGGCATCCGGAGCAGAACATCCAGATCCACAAGTTCAATCTGCACAACAATGCGGTCTATGATTGTGATATGGACGGCAACACCATCTATCTGGAACCGCCGATGCTGACCGCCCAGGAGCATATTTGTATCTATGGCGGCGGCATCCAGTACGGTGAGGCATGGGAGGAGCGCACCTACAAATGGGATCTCAATGAGGAATTTCTCTGGGATATTGACCTGATGTGGGGTATCTGCAAGGAGAATGTGCGGCTGTGGAATATCCAGATGGGTATTTTTGCAGCAGCGGAGAAGGTCGGTCAGGTGAGCGACGACGGCTTGACCACCACCGCATCCATTGAGGATATCAAAGAGCAGCTTTCCGGCGGAAAAATCTACTACAGCCATATTACGGACATTGTGCAGGACCTGCTCCGGGAAAAACTGCTGACCTTCTTTCGGGAGGAAAACGGTCAGCGGCTCATTGTTTCCTATAAAAATAAGCAGGTGAAGCGGTGCCTGACCAAGGCAGGGCAGGTGCTGGAGATGAAGGTTTTTGCCGCGGCCCAAAAGGCGGTGGACAAGAAGGGAAATCCCGTCTACAACGATGCCCTCAACGGCGTGGTGATGGATTGGGACGGAGACCTGCGGGAAATGGACGACCGGGAGCGGTACGACACGGAAAACGAAATCGACATTTTCCTGATGCACGGTGTAATTCCCGTTTTTATCTCCTGCAAAAACGGTCTGGTGAAAACCGAAGAGCTTTATAAGCTCAATACGGTGGCAGAGCGTTTCGGCGGGGAGTATTCCAAGAAAGCACTGGTGGCTACGGCATTGGAGTTTCAGGGAGATTCCGGCAAGCATCTGCGGCAGCGGGCGAAGGATATGGATATCGAGCTGATCGAAGAAATACAGGATATGGAGGACGAGGAGCTGATCCGTCTTCTGGGAAACCTTTGGGACAAGTAAGTGCATAGTTACCCCGGAGAGCTCGCTCTTCGGGGTTGTGCTTTTCGAAATAATCATTGACGGCATCCGCCGTGGATAGTATAATGAAAGAAGCTTATTCGATTAAGATAGGAGAGGTATCGCTATGTGGCCGATTTGTTTTGGCGTATCCATCGGATGTGTGGCGGCGGCAGTGCTGGCTGCACTGATTTTTAAAGGTGGGAAAATATGGAAAAATAAGAGACCGAAGCTGCTGCAGCTGCTGTTTGCCGGGGTGTTTCTGGCTACGGTGGCGGTCTTTTGCCCCATCCATATAGCCGGGGCAACAACGGTGCTTTCCGGTTGGCGTGGGTTTCTGCTGGCGGTGTTCAATGCGATTCAGGTGTTTGCTGCAGGCTGTGAATTCGGTTTGGTGCAGGAAAATATGCTTGCCTGCCCGGCTGCGCTCTGCGGATGGTATCAGGCGTGGACGGCGATGCTCTTTGTGCTGGCTCCTATCCTGACCTTTGGCTTTGTGCTGTCCCTTTTCAAAAATGTATCCGCCTATCTTCGGTATTTGGGGGCGTTTTTCCGGGATGTGTATGCGTTCTCCGCCCTGAACGAAAAGGCTTTGGCTCTGGCAACGGATATTAAGAAAAACCACAAAAAAGCAGCTATTGTCTTTACCGATGTATTTGAAGACAACGAGGAAAGCTCCTACGAGCGTGTGGCAAAGGCCAAGGAGCTGGGGGCGATCTGCTTTAAGAAGGATATTCTGGTGGTGAATTTCAAAAGACACGCCCGGAGCAAGGCTCTTTGGTTTTTCGCCATTGGTGAGGATGAAACGGAAAATATCGATCAGGCAGTGACGCTGATCGAAAGTCATAAAAACAGAAAGAATACCCATGTGTATGTGTTCTCCACCAAGGTGGAGGGGGAGCTGTTGCTGACCTCTGTTGACAAGGGCCTTGTGAAGGTTCGTCGGATTCACGAGGTGCGCGCCTTGATCAACCGAGTGCTCTATGAAGACGGGCAGACGATTTTCCGCAGTGCTTGGGCAGAGGAAGATGGGAAAAAGTGCATTTCCGCCATTGTGGTGGGTTTGGGAAACCACGGCACGGAGATGCTCAAGGCACTCGCTTGGTTCGGTCAGATGGACGGCTACAGCCTTTATATCGACGCCTTCGACCGGGACAGCCTTGCCCGGGAACGCTTTACGGCTATCGCACCGGAATTGATGGACGAGGAATACAACGGCGTTTATGTCCCCGGAGAGGCCCAGTATAAAATCACCATTCACCCCGGTGTGGATGTGCACAGCAGCTGCTTTGGCGAGGAAATCGCCAAGCTGAAAAAGGCATCCTATGTGCTGGTGTCGCTGGGAGATGACAGCCTGAATGTGCAGACCGCGGTCAACCTGCGGATGTATTTTGAGCGGATGGGTATCCATCCGGTCATTCAGGCCATTGTGCACAACACCCGGCAGAAAAATGCCTTGGCAGACATCAAGAACTTTCGGGGTCAGCCCTATGACATTACCTTTATCGGAGATCTGGAGAGCTCCTTTACGGAGGGGGTAATCATCGATTCCGAGCTGGAGAACAATGCCATCCGCCGCCATAAGAAGTGGGGAGATACGGAGAGCTTCTGGACCTATGAGTATAATTATCGCTCGTCTATTGCCTCCGCGATCCATATTGAGGCGCGCATTCAGTGCGGCATCCCCGGGGCGGACAAGACGGAGGAAACCCTGACGCCCGAGGAGCGGGACATTATTGAAACCTTGGAGCATCGCCGCTGGAACGCCTATATGCGCTCAGAGGGCTATGTGTACAGCGGCTCCAAGGATAGCAGCAGCCGCAACGATTTGGGTAAAATGCACCACAATCTGATAAAATACGCCGACCTGACAGAGGAAGATAAGCGCAAGGACAGCCGGGTAGGCACAAACTGATACACAGAAGGAGAAAGAGATATGGCAGAACTGAAATACAGCGAGCTTTTACTGGAATTGATCGAAAGTGCCAAAAAGGTGGACAACAAGCTTAGCGCACCCTTTACCGCAGAGCGGTTTGTTGTGGCGGTCATCGATTTGATCCAAGCAGGCGGTAAGCGTTGCGTGGAATATATGGTCCTGCGGGATGTCCTCAAGGGCAGATTGCCGGACATAGAGGGTGGCCGTGAAAAACTGATGGCTTATATATGCCGGGATAATCCTGCGTCTTTTCTGGACGATCTGTATATGAAAAAAAGACTTCGGGTAGCCCAGAGCTATGCGGCAGAGCACGAGCTGGAGGAAGTGGATGCCATCTGCGTGATGGTGGCTCTGGTGGATGAGCCCAGCGAGATGCTGAAGGAGCTTTTCTTGTATCCCGCACCGAACAAGGAAGAAGAACCTGAGCAGAAAGCCGAGGAAGAACCGGCGGAGCAGGAAGAAATCCATATCGATATGGACTTCTTTCTGGAGGCACTGATGGACCAGACAGAGCCCGAGGTGGAGAAGGCTGACCCGAAGTCCGAGATCGGCAAGCTGGTGGCAGAGGTAAAGCAGATCCGCGCCGAGCTGAAAAGTGCCGTTTTCGGTCAGGACAACGCCATCAATGTGTTCACCACCGGCTATTTTCAGGCCAACCTGCTGGCTATGACCGACAAGAGCCGGAAGCGTCCCAAGGCAATCTTTTTGTTTGCCGGTCCTCCCGGCGTGGGCAAGACTTTCCTTGCGGAAAGAATCGCCGCAAGCCTGCAGAAGCCCTTTATGCGCTTTGATATGAGCGAGTATGCCGACGATGATTCCCACATGACCTTTGCCGGCTTTGACAATGCCTTTAAGGGCTCTCACGCCGGTGAAGTGACCGGCTTCGTGTCGAAAAATCCCGAATGTGTGCTGCTGTTTGATGAGATCGAAAAGGCCCATCCCCGGGTGATCCATCTGTTCCTGCAGCTGCTGGATGCCGGCCGGGTACGGGATGCGTTCCTCGGCCAGGAAATCTCCTTCACCGATACCATCGTGATCCTTACCACCAATGCCGGCCGTCAGCTCTATAATGAGAGCGAGACGGACGATCTGTCCGGCTACTCCCGGAAGGTCATCATCAAGGCTTTGGAGAAGGATGTGGATGTCCATAGCGGACAGCCCTTCTTCCCGGCAGCTATCTGCTCCCGTCTGGCTACCGGTAATGTGGTAATGTTCAACCATATGGATGCCCACAATCTGCGCACCATCGCCCAGAGAGAGGTGGAACGCCACGCCAATGCGTTGGGAACCACAACGGGGCTGAAGGTGCGTATGGATGAGCGGATCTATACCGCCCTGCTGCTGGCAGAGGGCAGCGCAGCGGATGCCCGTACCATCCGGGCAAGAGCGGAGAGCTTTTTCAACGATGAGCTGTATGAGCTGCTGCGGCTGATCAGCTCCTCAAAGGTCAAGACGAATATCGACGCGCTGGAGGAGATCCGCATCAGCGTGGATCTGGACGGCGCAAAGCCGGAGATCCGGCAGCTGTTTGCCGCCTCCGGCAGACCGCAGGTATTGGTATTTGCTGCCCCTGAAACGGTACAGCTGTGCCAGAGCAAGGTGTCCGATATGGACCTGCTGGGCGTGCAGGATACCGAGGAAGCCATCGGCATTTTGCAGAGCAGGAATATCGATTTTATTCTGCTGGATATGAAATGCGGTGCGCAGGCAGCATCGCTGGACAACCTGAACCTGGAGGATGTCCAATCTCCTGCCCGGGATTTCTTTATGCGTCTGCGGCAGCATAATGATTTGCCGCTGTATCTGCTGGAGGGAAAGTCCGCCCCCCTGAGCGAGGAGGAAAAGGTTTCCTTCCTGCGGCAGGGCGTTCGGGGCATTGTCCGGGTCGCCAAGGGCAAGGACACCTTCGCCAAGGAGATGGCCGCTGTGGCAGATCGGCTGTATCAGCAGGCCAATATGGTCAAGCTGGCTAAGGAGAACAAGCTGGTGTCCTTCGAGACTGCCCAGATGATCTCCAAAAACGGCAAGGTGGCGCAAATCAGACTCTTTGACTTCCGGATGGCTGTGGCTGTGGATGCTGAGGATTCCAAAAATATTCTCAGTGCCCTTTCCAAGCCCAATGTGCGCTTTACGGATGTGATCGGTGCAGAGGAAGCAAAGAAAGAGTTGGCCTATTTTGTGGAATATCTGAAAAATCCCAAGAAGTACATCGGAACAGGTGTGAAGGCCCCCAAGGGCGTGATCCTTTACGGACCTCCCGGCACCGGCAAGACTATGCTCGCCAAGGCAATGGCCTGCGAGGCAGGTGTGACCTTTATCGCCGCTGAGGGCAACCAGTTCCTGAAGAAATATGTGGGCGAAGGCTCTGAAAAGGTTCACGAGCTGTTCAAGACCGCCCGGAAATATGCCCCTGCCATCCTCTTTATCGATGAGATCGATGCCATCGCCAAGGAGAGAAAGGGCGGCGAGGAGAGCAGCGGCACAGAAGCCACGCTGACCGCATTTTTGGCGGAGATGGACGGCTTTGCCAGCGATCCCACCAAGCCCGTATTTGTGCTGGCAGCTACCAATTTCAAGGTGGAGCCCGGTACGGACAAGAGCCTTGATCCGGCTCTGATGCGCCGCTTTGACCGCCGGGTATTTATCGATCGCCCGGACAAGGATGCCCGTATCCGGTTTATGAAGCGGAAAATCGGAAAGAATCCTGCCTTCGAAATTTCCGAAAAGCAGGTGGAGAATGTGGCAATGCGTGCCACCGGTATGAGTCTGGCGGAGTTGGATTCCGTATTTGAGCTGGCTCTGCGCTCTGCCATTCGGGAGGGCAGCACCAAGGTTACCGATGCCATTCTGGAGGAGGCCTTCGAGACCTTCAACGGCGGCGAAGTGAAGAAATGGGATATCTCACAGCTGGAGCGTGTTGCCCGGCACGAGGCCGGTCACGCTTTCCTATGCTGGCTCAGCGGCGAGACACCTTCCTACCTGACCATCGTTGCCCGGGGCAACCACGGTGGCTATATGCAGCACGCGGAGCAGGAGGGAAAGGCCATCTATACCAAGGATGAGCTGCTGGCCCGCATTCGCACCAGCTTGGGCGGCAGAGCTGCAGAAATCGTCTACTATGGCGCGCAGGACGGCATTTCCACCGGTGCAAGCGGCGATCTGGCCTCGGCAACAAGCATCGCCCAGAGCCTTGTTTGCAGCTACGGTATGGATGAGAATTTCGGTCTGGCGGTGGTCAGCGGTATGACGGCGGCAGGCGGTGTAATGTCTGTGGAGGTCCGCGCAGCGGTCAACCGGATTTTGAGCGAGCAGATGGCATTGGCGGTACAGCTGATTGCCGAAAACAAGGCGCAGATGGATGCACTGGTGGACGAATTGATGTCCAAGAACCATCTGACCGGCGAACAGATCGAGCAGGCATTGGCCCTGCCCCGGGAAGCCTCCCGGATCAAAAAGGCTGACTGATTTTTCTGACAGAGAGAAGGGAAAATATGTTGCACTGGTGCGATAAGGGAATCATTGGCTGCCTGCTGTTTTTGTCAGTGGCTATATGGTTTGTACCCTTGTGGCTCTATCTTCACAACCGCAACAAGACGCCCGAAAGAAAGCTGAGAGCCAGCCGGACACTGGTCTTTTCCGGCTGTCTCCTGTTTTCTGTTTGGTGTCTGCGATTTGCTGTGGGGTATTATGCCATTCTGTTCCCGGCAAAATGCGAAAAGCCGCTGTATTTTGGAGAAGAGCTTCTCAATAGCTTTGTACACGCACTGCAGACCTTCAGTATGGATGAGGATTATACCCAGTACATCCGCAGCGGTAAGGAAATGATCGCCAAGGGCTTTGGCGGGAATGCGATCTGGCAGGGCATTTACGGAGCCTATGCCTCCATTCTGAATGTGGTCGCGCCCGTTGCCGGAGGCACGGTCGTCTTGGTGGTGCTGGCCAGATTCTTTCCGGAGCTGCATCTGCGGTGGTCATTCTGCAACACCCGGCGGAAGAAATACTATTTCAGCGAGCTGAATCCGGCGTCCTTGGCACTTGCCAAGAGCATCAGCCGGGAGAGAAGCTCCGAGCGGCCGGTGCTGGTGTTTACGGACGCCTACATTGATGACGAGCAGGAAAAAGAAACCGAGCTTTTTCAGGAAGCCAAGCGTTACGGGGCGATTTGCGTCCGCAAGGACTTGGCCCATGTGCCAAAGCCTGTAAAAAGTCCCCGGGAGTTCTATCTGATGGATGAAAACGAGTTCGGCAATCTGCAGACACTGCTGAGCCTGATAGAGGACCAAAACCTGAAGTATGTGAAGGATTCCAGCATTTACCTGTTCGTGCAGACCGATGCCTACATTCAGATCGAAAGGCAGGCAAAGGCTCTGCTGGAGAAGAAAAAGGAGTTGCTGGACGGGGGCAAAAAGCCTGTGATCGTACCGGTGCGGGGCTATCGGAATCTGGTGCAGAATCTGCTGAATACGGTGCCCCTTTATGAGCCCTTGGTGGGCCGTCCGGAGCGTGATGACCTGAAGGTAACCATCCTCGGCAACGGCATTATCGGCACAGAGGCGTTTCTCGGTGCCTACTGGATGGGACAAATGATGGTTTGCAGCGGTGAGGGTGAGCAGGAGACAATGCGTCCCTGCCGGCTGAAGATCAATGTGGTATCCAAGGATACGGAGAAGGCCTTCTGGTCTCAGATCGACTATGTAAACCCGGAGATCCGCAGAACCGTTGCGGTGCTAAGCGATGAAAAATGCATCCTGCCTGAGGAACTGCTGAAGGTCAGTGAGGCAGGGGAGACCAATGCGCCCTACTGTACGGTGCGCTACACCACACTGGACCTGAAAACCGGCGGTCTTTGGGGCAGCGAGGAGGAGCACGCCGATTGGCTGCTGGATTCGGATTACTATATCGTTGCGCTGGGCAGCGATTCCGACAATATCACCGTCGCGGAAAAGCTGCGCGGGCTCATCGGCAAGCGGCACATTGCGCAGCATGCCCACAAAGAGCCGGGTCAGGTAGTGATCGCATATGCGGTCTTTGACGCGGAGCTGACGAAGAATCTCAATCAGGAGAAGCATTTTGTAAGTCTGCGTTCCGGCAAGCCGGATATCTATATGCACGCATTTGGCAATATGGATCAGGTGTACAGCTGTGCAAATGTGTATATGTCCAAGAATTTGCTGTGGAAAACAGAAACCGGCAGTGCACCTTCCTATGACCAATTCGTAAATTCCCACCGCCTGGAAAATCTGACCAGAGCCAGCGGTGAGCTGGAGAAGTACGAAAACGATAACTATGATTATTGGGCATCTCTGGCGCGGGCCATGCACATGAAATACAGACTTTTCTCGCTGGGCTGGCTTAAAACCTCTGTGTTTGATTGCACTACGGAGGCGGAATACGAAGTCTATCTGCAGAATGTTCGGGAAATGCTGACCCAGTACCGCCGGTTTGCGGTGGCGAAATATAATTACAAAAAGGCTACCTGCGAGGAAATACAGACCCGTCTGGGGCTTGCCGACGAGGAACTGCAGGCATATCGGGAACTGGAGAAGAAACGGGAATGTCTTGCATGGTTGGAGCACCGTCGGTGGAATGCCTTTACCCGTACGATGGGCTATCAGCAAGTGGATGTGAAGGATATGCTGGAGCCGGATAAGGGCCGCAAGGATCACAAGAATATGCGGCTGAAGCTCCATTCCTGTCTGGTGGAGGCGAGAATGCCCCGTCTGGAAAAGGGCGAAAGCTATCTTACGCAGGAGGGGGTTACCACGGACTATCTGGATGTGGTTACCCTTACCAAGCGTGAACGGATTGACGCGGACGCGACGGATTACAAGGTCTATGACTACTATGAACGGGAGCTGAGCAATTTCCGCTTTGAAGCCACGCTGCTGCAGGAATTGACGGCGGCGAAGGTGGAAAAACCAGAGCGGTATTGCCATCACAGGCTCTTTGAGGATGCCTTCCAATGCAGAACGGCGGAGGGCGATGCCTATCTTGTGCCCTTTGACGCGGTGTGCAGCCTTTTGGAAAAGGACTTTGTTAAGGTCAAGAAGGACAGCAATGCGGCAGGTAAATTCGCCGTTCAGGAGCGGTGGTATGCGCCCCGGGAAAGCTGCGCAAAGACAAAGGAAAAGGTAAGAAATTAAAGAAAAACGGAGGAGGGGAACGGATGGAAAACAGGAATGTGGAAAATATGATCGTCAGCCCCTCTTTTCGGCCGGCTTACGAGGCGTGTATGTCCTTTGCCGAGGATTATGCCGGGCAATGTATTGTGCTTTGGGGCCCCTCGTCCTCCGGAAAAACCCTGCTGCTCTCTGCACTGTGTCATAGGTTTCAGGAGAAATATCCGGAAAAGAAGGTGCTGATGACTACCTTTGAAGCCTTCGCGGAAGAATATGTCCTGCGCTGGTACAGAGAAGGCAATTATGTGATCACTCCGCCGGAATGTGACCTGCTGATCGTTGACAATATGCAGTTTGCCGGGGGAAGAGAGGCGACGCAGGAGGAAATGGCGCGGCTTTTGCGCATCCTGCTGGAAAGGGGCGGTGCTGTGGCAATGGCCTTGGACCGCACGCCGGAATTGCTGAAGCCGTTGATGGATCGGCTGCAGAAAGATAAGATCTACCAATGCCGGATCGTGGAAACCCAAGAGGCGGACCGCAAATTGCGCAGTGCCCTTGTAAAGCAACTTTCCGGAAACCGCAGACTGCCTTTTGCGGTGCGGCTGACGTTGGTGGGGAATCGGAAGGTGCCCATTTGCGCATTTCCCGGCATTTTCCAAAAATGGGAAATGCTGGCACAGCAAGGAAACGGCAAGCTCACAAGCAAGGAAATGCTGGCCTGCCTGAAGGAATACGGTTGAATGGGAATGAGCCTAAGTGGCTGTGTGGTTCTTTGAATAGTTAGAAAAACACCGTATTTGTTGAACTGCAAAGTGTATTTGAAAAAGCACTGGAATCTGCGCCGGTCAGCCATTGGCTTCCGGACGGTGTACATCCCACATCGGCAGGACATGAGTTGATCAAAAGAGCGTGGCTAAAAGGCTTTCAGGAGTTAATGGGATAAACCAGGCAGACAAATGGAGGTTATGCTATGAAACATACAATTTCTCTCAACGGAACATGGTTGATTGACTATTTGTCCAATGCCCCATATGTTGATACTGTCGAACCGGAAATTCTCCTTTCCCCCTTGAAAGAGTCTGCTACACCCTGCAATGTGCCGGGGTATTGGGAAGATATGGCAGATCTCTTCCGCACAACAGCTTTGCACTATAAACTACAATGGAATCCGCTATATACGCTTCAGCGATATCCTCAAACGGGTTATTGTCCCGATATGGTGCTTCCCAATCCGGTGGGCTGTTTTGTATACCGTAAGGACATTATTTTGGACACGGTTCCGGATGTGGAAACCGAACTTGCTTTTGGCGGCGTGCAGAATGCTGTGTCAGCATGGATCAATGGGCATTACCTGGGTCGGCATGAGGGTTATTCTGCCCCATTTTCCTTCTTGATTCCGAAAGGAATTCTGCAAGTGGGCGAGAATCGAATTACGCTGGCTGTTTCGAACATTCGCTTAATCGGTTATAAGAACTGGCGCATTTCCGGTTTAACCACTCGTGCCGTGAACGAGTGTACCGGTGGAATTTATGGCGATGTGGAAATACGCAGTTTTCCCGATGGTTTGCGTGATGTTTGGGTTACAACCGCGCAGGATTGCTCTTCTTTTACCGTTCATACAAAAGGTGCACAAACGCATATTCGCACCGTTCGTATTTATGATGAAGAAACCTGCCTTTGCACAACGGAAATTGCGGCCAATAAATGCGAAGTTTCTATCGATACCGACGGCTATACATATTGGTCGCCGGATGAACCCAAGCTTTATAAGGTGGTGGTATCCACAGCGTCTCAGGAACTCTGTTGTCGTTTTGGCATTCGTCGATTGACGGCAAAGGGAACACGGCTATATCTTAACGGGAAACCGTATTATTTCCGTGGCGTTTGTGAGCATTGTTATCAGCCTTATACCGTTCATCCAACCCGTGACAAAAATTATTACCGCAAGGTAATCAAACGGTTGAAGGAACTTGGATTCAACTCTATTCGTTTCCATACATGGGTGCCGCCTTATGAATATATGGAGGCGGCAGACGAGCTGGGAATGCTGATGCAGATAGACTCTCCCAACAACACCCTTTTGGATGAATGGGCGGATATCCTACGATTCTGCCGCCATTATGCAGCGGTCAATATTTATGCTACCGGTAACGAACTGCAGATCGATGATCATCGCGAGAACCATATCCGCGCATGCGCCAAATTGGTACACAGTGAAACAGACTCGCTGTTTTCTCCTATGTCAGCGATGAGAGGTGTTGAATACTCGATTCGAGACGCAGAGTATGCCACAGCCCCGTTCCTGCATAATCCAAAGCGGCTTGCAACGGTAGGAGAATATTCCGATCTGTATAATAGCTATTCTTTGGGTTTGACAAGTTATGAATCCGCATCCGGCGACCATGAAGTTTTAGATCAGCGCAATGCTATCTACGGAAAGCCGCTTTTGTCTCATGAAATTTGCATTCACGGCACATATATTGATCTGTCGCTTGAGGAAAGGTACCGTGGCTTGCGTATTGGGGATACGGAATTTATGTCCTCGGTCAGACGGCACTTGGCGGATAAAGGCCTTTTGGATCGCGCAAATCTGTATTACCGGAATTCTGCTGCGTGGCAGCAGCTTTTGCGGAAACATTGTTTTGAAACGGTGCGTCGTTGTGACACTTTTGCCGGCTATGATTTTCTCGGCGATATCGACACCCATTGGCACACCTTTGGCTATTGTGTCGGTATGATGAATGAGTTTTATGAACTGAAGCCGGGAGAGACTGTGGAGAATGTTCGCAGATATAACAGCGATGCGGTGCTTTTGGCGGACCTTCCGGCTTGTGTTAATTATGAAAGCGGTTCCGTTGCAAAAATTCCAATTCTGGTTTCCAACTATGGTAAACCGATTCCAAAGGCAACGCTTCAGATCCGCGTCTGCGAAAACAATAAAGTGCTGACAAAAGAAGAAGTACAAATTAACAATGTTCCCGCCGGGGAAGTAAAAGAGTTGTACCATTTCACTTTCTGTATGCCCAGTTGTGAAAAACCGAAGAAGTTACAGCTGAAGGTTTCTCTGTTAGGTGGGGATGCGGACTGTGAAAATAAGTGGGAACTATATGTTTTCCCCAAAAACAGCGCTCCTTCGTCCAAGATGCTGGCGGACCAAAATACAGTTGTATGCAGTTCGTGCAACGCAAAGGAACTGACGGATTATTTGGCGCAAGGGAAAACAGCGGTGCTTTTTGGAACAGGTCCCTTTGCGTCGGAGGATGTGTCGTACCAGATTTCCGTTGCAGGGCGTACCAACGGCCATTTGGCTACCGTGATTGCCGAGCATCCTTTGATGCAGGATTTTCCCAATGATGGTTATTGCGGTAAGCAATTTGAGGCGATGCTGAATGAGGGCGCCGCCGTTGTGTTGGATGGATTGACAATTCCCCACCGACCGATCATCGATATTGCGACCACCTATAAAAATGCAAGACGAGAAGCGATGTTGTTTGAATATCGTGTCGGAAATGGCAAGCTGCTTGTTTGCTCTTTGCACTTGGCAGAACAAGATCCCGCTGCGGGTTGGTTGAAAAATCACATTTTGTCGTATTCGATCAGTGAGGATTTTCAGCCGGAGCAGACCCTGTCAATGGCACAACTGGAGGCACTGTGTACGATATCTTCTGTGGATGCACAGTCAAATTGCAATCAAGCCATGAATAAAAATGATATCACAATGAACACAGTATGATTTAAGAATGTTTTGATAGAAAAGGGAGGATCCCATGAAAAATGTTTTGCTGATCGGTGATTCGATCCGGATAGGTTATGATAAAGCGATTAAGAGAACATTAGAGGGAAAAGCAAATGTGTATTTCCCGGAAGACAACTGCCGCTTTGCGTCCTATGTTTTGCGTTATATCGAAGAATATAAGTGGATCGTGCCAGAGGGAAAAGTCGATGTGCTTCACTGGAACACGGGACTTTGGGATTGCCTGCGGTTATATGAAGAGGATCCCCATACACCGCTGGACATATATGCTTATTATATTGAGCGCATTTGTAAGAGAATAAAAAATCACTATCCCGATACAACCGTTATTTTTGCCACATCTACAAGTGTGCAATCGGAAAGAATGTCAAAAGATTTTAAGCGATACAATGAGGAGATTGAGGCATATAATGATGTGGCCGTTTCCATTGTGAAGAAATACGGTTTTGCAGTGAACGATCTATATGCGCTTTCTGCATCTCTTCCGGATGAAGCGCATTCAGATCCGGTTCATTACAATACACCGGCTGCGACAAGAGCATTTACAGATCAAATTGTGGCGTGTATTGCACCTGCGCTTGGAATTACCGAAGCGGTTCCTTATAAAGAAGCGCTGTTTGTCGGTAAACCCAGCGGCATTTGAAAGCTTTATCTGCATCCTGCAGTTGAGCGAAACCTGATCCGCATGACAATCCCGGATAACCCAACAGTAGAAATCAAAGATATGTGAAGCTGTGACCAACTTTTGACCAACAAAAGTCCGGTAAAAGAAAATAATCAGTATAATAGCACTACATTTTGAATGCAAATATACCAGCAAACAACTACATATCTACAAAGCAAAAAAACCGCCATCGAGGGGGAATAGGAATGCGCAAGCATTTTATGCATTTAAAGGAAGCTCCGTTCCGGCAGATCTGGGACGGGCATAAGACCATCGAGCTGCGCCTGTACGACGAAAAACGGCAGCTGCTGCAGCCGGGGGATTGGATCGAATTTGATGAAATGTCCGTTGAAAACCGCAAAATCGTGGTGGAGATCACTGCAATGCATCGGTTTGCCTCCTTTGCCCGGCTGTATGATGCACTGCCGCTGCACAAATGCGGCTATATGCCGGGAGAATCGGCGCATCACACGGATATGCTGGCCTACTACAGTGCCGAAGAGCAGGAAAAGTATGGCGTAGTGGGCATTGAATTTGTGGTGAAAGAGCGAAAGGGTGGCGTAAATGAAGCCTGAATATGCCCGCGAGGTGGAACGGCTGAAAGCAATCGTGGCGGAAGCGGAGCGTGTGGTTTTCTTTGGCGGCGCAGGGGTTTCTACAGAAAGCGGAATCCCGGATTTCCGGGGGCAGGGCGGTCTGTATGCCGATGGCGAATCTAAGGAATACTACCTGAGCCGGGAGTGCCTTTACAATGAGCCGGAAAAATTTTACCGCTTTTTCCGGGAGCATATGCTCTATCCCTATGCCGAGCCGAATGATGCCCATGTGGCGTTGGCGCGGTTGGAGGAGCGGGGTGTTTTGACAGCGGTGGTTACCCAGAATATTGACGGTCTGCATCAGATGGCAGGCAGCAGTAAGGTAATCGAGCTGCACGGCACCGCGGCCCGGTACTACTGCACCCGTTGCCGGAAACGCTACGGAAAGGAGTATGTGCAGGGAGCGGGGGAAGTGCCTATGTGCCCTGAGTGCGGCGCAATGATCCGCCCGGATGTGGTGCTGTACGGCGAAGCCTTGCCAGGCTTTGCCTTCGCGGAAGCTGCAGACGCTATCTGTGATGCCGATGTGCTGATCGTGGGCGGCTCGTCCTTGGTGGTCCAGCCGGCGGCATCCCTGATCGATGTGTTTCAGGGGGAGCATCTGGTGATCATTAACCATACGCCCACGCCCTATGACGGCTTGGCAGAGCTTATCATCCGGGATTCCATTGGTGAGGTCCTGCGAGCCGTTGCGGATGGAATGGAATCATAACCACCGGCCGTGCCGGTGGTATGCACAGGCCCCCTTAGGGCCTTTTACCAGCCGAGCCTATAGGCTCATCGAATTTTCTTTCGCTTGCGTGTGGTGCCCTACCACTGCAGATGCGGTTAGGTGCGAACTAAGGCCCCCTTGTGTAAAGGGGGCTGTCACCGCACAGCGGTGACTGGGGGATTGTCACTACGAGTACAACCCCTCCGTCACGGCTTAGCGCCGTGACACCTCCCCTTACACAGGGGAGGCTTTCCGCTGCGGCGGGACTAGGCATAGCGAAAGCTTTTTGGAACCCCCAGCCGTGCTGGGGGTTTTCTTTGACAATAAGAAATGCCCTGCTCCCAAGGAGCAGGGCATAGTTTATACTTCCGTGAATTCGTAGATATAGCAAACGGTGCCGTTATCGAAGGTGTAGACAATTTTGCCATCAGGCATAAGCTCTTTTACAAACTTGTCAAAATCTGTGCCGTGCTTGGTGCGGACAAAGTCGTCGGTGCTTGCCAGCTGTGCCTCTTCAAAATCGGTTGTGGGGTGGGCGGCACCGGCACAGCCGTTTAAAAATGTGGAAACGATTTCGTATTCTTTCATAAAAAAGCCTCCCGTATGGAATGTGAAACATCTGAAATTTGTTCAGTATGCGCATAGTTTACCATATTTTTTGTGAATTTTCAAGAAAAAAAGCTTTTGAAATTTCCAAAAAATAAAGCTATAATGGAAGTATACACGATCAAGCTTTCGGGAGGAAATGGGCAATGTTTCAGGTAAATGATGCTATCATCTACGGTGTCCACGGTGTGTGCAAAATCCGGGGAACAGAGGATAGAACGGTGGGCGGTATTACGCGGACATATCTTTTGCTGCAGCCGGAGAGCGACAAAGGTGCCGTGTTTTTTGTGCCTACAGATAATCCCCATGTACTGGAAAAAATTCGTCGCCTGCTGACGAAAGACCAGATCCATCGGCTGATTGATGCTATGCCGGAAAATGACGGGGTTTGGGTGGAGGATGAGAACGCCCGTAGGGAGCTTTACAAAGGCATCCTGACAAAGGGTGACCATGCGGAGCTGATTCGGATGCTCAAGGCAATCTACGCCCACAAAAAGGAGTTGGAAGTGACCCAAAAGCGGTTACATATTTCCGATGAGCGATTTTTCAAGGATGCGGAGCAGATTTTGTACAATGAATTTCAGTATGTGCTGGGTTTAGAAAGCAAGGAGGCCCTGATGGCCTACATCCTTGACCGCATCGAAAAGGAAACTGTATAAGCTGCGGTGGCAGGGGATTCCTCTGCCGCCGTTTTTGCATATCTTGCACTTCGCTCTTGCGGGTTGCGTGAGAATATGGTAAAATAGAAAGAGATATACGCAAATTTTCGTTCAGGAGGAAAACTTATGGCAGAAATTTTTGATGTGATCGTCATTGGTGGCGGACCCGGCGGTTATCTGGCGGCAGAGCGTGCCGCCCACGCAGGGAAAAAGACCTTGCTTTTTGAAAAAAATTCCTTAGGCGGCGTGTGCCTGAATGAGGGTTGCATTCCCTCCAAGGCGTTGCTGAATTCCGCCAAGACTTATCAGCACGCACTGCATGCGGAGCAATACGGCGTGAAGTGCGAGGGCGTTTCCATTGACCAGAAAGCAGTCATTGCCCGCAAGCGTCGGGTGGTGAAAACCTTGGTTTCCGGCGTTCGGGCCAAGATGAAGGGCGCAGGTGTGACGGTGGTAATGGAAACAGCTGCCGTTACCGGCAAGACTGCTGAGGGCTTTTCCGTTACAGCTGCCGGCAAGGCGTATCTGGGCAAAAATCTGATCATCGCCACCGGCTCCAATCCGGCAGTGCCCCCCATTCCCGGTGTGCGTGAGCATTTGGGGCAGTTTGTGATGACTAACCGTGAGGTTCTGGAGCTGGAAGAGCTCCCCAAGCGGCTGACGGTCATCGGTGGTGGTGTCATCGGTTTGGAAATGGCGGCTTACTATGCAGCTGTTGGCTCTGCCGTCACCGTGGTGGAAATGCTGGACCACATTGCCGGTGCAACGGACCGGGAAATCGGAACAATGCTCCAAAGAGAATTGGAAAAACTGGGAATCACTTTCCTTTTGAGCCACAAATGCCTGGCGGTTACACCGGGCATTGTGGAGGCAGAAGCTCCCAATGGAAGCAAGATTTCCATTCCTGCTGACAAAGTATTGCTCTCCATCGGTCGTCGTGCCAACACGGAAGGATTGGGCTTGGAAACCATCGGCGTGAACTGCGACCGGGGCGCAATCGTGACGGATGCTATGTGCCGGACCAATATTCCCGGTGTGTATGCCATCGGTGATGTAAATGGCCATCATATGCTGGCCCACACCGCCTATCGGGAGGCCGAGGTGGCGGTGAACAATCTGTGCGGCAAGCCGGATGCGATGCGCTATCACGCAAATCCCTCTGTGATCTACACCCAGCCGGAGCTGTCCAGCGTGGGCAGGACCGAGGAAGAGTGCAAGGAAAAGGGAATTGATTACGAGGTCAGGAAGCTCTCTATGCTCTATTCCGGTCGGTTTGTGGCAGAAAATGAGGGCTGTGACGGCCTGTGCAAGGTGATTATCGATAAGAAAAAGCGGAACATCTTGGGCGTGCATCTGCTGGGCAGCTACTCCGGTGAGATCATCTGGGGTGCGGCGGAAATGCTGGAAATGCAGATGCGCGTTACCGATGCCCGGCAGATCATCTTCCCCCATCCCACGGTCAGCGAGATCATTCGGGAAGTGCTTTGGGAATTTGAAGATTGAAAGAGAGGCCTTTTTCAATGAAAAACGGTAGCATTCATTACGGTGACCCCATCAAGCGGGACGGCCCGGTGGAAACACCGTGGCAGGCAAAGTGGATTTGGGGCGAAGATAACATTACCATGCACAACTGGCTGTGCCTGCGGAAAAAAGTAACCCTGTCTGCAGTACCGGCAGAGGCAATTGCCCGAATTGCGGTGGATTCCCGGTACTGGCTGTGGATCAATGGGGAGAAGGTCATTGAGGACGGGCAGGTCAAGCGCGGCCCCAACGAAAATGACAGTTATTTTGAATATGTGGACCTCACGAAGTTTTTGCGTGTGGGGGAAAATACCATTGCGGTGCTGGCGTTCTATTTTGGCAACGACAGCAAGTATTATTCCTACCATTCCAGCGGTCAGGGCGCGTTTGTGATGGAAGCCCAGTTGGGCAATGTCTTGCTTGTGACCGATGAAAGCTGGAAGGTGAAAAAGCATCCGGCTTTTCTGAACCGGCAGGAGCTTAAGGGCGAAGGTCCCTCCACCCGGATCCCCGAGGAGCACAACTACTACGATGCCCGGCTGGAAATCGGTCTGGAAAACTGGCAAGCACCTGATTTTGATGACAGCAGCTGGGATAAGGCGACTGTTTACGGTGCTGTGGGCGATGCCCCGTGGGGCGGTCTGTGGGAGCGGAGTATTCCGCAAATGAAGTACTGGGAGCAGTGCGGCTACCAGAATCCTTGGGCTTTTGCGCCCTATCAGGAGGGAACGGCAGAAGAAGTATCTATCGGGATGCGGCTTCCCTACAATATGCAATTTCAGCCTTACCTGAAGGTGGATGCGCCTGCCGGGCTGGAAATTCAGATCCTCAGCGATGGCGATGATGCCATCAATACTTACTATGTGACCAAAGAGGGTGTGCAGGAATTTGAGGGCTGGCACTGGATGAGCGCACAAACCGTCACTTATGTGATTCCTGCCGGTGTCAAAATTCTGGACCTGCAGTACCGTCAGAGCGGTTATGCCACCGAGTTTGCCGGCAGCTTTGTCTGTGAGGACGAGGACCTGAATACCTTGTGGATGAAGTCTCTGCTGACGCTGTATATCACAATGCGGGATACCTATATGGACTGCCCGGACCGAGAGCGTGCCCAATGGTGGGGCGACTGCACCAATGAGTCCCATATGACCTTCTATGCCCTCGACCCGGATTCGTATCTGCTGTACCGCAAGGGTGTGGATACGGTGATTGGCTGGCAGCGCAAGGATGTTTATCCCGCCCATCAGACCAATATTTTGCAGACGGTAGTGCCCATCACCAACCACTATTTCGAGCTGCCATTCCAGCAGCTGGCCGGTGTGAACGGCTTTTGGACCTACTATCTGTACACCGGAGAGAAGGATCTGCTGGAGCAGGTGTATCAGCCATCAATGGACTATCTGAAAATGTGGGTGCTGGGTCAGGACGGCCTGCTTGCGCACCGTCTGGGCAACTGGGACTGGCCCGATTGGGGCGAAAAGTTCGATGTGCCGGTGATGGAAAACGCTTGGTATGTGCTGGCGTTGACCGCTGTGAAGAATATGGCCGAGGTGCTGGGTATTACCAAGGACCTGCCCCTGATTAACAAGCGCATTGACACCATTTCTGCTGCTTTCCGGGCAAAATACTGGACGGAAAATGGCTATCACGCCCCTCAGGAGAGCTATGAGGACAATGGCTATGCCTACAAATTCTCCCGTCCCGAACAGCCGGACGATCGGGCAAATGCTTTGGCAGTGCTTGCCGGTCTGGCGGACAAGGAGCAGTACCCCGCTATTTTGAATGTGCTGAAAAATCAGTTCAATTCCAGCCCATATATGGAAAAATATGTGCTGGATGCGATGTTTGCTATGGGTGAGGAGTCTGCGGCATTGGCAAGAATGCGTCTGCGTTATGCAGAGATGATTGCAGACGAACATACTACCTTGTGGGAGCATTTTCACAGAGGCTGGGGTACGAAGAATCATGCGTGGACCGGCGGTCCGCTGATCAATCTGTCCGGTCATGTGGCAGGCGTCTGGCCGGAAAAGCCCGGGTATGAGCAGTATCATGTGATCCCACAGCTGGGAGATCTGACCGAAATTGATGTGCTCGTGCCGTCGGTAAAGGGGGACATCAAGGTGCAGATCCGTCGGGGCGAAAAGAAAATTCGCATTACGCTGGATTCTCCCGAAAACACGGTCGCCCGGGTGGGTGTACCCAAGCTGTTTGATGGAATGACCGTTTCCCAGAACGCTGAATATGCCGGCGAGGATGAGAAGTATTTTTACTATCTGGCTCAGCCGGGTCACCACGAATTTATCGGAGAATAACTTGCAAAAGGAGGGCAGCAAATGAAGAAACTGAAAATCAAAAAGCAATTTCTGAAATATACTGCCAGCTCCTTTATCAGCTCGGTGGCGGAGGAAGGCGTGTTTCTGCTGTCGGCTTGGCTGTTGTCGGGACGGCTGTCGGATGCGGCGGTGGCGTTGCTGCCGATGGTAATTGCTCGGATGGTGTCCAATGTAATCAATTTTTACATCAACCAGAAGCTGGTGTTCCGCAGTCAGCGATCCATCGGTGTGGCGTTTGTGCGATATATGCTGCAGGCATTGCCGGTGGCGGTGCTGCAGCTGCTTTTGACCACCGGAATCTATGCTCTGTTCTCCATCGGGGAAGAGCAGGTGGCATTGCGGGGCGTGATCTACGCCGGCGTGATGACCGCGCTGTTTGTGGTCAGTTATATTATGCAGAAGCTTTGGGTCTTTAAAGCAACGGAAAATGCGGAAAAGAGAGTGAAAGTATGAAGAGAAATGACGCCCTTTATCAGCAGTATCTGAATATTTTGCAGGAAGAGCTGCGCCCGGCAATGGGCTGCACCGAGCCCATCGCGCTGGCCTATGCCGGTGCCAAGGGACGGCTTTTGCTGGGAGCTGTCCCGGAAAAGGTGACCGCCAGAATCAGCGGTGCCATCATCAAGAATGTCAAGAGTGTTATTGTGCCCAATACCGGTGGCCTTCACGGCATTGTGCCGGCCATTTGTATCGGTATTGTGGCTGGTGACGCAGAAAAGGAATTGCAGGTCATCTCGCAGGTCACCGAAGCGCAGCTGCCGGCATTGCAGGAATTTATGGCTGCTACGCCGGTGGAGCTTTTTCAATCGGATTCGGAGCTGGCCTTTGACATTGACCTGACCCTGACCCGTGGGGCGGATTCTGCCCGGATTCGCATCACAAATCACCACACAAATGTGGTTTATTTGGAAAAAAACGGGGAAATCTTGCTGAATTTGCCCATCGTAGAGTCTTCAGAAGACCATCTGACGGACAAAAGCTGCCTGAGTATTGAGGATATTGTGGCCTTTGCGGATTGTCTGGATGTGGAGGATGTGCGCCCGACCATCGGTCAGCAGCTGAAATGCAATCTGGCGTTAGCGGAAGAGGGCTTGAAGAATAACTGGGGTGCGAACATCGGAAGCGTTTTGCTCTCCCGGCAGGGAGATTTGCTCAGCAAGCAGGCGGCAGCTTATGCGGCAGCCGGTTCCGATGCCCGGATGAGCGGCTGTGAAATGCCGGCAATCATCATTTCCGGCAGCGGAAATCAGGGTATTACTGCCAGCGTGCCGGTGGCGATCTATGCCAAGGCACTGGGGAAAAGTGAAGAGGAATTGCTCCGCGCTGTGGCGGTCAGCGATTTGGTGACCATCCATCAAAAGACCGGAATCGGTCGTCTGTCGGCCTACTGCGGAGCCATCAGTGCGGGGTGCGGTGCCGGAGCAGGCATCGCCTATCTGATGGGCGGAAAGAGCCATGCAGTGGCCCACACAGTGGTCAATGCCATTGCCATTTTGTCCGGCACCATCTGCGACGGTGCAAAACCCTCCTGCGCGGCCAAAATTGCCGCGGCGGTGGATGCGGGTATTTTGGGCTGGGATATGTACTGCGAGCATCAGCAATTCTACGGCGGCGACGGCATCGTCACTAAGGGCGTGGACAAGACGGTGCAAAATGTTGGCCGTCTGGCCCGGGAGGGTATGCGCGCTACGGATAAGACGATTTTGGATATCATGCTGAGCGAGGAGAAAAATCGTTCCTGCTGATTTTAGGAGGTAGGGCAATGGTTGCCATTGTAAATGCCAATCTGGTGTTGGAAAACGGAATTTTATTTGATGGGAAAATGCTCGTTGCGGATGGCCGCATTGCAGCCTTTGGGCAGGATTTGGAGATTCCCGAGGGTGCGGAAATCCTTGACGCACAGGGGGCATATGTAGGCCCGGGTTTTGTGGATATTCACGTCCACGGGGGCGGGGGATTTTCTACCTGTCACGACCCAGAAAAGGCAGCGGCGTATTTTCTGCGCCACGGTGAGACGACCATTTTGGCAACCACCGACTACCATATGAATCGGGAAACGCTGCTGGAATCCATCGCCAAAATCAAGGCGGCAATGGTGCATACGCCGACCATCAAGGGCATCTATATGGAAGGCCCTTACACGAACCCGGATTATGGCTCTCACGCAGATAAAAATCCCTGGCGGTACGGGGTGCGTGAGGAAGATTACAAGCCCATTGCTGACGCCTGCGGCCAATCTGTGAGAGTTTGGACAGTGGCACCAGAGCGGGAAGATCTGCTGCCGTTTTTGACCTACGCAAAGCAGGTAAATCCCAATGCGGTGATCGCAGTGGGGCACAGCGAGGCAACGCCGATGGAGATTCGGGATCTGGGGAAATATCGCCCCACCCTGATGACCCACTGTATGAATGCTACGGGCAGAAAGCTCTCCTGCAAGGGCTTGCGCGGCTATGGACCGGACGAATATTGCTTCAAAGAGGCGGAGATGTATGCAGAACTGATCTGCGATTCTCAGGGAATTCATGTTCACCCGGAAATGCAGCAGCTATTGCTACACACAAAAGGCGTCAATCGCGTGATTTTGGTGACGGACAGTACGGTATACAACAATCCCGTGCCGGAGCAGTATGCCCACGTGCAGGATCTGAATTTTGATCACAATGGGGGCATTGCCGGCAGCAAGCTGACCATGGATATGGCTTGCCGTAACATTATGTGCCACACAAACTGCGGAATCGCTCAGGCGTTTTTGATGGCGTCCACCAACCCTGCCCGTGCGGTGGGTTTGGAGGATGTGGGTTCTGTTGCCAAGGGAAAGGTGGCAGATCTGGTGTTCGTGGACGACAAATTTAATGTGCAAAAGGTAATGCTGGCGGGTAAAATCTGCCGGTTTGAGGAGGTATAAGTATGGCATTTGCAGTAGGCTATGCAGAGCTGAACATCAATCCTCCCTTGGGGATTTTTGTGCACGGCTATTACATCGAACGCTTTGCAGAGGGCTTTTTGGATGACCTGATGGCCAGCTGTATGGCGCTGCGCTGCAGCGACAAGACGATTTTGCTGATAGCAGTGGATAATTGCCTGATCAAGACCAGTGTGGCTGACAGTTACCGGACAAAAATTGCACAGACCACCGGAGTGGAGGAAAATTGTATTTTTATCTGTGCGTCCCATACCCATACCGGTCCGGAGGTTAGCGATCTGCCCACAATGGCGGAGAATATTTTGGAATACACCCAATTTTTAGGCAGGCGTCTATCCGATGTGGCCGCCCTTGCACTGGCGGACTTACAGCCTGCAAAGATGGGTTTTGCTCAGGGTTGGGCACCGGAACGGGTGGCATATATCCGCCGGTACAAGATGAAGGACGGCACGACTATGACCTGCCCGCTCATCGATGACCCCAATATTGATCATCCCATCGGCACGCTGGATCAGCGGGTGAATGTACTGCGATTTGATCGGGAAAGCGGGAACAGTATTGTGCTGGTGAATTACGGCCTGCACGCAGATACCATCAATGGAAATCTGATTTCTGCGGATTGGCCGGGTGCAATGCGCAGTACCCTTGAAAAGGCGCTGGACGGGACGAAATGTATGTTCTTCCCCGGGGCGGAGGGAGATGTGGGCAGCACCAATGTCCACCCCAAGCCCGGCGATATGAATGACACGGAAATCAGCTTTGACAACGAGATGAAGAGCCCCGGAATGGCCCGGTTTGTGGGTCGGGCGCTGGCGGGTACAGTTTTGCAGGTGTATGACAAGGTGGCGTATGTGGATGTGGAAAGCATTGACTGCCTGCGTCAGACCCTGAAATTGCCCACCAACATGCCCACAGCAGAGCAGCTGCCCTTGGCACACGAGTACAAAAAACTCCACGAAGAAGGTCGGGATGATCTGATTCCCTATGAAGCGATGGAGCTGACCACAGTAGTGGCGGAGGCGCTGCGGATGTGTGATTTGGAGCACGGTCCGGAATTTATTGACCTGACATTGACAGGGGTGCGGTTGGGGAATATTGCTCTTGTGGGCATTCCCGGTGAGCCCTTTACGGATATTGGCGTTGGGATCAAGGACACGGAGGGCTGGGATTTGATTCTGCCTTGTGCGCTGACCAACGGCAGTCAGGGATATTTCCCTATGCAGTCTGCTTTTGATGAGGGTGGCTATGAGGCTAGAACCTCCCGTTACAAAGCCGGCGTGGCAGAGCGGATTATCCAAGGCGGCAAAGAATTGCTGGAGAAAATGAAAAAGTGATAAAAATCCCCTCCTGACGGAGGGGATTTTTACTGTTAATCTTTTTTCAGCAGGTCCGCAAGGGTGATGCCCTCAAAAAAATTGTCGATCATCGCATCCAGCTTATCCCACATGGGCTTTGCCTCACAACAGGTAGTCCGGGAGCAGGCAGCCGGTCCGGTGACGGAGCAGGAGGCAACCGCCAGGGAACCCTCCGTAAGCTTCAAAATACTGCCGATGGTATACTTTTCCGGTGCTCTGTTCAGCCGGTAGCCGCCGCCCTTGCCGTGGACGGCATCCACAAAGTCCGCTTTGGACAGCGTGGTCATAATGGCTTCCAGATACTTTTGGGAAATATGTTCCGCCTCTGCAATCTCTTTTAAGGGGATGTAGGCATCTGCCTCCTGCTGGGCCAGACACACCATCACCCGCAGAGCGTAGCGTCCTTTTGTCGATACGATCATATCAGTCGCAATGGGCGCAGTGGGCGCAATCCGGGAAATCCTTGGGGTCGTAAGGGATGTTATTCTTGTCAAAATAGTCCTTCAGTGCGCTCTTGATGGCTTCCTCTGCCAGAACGGAGCAGTGCATTTTGTGCAGGGGCAGACCGTCCAACGCCTCGGCAACGGCAGCGTTGGTCAGGGCCATTGCTTCGTGGATGGACTTGCCCTTGATCATCTCGGTGGCCATGGAGGAGGAGGCAATGGCACTGCCACAGCCAAAGGTCTCAAACTTTACATCCACGATGGTCTCGTTTTCAATCTTCAGATAGATCTTCATAATGTCGCCGCACTTGGCGTTGCCCACCTCGCCGATGCCGTCGGCGTTTTCAATCACGCCCACATTCCGGGGATGGGTGAAATGGTCCATAACTTTTTCACTGTAAAGTGCCATAATTTTTCTCCTTTATTTACAGATTGGGCGGCGGGAGCAAGCCCCCGCCCTACATCTTATACTTACAGAATATACGTTCTCTTACCGGTTTGCAGGTCACGCCAGACGGGGGAAATGCTCCGCAGATACGCCACGACTTCAGGAACAACGGTGAGAATGTGGTCAATTTCCTCTTCGGTGTTGTACTCACACAGAGAAAGCCGCAGAGAGCCGTGGGCCACATCGTGAACCCGTCCGATGGCCAGCAGCACATGGCTGGGATCCAGCGAGCCGGAGGTGCAGGCAGAGCCGGAGGATGCCTGAACGCCCTTCATATCCAGCAGAAGCAGCAGACTTTCGCCCTCAATGCCCTCAAAGCAGAAGCTCACATTGCCGCTCAGGCGGTTGACAGGGTCACCGTTCAGGGCGCAGTGGGGAATTTTGGACAGACCGTCGATCAGCTTATCCCGCAGTGCGGTGACCTTGGCGGTGTTTTCTTCCAAATGGGCAAGGCTGTCTTCCAAAGCGGCAACCATGCCGCAGATGGCAGGCAGATTTTCCGTGCCGGCACGCTTGCCCCGTTCCTGCGCACCACCGTCGATCAGGTTGGTCAGCAGAATGCCCCGGCGGCAGTACAGCACGCCGATGCCCTTGGGACCATGGAACTTATGGGCGGAAAGGCTGAGCATATCGATGTTTTCCTTTTTGACATCAATGGCGATATGACCAACCGCCTGCACAGCATCGGTATGGAAAAGCACACCGGCTTCCTTACAGACCGCACCAATTTCGGGAATGGGAAGCACCGAGCCGATTTCGTTATTGGCGTACATCACGGTGACAAGACAGGTGTCCTCCCGGATGGCGTTTTTCACATCCTGAGCGGTGATGTTGTGATTGGTTTTTACATCCAGATAGGTGACTTCAAAGCCCTCTTTTTCCAGCTTTTCCAGCACATGCAGAACAGCGTGATGCTCGAAAGCGGTGGAAATAATGTGCTTTTTGCCTTTTTTCGCGCCCAATTTTGCAGCGGAAAGAATCGCCTGATTGTCGGCCTCACTGCCGCCGGAGGTGAAGTAAATCTCCCGGGGCTCGGCACCGATGCACTTGGCGATTCGGTTACGGGCATCTTCCAGCAGCTCCTTGGCCTCCTGACCTACGGAGTGCAGGCTGGAGGGGTTGCCGTAATAGGTTTCAAAGGCAGGCAGCATGGCCTGCAAAGCCGCGGCACTGATTTTGGTAGTGGCGGCATTATCTGCGTAAACTTGCATATAAAATCCTCCTGAAAGGCCGGCATGGATGCCGACCCGGCGTGACAGTTTTTATTTACCTAGTATTTCCGTGGGTAATATAGCATTACTTACCTACTTTGTCAATAGGTAAAAGAAAAATCATTGCAAAATTTTCCCAAATTTTTCGACTTTTTCAGCGGTTACTTTTCATTTGCCTTTGGAATATTAAGAGGGCGGAGGTGAAGAAAATGAAAGGAAAAAATTTGCTCAGACGCATCGGCTGCACGATGCTGTGTGTATATTTATTGACGACAACCGCACTGGCAAAGGAATTGGTGCCGGTGGGGAGAATCGTAGGGCTGGAACTGCGGGACAATCAGGTGACCATTGCCGGATTTGATGAAATTCAGGGCGTCAGTGCCAAGGCGGCAGGTTTGCTGGGTGGTGACATTATTCAGAAAATTGATGATGTGGTCATCACCTGCGCCGAGGATGTACGCAAGGCATTGGAATGCTCCGATGGGACGGTTTCCATTCAGATTCAGCGGCAGGGGAAAACGGAAAATCTGAAAATGTCGCCTGTAATTACCCCGGATGGTCCGAAATTGGGCGTTTATCTGCGGCAGGGCGTTACGGGAATCGGTACGGTGACTTGGTATGATCCGGCGACAAAGCAATTTGGCACGCTGGGGCACGGGGTCAACGATGGCAACGGGAAATTGCTGCAGCTTGCCGAGGGCTGGGCATACGATGCCCGGGTGACAGCGGTAAAAAAAGGAAAAATCGGAGAACCGGGGCAGCTTTACGGCACGATGGAATCCCCGGAGGCTGTGGGAAGGCTGCAGCGGAATACCCAGCAGGGTGTGTTCGGCATGTGCGAAAAAGGTTGGGAAGGGCAAACAGTGCCCATTGCCACCGCTTCTCAGGTGAAGGTAGGAGACGCAGTGATTCGGTCCACGGTTTCCGGGGAAGGGGTACGGGAATATTCTGTGAAAATTCTCAAAATTTATCCCCAGAGCCGCGACGGCGGGCGGAATCTGCTGCTGAAGGTGACGGATACGGCTCTTTTGGCGTGTACCGGCGGCATCGTGCAGGGGATGAGCGGCTCGCCGATTATGCAGGATGGCAAGCTCATCGGCGCGGTGACCCATGTGTGTGTCAATCTATGATACCTACAGCTATGTAGGTAACCTGATGATACCTACATAGCCTTAAATTTTTGGAAGCCGAGGAT